>CAVQVY010000057.1:0-23885 GCA_963717185.1 Candidatus Dormiibacterota bacterium | reverse complement strand
TGTTATGTCTGACGCGCTTCGTTCAGTTGGCTTGCTTATGGCTACGCGCCGTCTTATGGCTACGCGCCGTCTTATGGCTACGCGCCGTCCTATGGCTACGCGCCGTCCTATGGCTACGCGCCGTCCTATGGCTACGCGCCCAGCCCGCCGTGTACCGGGCGCCCGCGCCCGTCTACTACCCCGGCTATGCGCCGCGCGCTTCTCGCCCCGGCGCCGGCGTACTCCTATCCGCGTGCGTATCCCTACGCCGCCGCGCCACGTGCGTACTACGGGCAAGGCTATCAGGGGGGTTATAGCCGCGGTTACACTTACTCCGGTCACTATGGTTACCCGCAACGATAGGTAAGGATGCCGCGAAGGCCTGCCAACGCGCGCGCGCGCGGACCGTACGGAGCGGCCGGCCTTCGAAAGCCGATGCATTGCGTCCCAGGGAGCGGATTCTCTCCGGCCGCCACGGAATTGTTTCTGGCCGAGGGCTACGGCTCGACTTCCATCGAGGCCGTCGCTGTTCCCCCACGCATCTCCAAGCGCACGCTGTATGACCGCTTCGAGGACAAGGCCGCTTTGTTCGCCGCCGCCGTGCACGAGGTGATCGCGCACATCCGTCCGCCGCCCGAGGTGCCGCTGATCGAGGGCGCCGCCTTGCCCGATATGTTGCACCGTCTCGCGCAGTTCATTTATGCGGCACTCGCGCCCCCGGCCCTCGCCTTATACCGGCTGGTGCACGCGGAGGCGGCGCGCTTCCCGCAGCTGGCGCGCGCCGTGGAGGGCGACGCAGGCAACCGCGAGGCCGTGATACAGCGCGCTCAGCTCGGTGAGGCAGATCTGCCGGAGGTCGTGGATCCACTGGTCGGTGAGCAGGCTGTGATCAATGGTGGTGAAATCGATCTCGTCGGTGAAGTTCCAGCGGGCGCGTTCGAGTCGGACAAAGAGGTCGTCATAGAGCATGCGGCCAGTGTCCCCCCGCTGTGCTGGCCAAGCCATCGGCCCCCGCACCCGATTTGAAGGGCAATATTTGGCCACGGCGTCCATAATGGCCACCATGTCGAATTACGCTCCCAGCGAACCCATCCCCGGCCCAAGAGAGTGGGCCCCCACGGCCACACTCCCCCCGGAGATCACCTCCCGGCTCCTCGCCGACATCGACGTCATCGCCCGGCGCATGACCCGGCGCATCGCCTCGGAGCTCGCCCTCCCCTCCCAGTTCCGCAGCATCGGCTACCTCCGCAGTGTCACCGTCGCCTGCCGCGACGCCCTGCGCACCCTGGTCCGGCTGCTCCGTGACGGGCGCGGACTGCGCACCGCCGACCTCCAGCGGCTGGGCTCGATGGGCGCCCAGCAGGCGGAGATGGGCGTGCCGCTCGAGGTCCTGCTGGCCGCCTACCGGCTCGCCGCCAGGGTGGTGTGGCGTGAGCTGATCGGCAAGTCGGCCGGCCTCGACAGGCTGCCGCCGGCCACGGTCATCGCTGTCACCGGGCAGGTGCTCGAGTACCTCGACGAGATCAGCGGCGCGGTGGGCTCCGCCTACCTCGAGACCCGCGAGCGCCTGATGCGCCGGCGCGACCTCGACCGCGATCGGATCCTCCAGCGGCTGGTCGCCGGCGACGTCAGCCCCGAGCTCCGCCGCCTCGCCGCCGCCAGCGACCTCGACCTGCAGCCGCCCTACCTCGTGCTCGCCTGCTCGATCGCCACCGAGGAGGCTGAGTCCGACCTCGAGGCCGCGCTCCGGCCGCGGGGCGTGCTCATCGTCGGCGACCAGCCGGGCACCTGGATCGCCCTGGTCCCCGGCCGCAACGGGGCGGCCGGGCTGCTCGACGAGGCCGAGCGCGCCGTGGCCGAGCCCGGCGCTGTGCGTTGGGGCATCGGCCCGGTCGCGACCACCCTGGAGGAGGTGGCCGAGGGGGCCCGGCGGGCTCGCGAGGCGCTCAACGTGGGGGCCCGGCTGGAACCCGCCTCACGGTCGTGGGACGAGGCTGCGGTGGGGATCTTCGCCACCCTCGCCACCGACCCCGACGCCATGCGCCGGTACGTCGACCACGCCCTGGGGCAGGTGCTCGCGGTGCCGGCGTCCCGGAGCGGACCCCTGCTCGAGACGCTGGAGGCGCTGCTCGCCGCGCCCAGCCTCAACGAGGCTGCCGGCGCGCTCGGCCTGCACCGGCACACCGTGGTCTACCGCACCCGCCGGCTCGCCGAGCTGGGCGTCGACCTCGAGGCCCCGGCGGCGCCGCACCGGCTCTGGCTGGCGCTGCAATGCCTCCGCCTCCTCGCCGCCCCGGCCTGACCCGTCGGCGGCGCGCCACTCGCTAGGCTGGCTCGGGTGAGCCGCGCACCCACCCCGAGCGACTTCGCGGTCCTCGGTCTGCGTCCCGGCGCCGGTGATGACGAGATCCGCGACGCCTACCGGCGGCTCGCCAAGATCCACCACCCCGACCGCAACCCCGGCGACCCGCAGGCCCTCGCCACCTTCCGGCGCCTGAGCGAGAGCTATGCCGCCCTGCGGGGCCGGGTGCGTGCCGGGGCACGGACGCCGCGGACGCCGCTGTCAGCGGTTGCCGGCCGGCGGGCTTCCTCGCGACAGGCGGCAGCGCCGGCAGCAACCACGGTCGGCGAGCTCGCCGTCGGCGCATCCACCTGGGTGGCGGCCGACGCCGTACTGGTGGGCCCGGGCCGGGTGACCGCGCTCCGGCCCGCCGCGCCAGGCAGCGTCTTCCCGAGCGCGCACCACGTGATCCGGGTGGAGCGCCGCGGGGACGGGCACCACGTGTTCATGCCCCCGCAGCCGTCGGCGCGCTGGCCTCTGTCCGAGGCGGCCGAGACCGATGGCCTGGGCGTGGCCGCCCTGTGGGTGGGCGATCGCCAGGACGACGAGCCCGGCCACCCGGCGGCGGCGAGGATGCCCCTGCGCCTGATGACCGGCACCGTCGGTGAGATGAGCGTGGACGGGCGCGGGTGGGTGGCCGCGGAGGCGCTGGCCGTCGACGCCAAGGGCGGCTGGTCGCTGGCGCTCGCCGAACCGGTCGGCAGCGTGCCCCACCGGGCCACCCCGGTCCGCGTGCTCCGCGACGCCGACGGCTTCCGCGTCGCCAGTGAGCTGGCGGCGGCGGAGTGGGCCGCGTCGGACGCCGCCGACACCCATGGACGCGCGCCGGTGCTCGAGGCGATGCTCGGGCAGGCGAGCGACGCCGAGGCGCCGCCCGGCGACTGAGCGCTCGCGAGCGCCCGCCATCACTTGGCGACGAGCGAGTCCCCCTCCGCCTCGCGGGCCAGCATGAAGAGCAGGTCCGAGCAGCGGTTCAGGTAGCGCAGCACCTCGGGGTTGGCGAGGCCGCCGGCCCGCTGGAGCGCGACAGCGCGGCGCTCGGCGCGCCGCACGCACGCCCGGCCGAGGTCGATGGCGGCCGCCGCCGGGTTGCCCCCCGGCACCACGAAGCCCTTGGGCAGTGGCACCCGCGCCTCCAGCGCGGTCACCTCAGCGTCGAGCGCCTCGACCATCGCCGGCGTCACCGTGGCGAAGTGCTCCTCCAACTTGGCGCGGTCGGCGGCCGCGGTGGCCAGCTCGGCGCCGACGGTGAACAGCTCGCGCTGGAGGTCGAGGATCCGCTGCGCCCGCCCGCTGTCGGCGCTCAGAGCGCGGGCCAGCCCGAGCGCGCTGATCGCCTCGTCCAACGCACC
Source organism: Candidatus Dormiibacterota bacterium (assembly GCA_963717185.1). Taxonomy (GTDB): domain Bacteria; phylum Chloroflexota; class Dormibacteria; order Aeolococcales; family Aeolococcaceae; genus Aeolococcus. The sequence goes on along the minus strand of CAVQVY010000057.1, from coordinate 20,213 downwards.
GTAGGCCTCGGTGTGAAGGTCGTCCTTGGGGACGCGGCCCCCGTAGAGGAGGCTGGTCTCGCCCCCGTCACCGTGGCGGGTGACGATGCTCACGCCACCCAGCCGCCGTCCGCCGACGCGGCCTCGAGCAGCTCGAGAGCGGACCCCTCGTTGCCACGCGCCCGCTCCTCGACCCACTTGCTCGCCGCGATCGTCGCGGTGGTGGCGTCACCGACAGCGGTGGTGATCTGGCGGGTGAGCTGAGCGCGCACGTCGCCCGCTGCGAAGATGCCGGGGACGTTGGTCATCATGGTCATCGGGTCGGTGAGGTAGTAGCCGCCGGCGTCGTGCTCGATGTGCTGGTCGATCAGCCCGGTGTTGGGGATGAAGCCGACGAAGATGAACACCCCGCCCACGGGGAGCTGCGACGCCTCGCCGGTGACCGTGTCGCGCAGCTCGAGGTGGCTCACCTTGTGGTTGCCCTCGATGGACACGACCACCTTGTTGACGAGGATGTCGACCTTGGGATGGGCGCGCGCCTCGTCGATGAGGATGGGCTGGGCGCGGAACTGGTCGCGGCGATGGATCAGCGTCACCTTGGTCGCGTACCGGGTCAGGAACAGCGCCTCCTCGACAGCGGCGTCGCCGCCACCGATGACGGCGAGCTCGAGCCCGTCGAAGAACGCCCCGTCGCAGACCGCGCAGTAGGAGACGCCGCGGCCGGCGAACTCCATCTCGCCGGGCACGTCCAGCTTGCGCGGGTTGCCGCCGGCGGTGACGATGACCGCGGGCGCGCGGTACTCACCGGCGTCCGTCTCGACCACCTTCATGCCGTCGTCCTCGACGCGGATGCGGTTGACCGGCGAGTACACCATCTCGGCGCCGAAGTGCTCGGCCTGGGCAAGCATCACCGCCGCGAGGTCCCCGCCGAGGATGCTCTTGAACCCGGGATAGTCCTCGATCAGCTCGGTGTTGAGCAGCTGGCCACCGGGCGCCTTGGACTCGATGACCACGGCGCGGATCTTGCTGCGGCCGGCGTACAGCGCGGCGGTGAGCCCCGCCGGGCCGGCGCCGATGATGGCGATGTCGTACTCGTTCACAGTGCTCTGACCGTACCCGAATTCGCCGGTCTCGACGCGCCGGCGGGTTCGCTCACCTGCCCGCGAAGGTCATCAGCTCGCTGAGCACGCGGTTCATCTGGATGGCGTAGCCCTCGGGCTGCGACTTGCTCGCCAGGGTGACGATGCCCACCACCCGGCCCTGCAAGTCGAGCACCGGGCCGCCGCTGTTGCCGGGGTAGATGGACTGGCCGTCGAGCACCAGCATGTCGTGGTAGTCGGTGGTCGTCGGGGGCTGGCCGGTGGTGGTGTCGCCGGTGACCGGCACATCTCCGTCGACCCGGACGACGCTCTCGTCGGTGATGTCACCATGGCCGGTGGCGTGGCTGCTGGCGATGGCCACCACCGGGCTCGGGAAGTCGGTGATCGAGCCGGCGAACGTGGCCAGCGGCGCGCCGGCGAACCCGCCGCGGCTGCGGATCACCGCGATGTCGAGGTCGCGGTCGACGCCCACCACGTCGCCGACGTGCGAGCTGCCGTCACGGCCGCGGATCCGCACGCTGAGCTGCCCCTGCACCACGTGCGCGTTGGTGACGAAGTCACCCTTGGCGTCGAGAAGCCAGCCCGTCCCCAGCCCCTCGTCGTTGCTGCCCAGCGCCTCGATGGTCACGGTGCGGCTGAGCAGGGCCCGGGCGATGTCGTCCAGCGAGAGTGTCGGGGAGGGCGCCACCACGCGCACCACCGGGGGGTGGGACGCCGACGGAGCCGTGCCGTTCACCTCGGTGCGGTTGACCGTCACCAGGAATGCCATCAACGCCGGCCAGCACCACCGCAGCCAGCGCGAGGCAGAAGGCGGAGCGGCCGCGATGGGACGGCCGGGAGGTGGCGTGACACGACGGGTCATTGTGAGCCTCCGGCACCGCGGCGGCGCGTCAGGCCGGCGCGCGCGGGGGGTCGAGCACCCGCGCTCTCGGCAAGCCGTTGCAGCGCGCGCGCGCGATGGGAGACGCGGTCCTTGGCGGCGTCGTCCGCCTCGCCGAAGGTCATCCCGAGGTCATCGCTGAGGAACGCCGGGTCGTAGCCGAAGCCGCGACTGCCGCGGGGCGCGACGAGCGTGCCCAGGCACTCGCCGCGGGCGGTCACAGGCTCCGCGAGCGGCCGGCAGAACGCCACCACGCAGACGTAGCGCGCCCGGCGGTCGTCCGGGGAGCGCTGTTCCACCTCCGCGAGGAGGCCGGCGAGACGGTCCTCGTCGGTGGCAGCCGGGCCCAGCCATCGCGCCGAGTGCGGCCCCGGCCAGCCACGGAGCGCGTCGACCTCGATGCCGCTGTCGTCGGCGAGAGCAGGCAGGTCGAGCGCCAGCGACACCGCAGCAGCCTTGGCGAGCGCGTTCTCGGCGTACGTCTCCCCCGGCTCGGTCAGCTCGCCTCGGAAGCCGGCATCGGCCAGGCTCATGACGCGCCAGGGGTGAGCGGCGAGCAGACGGCGGAACTCGCGCAGCTTGCCGGGGTTGTTGGTCGCCACCACCAGCGCGGGGGCGGAGCCGCTCACGCGCGCCCGAGAGCCTCCGACTGCACCGCGAACAGCTGCTGCATCCCCGTCGCGCCAGCTGCAGCAGCCTGTCCATCTCGTCGCGCGAGAACGGCTCCTGCTCCGCGCTGCCCTGCAGCTCGATGAACCGGCCGTCGCTGCTGCCGACGCAGTTCATGTCGGTGTCGGCGGCCGAGTCCTCCAGGTAGTTGAGGTCGAGCCGCGGCTCGCCGCCGATGATGCCCGCGCTGACCGCCGCCACCTGCCAGCGCAGCGGGTCCTCGCTGACCAGCCCGGCCGCGCGCAGCTTGGCCACCGCCAGCGCCAGGGCGACGTAGCCCCCGGTGATCGAGGCCGTGCGGGTGCCGCCGTCGGCGACAAGCACGTCGCAGTCGATGAAGATGCTGCGCTCGCCGAGCCGGGAGAAGTCGACGGCGGCGCGCAGGCTGCGCCCGATCAGGCGCTGGATCTCCTGCACGCGGCCGTCGACACGACCCTTGCGACCATCACGCTCGCTACGCGTCATGGTGCTGCGCGGCAGCATCGCGTACTCGGCGGTCACCCAGCCCCGCCCGCTTCCCTTGCGGAACTGCGGGACGCGCTCCTCGACGCTGGCAGCGCAGAGCACACGCGTGTCGCCGGCAACGATCAGCGCGCTTCCTTCCGCGTAGGGAAGCGGGCCGAGCTCGATGGTGGTGGGCCGCAGCTGGTCGGTCGCCCGCCCGTCAGGTCGCATGGCCACGGAGTGTAGTGATCCTCGCCCTCCGCTCCCGTCAGCGCAGGCGACTTCACGTCGCCGGAGCTGACACCGCTGAGGGGGGTTGCCCGAAGGGGGGACCTGTCCCCCCTTCGCTTGTCAGCGCTTGAAGACCTTGGCGAGAACCAGGATGCTCGCCTCGAAGAAAGCGATCAAGGGGATGAAGAGGGCGGTCGGCGTGTAGGGATCCGCGCCGGGGGTGACCAGCAGCGCGCCGATGATGATCCCCACCCAGATGACCTTGCGCTTGCGCCGGAGCATGCGTGACGACACGATCCCGAGCATGCCGAGCAGGACGATGACCACCGGCAGCTCGAAGGTCACACCGAACGCGACGATGAGCAGGACGAGGAAGGACAGGTACGAGTTGATGTCGGGCAGGTAGACGGCGCTGTTGCCGAGGAACGTGGCCAGGAAGTTGAGCCCGATCGGCATCACGAAATACGGCGAACGCCGCACCGGCGGCGAACAGCAGCAGCGCCGAGGCGATGAACGGCCCGACGAACTTCCGCTCCACCGGTCGCAGGCCCGGTGACACGAAGCCCCAGGTCTGCCAGAGCACGACCGGCAGCGCACCGACCAGCCCGACGATCATCGAGATCTTGATGGGGATGGTCAGCCCCTCGGTGGGGCTGGTGAAGACGGCCGTCGAGGTGATGTGGTTGTTGGTCTTGCCGAGGACTGAGGTGAGCGGCCGGAGCAGGAAGTCGACGATCGCGCCGTGGAAGACGAACGCCGCCACCGTGCTGGCGATCCAGGCGATGAAGAGATGATCAGGACGCGGCGGAGCTCCTCGAGGTGCTCCACGATGGTCATGCGGCGTTCGTCGCCGGCCACTCCCTGCACCTCTCAGCGCCTCCGCGAGAAGGCGGTCAACGTCAGACGGCGGTAGTGTGGTCGCCCTCGCCGGCAGCGTGCTCTGGCGGCGTCGTCCCGGGGGTGCCTCCGCCGACCGGTGCGGGCTGGGGCACCGGCGCCGGCGAGGCGGCCGTCGCGCGGGTGCGGCGTCGGGAGTGCCGGGTTGCGAAGCAGGGTCGTCCGGCCTGGTGGCCTTGACGAACTCGTCGCGCGTCTCAGACGTCGCTTTGCGGAACTCACGGATCCCGCGTCCCAGGCCAGAGCCGATGTCAGGGAGCTTGCCGGGACCCCAGATGATCAGGACGATCACCAGGATGATGAGGATGTATCCCCAGTGACCGGCACCCAGGCCTGGCATCGCGCACAACCTCCGTGATCTCCCCGGCCGGGTGCTCCGATCCTGCCTTGCTGAGGCACGGTCGAGTGTAGCATCGCCCCTCTCGAGATCCCTGAATTGCCGCTGAGACGCGGTCAGGCGGTCCCCGCGCTACCGGCGCGTCTCCAGCCCCTCGCCGAAACCGGCCACGGCGCGGTCGAGGTCGGCGGTGGCGTGGGCCGTCGACAGGAAAGCGGCCTCGAACTGCGACGGCGGCCACAGCACCGCCGTGGTCGCGCCAGGCACGATGCACCCGCGCGAACGCGGCGGTGTCGGCGCCGCCGGCCTGCGCGTAGTCCTCGACCGCGTCGACCCCGATGAACGGGGTGATCATGCTGCCCGCGCGGTTGACGGCGCAGGCCACGCCGGCGGCGCTCGCGGTCTCGGTCAGCGCCGACTGCAGCGCAGCGCCCAGCTCCTCGAGATGCACGTAGGCGGCACCCGAGGCCAGCTCGTCGAGCACCGCACAGCCGGCGGCCATCGCCAGCGGGTTCCCCGACAGCGTGCCGGCCTGGTACACGTCTCCCGACGGGGCCAGGCGCTCCATCAGCGCCCGCGCGCCGCCGAACGCCCCCACCGGCAGGCCGCCGCCGATGACCTTGCCGAGGCAGGTCAGGTCGGGGCGCACCCCGGCCAGCTCCTGCGCTCCGCCGCGGGCGACCCGGAACCCGGTCATCACCTCGTCGAAGATGAGCAGCACGCCGAACCGCGCGGTGAGCTGGCGCACCGCCTGGAGGTAGCCGGGGTGCGGCAGCACGCAGCCCATGTTCCCGGCGATGGGCTCGACGATCACCGCGGCGACGCTCTCCCCCTCGCGGTCGAGGACGGCGGCCACGGCGGCGACGTCGTTGTAGGGCACCACGATGGTGTCGGCGACGGCGGCGAGCGGGATGCCCGGCGAGCCGGGGATGCCGAGCGTCGCCACCCCTGAGCCGGCGGCGGCGAGGAAGACGTCGGCGTGGCCGTGGTACGCCCCGGCGCACTTGACCACCCGGTCGCGCCCCGTGACCGCGCGCGCCAGGCGCAGCGCCGACATGGTCGCCTCCGTGCCGGAGTTGACGAAGCGCACCATCTCGATGGCCGGCATGGCGGCGACCACGCGCTCCGCGAGCTCCACCTCGAGCGCGCTGGTGGCGCCGAATGCGGTGCCGCGCTCGAGCTGGCGGCGCAGCGCGGCGATCACCGCCGGGTGGCCGTGCCCGAGGATGTGCGGGCCATAGGCGAGGATGAAGTCGGAGTACTCGACCCCGTCCTCGTCGGTGAGTTGCGCGCCCTGCGACCGGGCGATGATCGGTGGCTCGCCGCCGACCGCCGTGAACGCGCGCACCGGGCTGTTGACGCCGCCCGGGAGCACCTTCTCGGCGCGCTCGCGCCACCCCGATGAGGAGGTGTGCGCAGGCTCCGTCACTGCTGCTGCGAGACCGTCACCGTCTGCATCACGTCGCCCTGGACGATGGCCTGGGCCACGTCGATCCCGGACGCCACCTTCCCGAAGAGGTTGTACGACGGCGCCAGGCTGTTGGTGTCGTCGGCGATGCAGATGAAGAACTGCGAGCCGTTGGTGTTCTTGACACTGTTGGCCATGGCCACGGCGCCGAGCACGTACTGCTGGCGCACCGGCTCGTCGGCGAACTGGTACCCGGGGCCGCCGTTGCCGGTCCCCTGGGGATCGCCGCCCTGGACGACGAAACCCGCGACCACCCGGTGGAACTTGAGCCCGTCGAAGAAGTGGTTGCGCGCCAGGACCACGAAGTTGTTCACCGTGACCGGCGCCAGGTCGGGCTGGAGGCACAGCACGATGGGGCCGCGAGCCGTGGTGATGGTCACCCTGTACAGCTTGGTGGTGTCGATCTGCATCGCCGGCGCGGCGCTGTAGACGTGGGGGTCGCTGGGCTCGCCGCTGGGCTGCAGCGCAGCCCCGAAGCTGACCGCCGAGCAGTCGGCGTAGGGGATGTTGGCTGGCGTCGGCGACGGCGTGGGACCGACTGTCGGGGAAGGTGTGGTCACGATGCTCGTCGCGGCCGTCGGGGCGCCGTTGGCCTTGTTGACGAACACGATGGCCGCGACCAGCGCGCCGATCAGCAGCGCTCCGGCGGCCAGCGCGAACGGCATGCGCTGCGGCTCGGGGCTCGGGTTGCGGTCAGGCACGGGCGAGATCCTCCTGCAACCAGCGCGCCGCGCGGCGCGCGTCGTAGGTGATGACGAGGTCGGCTCCGGCGCGACGGATCGCTGTCAGCGCCTCGAGGACGGCGGCGCGCTCGTCGAACGCGCCCTGCGCGGCGGCGGCATGCAGCATCGCGTACTCGCCGCTGACGCAGTACGCCGCGACAGGGACGGCGGTGGCGTCGCGCACCCGGGCCACGACGTCGAGCGCGGTCAGCGCCGGCTTCACCATGACCATGTCGGCGCCCTCGGCGATGTCGGTCAGCGCCCGTCGCACCGCCTCGCGCTGGTTGCCGACGTCCATCTGGTAGCTGCGCCGGTCGCCCGACTGCGGCGCGCAGTCGGCGGCGTCGCGAAACGGCCCGTACATGACCGACGCGTACTTGGCGCTGTACGCCAGCACGGCGGTGTCCGCGAACCCGTTGGCGTCGAGAGCGCGGCGGATCGCGGCCACCTGCCCGTCCATCATCCCGCTCGGGGCGATGATGTCGGCGCCCGCCGCCGCCTGTGACACCGCGATGCGCCCGTAGAGCTCGATGGTGGCGTCGTTGTCGACGCTGCCGTCGTCGCGGAGCACCCCGCAGTGGCCGTGGTCGGTGTACTCGTCGAGGCAGCAGTCGGCGATGAGCACGCAGCGCGTCTCCGTGGCTGCGGCGCAGGCTTTCGAGCGCGCGCTGCACGATGCCGTCCTCGTGCCCACGCCTGGGAGCCGGTGGCGTCCTTGTGCTCCGGCACCCCGAATAGGATGACCGCGGCGCAGCCCGGAGCTCGACCGCGTCGTCGACCGCGGCGGCCAGCGGACTCCACAGTCTCCTGCTGCTGCGGGGCCATCGATGCGATCGGCACCGGCGCAGTCGATGCCCTCACGGACGAAGGCAGGCTGGATGAGGTCGCCCGCCACCAGCGTGGTCTCGCGGGCGAGCGCGCGGAGCGCCGGCGTGCGGCGCAGACGGCGTGGGCGGTCCGAGGGAAAGGCCATGCTCGGTCAGGGTAGCGGGTGCGCCGCGCCGAGGCGTGCCACCAGCGCCGCCACCAGGCCCGCCGACGTGTGCTCGGTGGCGGTGACCACCGTCGACCAGCCGGCCGCCTCCGCGGCCCGCGCCGTGACCGGCCCGATGCAGGCCGCCGCGCACCCGTGCGGGGGTTGCGGGAGCGCCATCGCGCAGTGCCGCACGGTGCTGCCGCTGGTGAACGTGATGGCGTCGACGACTGTCCCGGCGAACGCCGCGCGCAGCTGCTCGGCCGCGCCGTCGGGCATCACTGTCCGGTACGCCTCGAGGACCTCGACCTCAGCCCCGGCCGCGGTCAGTGCCGGTGCTACCACGTCACGTCCGCCGCCGGCGGCGATCACCAGCACCCTGGCCCTCTCGACGCCAAGGCCGGCGAGCTCGGCCGCGAGCGAACTCCGCCTCCTGCCCCGGTGCGACCAGGTCGGCGTCGAGACCGCGGCGGTGCAGGGCGGCCGCTGTCGCGGGGCCGACCACGGCGATGAGGACCCCGTCGAGGTCCGCGGCCCCGGCCGCCGCGGTGACCAGCGCAACCGCGGTCTCGCTGGTGAGCACCAGCCACGGGCGAGGAGCGTCGCCGCGTGCGGTCAGGCGGGCGAGGGCGGCGCGGATGCCTGCGTCGCCGGCGATCGCCACGGTGGCGATGAGCGGCACCCTTGCCACCGTTGCCCCAGCCTCCTCGAGAAGGCTGGGCAGCGGGTCGCTCTTGTCCAGGCCCCGGGTCACCACGACCCGGCGCCCCTCCAGGGGGAGGGCGCGGCTCATCGCAGCGCAGCGGCCACCCGCGCCACCAGCTCGTCGGGGTTCCCCGGGTCGCCGCCCAGCTCGGCGCGGCGCACCCCGCCGTCGCCGCCAAGCGCCGCGGACAGCACCAGTGCCCCATCCTCGAGGCGCGCCCAGGCCCCGAGCGGCAGCAGGCACCCTCCGCCGAGCGCGCGGAGCAGGGCGCGCTCGGCTCGCACCGCCAGCTCGGTCGCGGCGTCGCCGGCGGCCGTCACCCGGGCGTGAGGCAGGTGCACCGCTGACCACCTCCAGGGCGATGGCACCCTGGGCCGGGGCGGGCACGAAGCTGCGCGGGTCGAGGCGCTCGCCGATCCGTGCCGACAGGCCCAAGCGGTCGACGCCGGCGGCGGCGACCAGCAGCCCGTCGACCTCGCCCGCTTCGAGCTTGCGCAGGCGCGTGTCCACGTTGCCGCGGATGGGTACGCAGCGCAGGCCGGGCCTCAGGTCGGCGAGCAGGGCGCAGCGCCGCGCGCTGCTGCTGCCCACGGTGGCCCCGTCCGGGAGGGAGTCGAGGCCGCCCCCGTCGCGACAGACCACCGCGTCGCGGGCGTCGGCGCGCGCCAGCAGCGCGGCGACCTCGAGGCCGGGCGCCAGCTCGGTGGGCAGGTCCTTGGCGGCGTGCACCGCGATGTCGGCACGGCCCTCGAGCAGCGCGCGCTCGATCGCCGCCGTGAACCAGCCCTGGCCCTCGAGCTGCTCGATGGGCGTCGACTGGTGGCTGTCACCCTCGGTGCGGACGATCACCAGCTCGGTGGCGGGCCCGCCGGCGCCCTGGATCGCTTCGGCCGCCAGCGCCGCCTGCGCCCTGGCGAGCGCGCTCCCCCGGGTGGCCAGCCGCAGGACCCCCGCCTGGATGGCGGCCGTCACGAGGCGGCGGCGTCGCTCGCGGCGCTCTCGCCGTCGACCAGGTCCGGGGTGTCGAGGTCGAAGGCGTCACGCAGGGTCAGCGCCACGCCGGGGTCGTCCGCAAACTCGCGCAGGTGGCTGATCGGGGCGTGGAGCAGCTTGCTGACGATGCCGCGGGTGAGCTGCTGAACTCGGTCGGCGGTGGCGGCGTCCACGCCCGGCATCCGCGCCAGGGTGCGCTCCACCTCCTGGCGGCGGATCGCCTCCGCCTGGCGCACCAGCGCCCCGATGGTCGGCCCGGCGGTGTCGCGCTCGCCGACCACCGTGACGGCGCGGGCAACCTCCGACTCGATGATCGCCGTCGCCTCGGCGAGAGCCCCGCGCTGCGTCGAGCCTGCGCTGGCGATGCGGTCGCCGAGGGCGTCGACGTCGACCAGGGTGACCCCCGCGACCTCGGCCGCCTCGGAGTCGACGTCGCGCGGGACGGCGATGTCGATGATGGTCAGCGGCCGGTGCTCGCGCCGCTGCTGCATGGCGGCAACGTCTGCGGCGCTCAAAACGGTGTCGGCGCTGTCGGTGCAGCAGATCACCACGTCGATGTCCGGGGCGACGGCGACCGGGTCGCTGATCGCCGTCGCGTCTCCGGCCAGCTTCGACGCCAGCGCCACCGCGGAGTCGCCACTCCGCGAGGCGATCATCAGGCGCGCCCCGGCGTTGCGCATCCGCGTCGCCGCGAGCGCGCTCATCGTGCCCGCCCCCAGCACCAGCACGCCACGGCCACCGAGGTCGCCGGCGAGTTCGCGGGCCACCTGTGCGGCCGCGTCGGCGATGCTGCCGGCGCGACGCCCGATCGAGGTCTCGGTGCGCACCCGCTTGCCCGCCGACACCGCCCTGCGCATCACGTAGTCGAGCCGGGCGTCGAGAGTGCCAGCGTCACGGGCCAGCTGGTGGGCGTCGCGGAACTGGCCCAGCACCTGCGCCTCTCCCACCACCATGCTCTCGAGGCCGCCGGCGACGCGCAGCATGTGGCGGATCGCCTCCGCGTCACGGAGCTCGAAGAGATGGTCGCCAACCTCGCTGTCGTCGACCGGGTCGAGGTACATGGCCAGCCGCGGACGCACCTCGTCGGCGAGCGCGTCGGTCGGGCAGCTGACGTAGAACTCGGTGCGGTTGCACGTCGACAGCACCGCAGCGCCGCGCAGCCCGCAGTGGCCGACCAGGTAGCGCAGCAGGCGGTTGGCCTCCGAGTCGGGGACGACCGCGCGCTCACGCACGGAGATCGGCGCGCTCCGGAAGCTGAGCCCGGCGGCGACGAGATGCATCGAAGGCCTTTCCTGAGAAATGGGCGGCTGCGCGCGGGGTGGCGAGCGTCCTGCTCCCGGGCGAATCGACGGCGCCAGTATATGGAAGGCACTGCGTGCCACGGCCGCATCGAACCTCCTTCGCCTCTAAGATCACCGCGATGTTCACGACGGCGGCATGACGTCTGCCGGACCGATTCCCCAACCCCCGGATGGCGACGGCAGCGAGCCGCCCGGCGCGCAGCCGCCCGGGTCGAGCCGGCAGCGCCCCCGCTACGGGCGGCGGCGTGGGCCCATCCCGGTCGGGAGCAGCTTCGTGCCGCGCCTCGGGCCCTCGGCGGGAGAGCCGTTCGCGACCATCGACGACGTCGACGCCGACCTCGACGCTCCCCTGGAACGCCCCGACCCGGACACCCCGGTGGAGCAGCTCCGCTTCGTGGCGCTGGACTGCGAGACCACCGGCCAGTCCCCGCACCGGCTCGTCGAGCTCGGGGCGGTGGCGTTCACGCTCGACCGCCACATCATGTCGTTCGAGACCCTGGTGCACAGCACCGACCGCATCAACCCGTACGCCAAGCGCATCCACGGCATCGGGGCCGAGAGCCTTGGCGGCGCGCCCCCGGTCGAGCGCGTGCTGGCTCGTTTCCGGCGATTCTGCAAGGGCGCCGTCCTCATCGAGCACAGCGCGGACGCCTTCGACACGCGGTTGATCGCCAGCACCATGGAGACGGCGATCGACGCCGACAACATCGACACCAGCCGGATGGCCGGGCTCATCTGGAACCTGCGCGACACCATCGGCCTGGAGCGCATGTGCAAGGAGCTCGGCGTGCACCACCGCCGCCCCCACCACGCGCTCGCCGACGCCGAGGCGACCGCCGCGTGCTTCATCGAGCTCTACCGGCTGGGCCGCGACCAGTTCGGCTGGAGGACGCTGGGTGACCTGCTGGCGGTCGCTCAGCCGCCGCCGCCGCGCCTCAACGACGCGCCACGCGGCCGGCCCAGGGGCGGCGAGACAGCCGCCGGCACTGGGGCGCCGAGGCGGAGGCACCGCGGTGGACGCCGCCACCGCCGCCGCGGCGCGGGCCCGGCCGCCCCGGCGGCCGAGGGAGCGCCCGCGGCCGACTCGACTCAGACGGTGAACTCGGCGACCAGGGGGTGGTGGTCGGACGCGATCGCGGCCTCGCGGTCGGGCCAGCCCCGGCTGCCCACCACCTCGCAGCGGCGCAGCCGGCCGGCCATGAACGGGTCGGCGAACACGTAGTCGATGCGCGCCGCCGGCATCCAGGTCGCGCAGGTGTAGCCGTGGGCCCGCGGGTGCACGTGGCGGTAGCAGTCGACGTAGCCCGACTCGAGCATGCGCGTCACCGTGGTCCGCTCGATGGTTCCACCGAGAACGCGGTCGACGGTTCGGCTGCGCGGCAGCAGCGCCGTCAGCGGGTACACGACGAAGGGCAGCACCGGGATCCCCACGTCCAGCCGCGGGTCCACGCCCACGCGCAGCCACGCCTCGTCCACGGCAGGGTCCTCCCCCACCCGCTTGGGCGCGACCAGCCCGTTCGCCTGCCGAACCATCACCTGGGCGCGGCGCAGCTCGCCCATGCGCGCGAAGAACGCGGTGGCCTCGAGGTGGTCACCAGGGGCGAGAGAGTTGAAATCGCCGGCGACGATGTGCGGGCTCGCCGGGGTGTCCCCGAGGTCGCCGAGCAGCGCGTCGAGCTCGCGCCCGCGGCGCTCCTCGCCCTTCTTGCGCTCACCGAAGCGGGCGGCGAGGTGCACCGAGTGCAGGTGCAGCTCGGGGATGTGCGCACCGCCGACAGCCAGCACCGTCTCGAGGTGGCTGCGCAGCATGCGCCCACGATGGGTGTGGTTGCGCCAGCGGCGCACCGGGAGTCGCGACAGCACGGCGAGGTTGACGCCGCTGCCGTCGCTGGCGGCGCCGATGACCAGCTCCATGCCGAGGTCGCGCGCGAGCCTGGTGGCGAAGTCCGGGTTGCTCACCTCCTGCAGGGTGATGACGTCGGCTGCGAGCCGCCGCAGCACGGCGGTGATGTGCTGTTCGCGTCGCGCGCCGCCGAGGAGGATGTTGTACGTGACAACACGCAGGAACCGGCGACTCGCACGTGCTCTACTCATCTCGGATCGCACCTACAATGCCAAACGATGGCGGACGCCGGCAGCGCTGGACGCGTGCGAGTGGCCGCCGAGCTGCTCTTCGTGCACCGCCTCCCGCCGGTCGCCCGCGTGGTCGTGCCGCTCGTCATCGGCGTGGGGTGCATCACGTTCGGCGCGTGGCTGCTCACGGTCCAGCACCACTATGCGGCGCAGACCATCGATGGCCGGGTGGCCACCCTCCTGGCGCGCGGGTCGTCCGCCGCCACCGCCTGGGAGGGTTGGGCGGCGGCGGTGTTCTTCCTCCTCGCGTTGATCCGCCTGCGTCGCGGAGCGCCGGAGCCGCCCGCGGGCCGCACCCCCGTGGAGCAGCTCACCCTCCAACAGTTGCGAAGCGGCCTGGTGCGCGAGTACACGGTGGTGCGCGTCGGGCTGGTGGTGCTCTGCATCGTGTCGCTCGTCGATGCCGCACGCGCGGCCCGGTACGTCGTCGCGGCGACATCGGGCGACGCGCTGGCGCGCACGTCGCTGCTCGCCACCCTGGTCGAGGCTGCCGGGCTGGTGGTGGCCACGGTTGTTCTCGGTTTGTGGGCCGGCAGCTTCCGCGAACAGCTGCAGCGCATGGGCGCCATACGCCTGAATCGGGGTCAGGTGCGCCGGTCGACCACGTAGTCGCACACCTGCTCGAGGGTGGTCCGCGCCGGCGACGCGTCGAACGCGACCAGCTGGGCGCGGGCGCGCACCGCGAAGTCGTGGGCTTGCGTCTCCGCCCGTTCGATGGCGCCGAACTCACGCACCAGGTGCACCACCGCATCGCAGTCCGCGTCACTGAGCACGTCGTGCGCGAGCACCTCGCGCAGCGCAGCTGAGCTCGGCGACTGCTGCAAGGCGAGCATCAGCGGCAGCGTCACTGTGCCCTGCCGGAGGTCGGCGCCCACCGGCTTGCCGAGCTCGGCGTCTGTCGAGGTGTAGTCGAGCACGTCGTCGGCGATCTGGAAGGCCATGCCGATGAGGTATCCGTACTGACGCAGCGCTTCCGTGCGCACCTCGTCCAGCCCTCCCACCACGGCGCCGCAGTAGCAGCACGTCTCCACCAGCGACGCGGTCTTGCGCGCGATCTTGCGGTGGTACTCCTCGAGGGTCTGGTCCCAGTTGCGACGACTGGTGAGCTGGAGCAGCTCGCCCATGCAGATGGTCATGACGGTGTTGCTGATGGCGAGGTCGATGCTCGGCTCACCGATCGACGCCAGCAGGTTGGCGCCCTTGGCGAAGTAGTAGTCGCCGATGATGATGGCGGGGTTGGTCCCGACCGTCTCGTGGATGGTGGTGATCCCGCGGCGGGTGCGTGCGTTGTCGATGAGGTCGTCGTGCACCAGCGTCGCGGTGTGGATGAACTCGATGCCCATGGCGAGGTTGAACGCGTGGTCGCGGTCGGGGGTGCCCAGCGCGGCGCTGAGCAGCACCAGGGCGGGGCGGAGTCGCTTGCCGCCGGCACGCACGATGTGCTCCATGGCGTCGGCCATCGGCCCGAAGTCGGCCTTGACCGAGTCCTCGAGACGGCGTTCGAACTCGATGAGGTCGGGCGCGATCGGGGTCAGCAGCTCGTCGACGATGACGCTCACAGCGCCACCCGCGCGACGTCCGCGCTGTCCCACAGGTCCACCACCGTCGGTTCCGGCAGCGGGTCGCCGAAGAGCAGCTCGGCGGTATCGCTGAAGCGCCTCGGCGCCGCGGTCACCAGCAGCTGTGGTGCGGGCGCGTCGTGGCCGGTGGCGCCGAGCCGGTTCACCGCGAGGATGCGGGTGACGCGCGCCGCCGTGGTCTCGGCGCTGTCGACCACGGTGAGCGGCCGGCCATCGAGAACCAGGTCGAGGGTGGGCCGCAGCAGCGGGTAGTGGGTGCAGCCGAGCACCAGCGTGTCCCCTCCCAGCCGGTGACCTCGTCGACGACGTCGCCGAGGATGGCCCGGGCACGCGGGCCGCCGGCCTCACCCGCCTCGACGATGTCGACCAGCTCGGGGACGGCGAGCCCGAGCACCCCGACGCCCGGGTTGGCCTCCTTGATGGCGTGCACGTACTCCTGGCTGGCGCGCGTTCCCTCGGTGCTGATCACCGCCACCCGGCCGTTGCGCGTGGCCTCGACCGCCGCCTGCGCGCCGGGGGCGATCACCCCGACGACGGGGACGTCGAAGCGCTCGCGGGCCAGGTTGAGCGCGGCGGCGGTCGCCGTGTTGCAGGCCACCACGACCAGCTTGGTGTCGAGCCCGACGAGGTGGTCGATGATCCGCAGCGCGAAGTCGCGCACCTCCTGCTGGTACCGAGGCCCGTACGGGAAGTGAGCGAGGTCGGCGAGGTAGGTGAGGCGCTCGGCGGGCAGACGCGTGTGCAGCTGGTGCAGCACCGTGAGGCCGCCGACGCCGGAATCGAAGACCCCGATCGGCCGGGTGTCGCTCATCGGGTCGAGGATAGCGGCGCGGCCCAGCCCAGCGACTGGCGCGGTTAGCGCCAGGCATGGCACGAACGGCCGTGCCCGCCCTGGTTCGACCGCGGTCGCCACCGGGTCGTCCCCTCGGCGGAGCCGGCTGGTGTCCAGGAGACGGTCGCGGATCCGGGCGCCGACGCCGGGTGCGTTCATCACGGTGATGTGGCCGTAGGGGTAGTCCCACAGCTCGGCTCCCCACGCCGCGGCCAGGTCGGCGATCGGGCCCGGGCCCACGATGATGTCGAGCTCGGGCCGGACCAGGGTGATGTTCGCGGGGTCGGTGCGCGGCACGAAGTTGCGCGGCACCAGCGGAGCCAGGGCGGCGTCGAGCATGGCCCGCGCCTCGCCGCGGTCGCTGCCCCAGGCGCCGCCGCTGGTGGCGTTGAGCCCGACCCGGCGCGCCAGCCGGCGCGGCATGTGCTCGAGGAAGGTCACCGGCGGGTCGCAGAGCGGCGCCACCGCCATCAGCGAGTCCACCGGGACCTGTGCGGCAAGCAGGGTGGAGATGAGGCCGCCGAGGCTGACGCCCATGACCGCGATGGTCGGGGTGACGTTTGCCCGGGCCCAGGCGACCAGGGCGGCCGCGTCCTCCACCGACTGGCGGACGGTGGCGCGGATCCGTGCCGGGTCGGTGCCGAAGTAGCCGTCGCCGCTGCTGTGCCCGGGCATGCGGCGGCGAAGGTGGAACGGCAGGTCGATCCGCATGCTGTGGGCGCCGTGGGAACGGAGGGTGCGCGCCACCAGGGCGTCGAGCAGCGGCATGGGCACCGCGTAGCCGTGGACGATGAGCACCATGGGCGCGTCCGGCGGCAGCCCGTCGGTGAGGTGCGCGGTGGCGATCACCTTGGAGGCGCCGGGGTGTCCGCCCGGGCCGTCGCTGGGTCCCTCCAGCCTGAGCTCGACGCCGTGGTGATGCCTCCAGCTGCCGGTCACCACCATCGGCGCGGGATCCTGGACGCGGCTGTCGTCCCAGAAGGCCTGCGGGTGCACGGCTTCACGCGCCTGGGCGCCCTGGGTCTCGTACTGCAGCGCCCCGAGACGCCAGAGGACAGCGGAATCGATCCCGCGGTGGGCACGGTCGCGTCTCAATGGCCGGCGGGCCATGGTCTCCTCCATCAGCGTCAGCGTACTGCGATGTCCTCGGGCGCGCGCTCGCGGCGGTTGACACAATCCCGGTACGAAAGAGGCGAGGCCCGACCCGCTTGGTCGGAGCACTCGGGAAAGGAGGACCGCGATGCGGGGTTTCAGGGATTTCATCCTGCGGGGCAACGTCGCCGCGCTGGCGGTGGCGTTCGTCGTCGGCGGCGCCTTCGGCGCGCTCGTCCAGGGGTTCGTCAAGGACTTCATCACCCCTCTCATCGCCATCCCCGGCAGCGGGCAGGACTTCGGCGGGTACACCTTCACTCTCGGCCATGGAACCTTCCACTACGGCGACTTCGTCGACCTGGTGATCGCGTTCCTGGTCATCGCCGCGGTCATTTACTTCGTGCTGGTGGTGCCGATGCAGAGGTTCGAGGCGCGGCGCACCACGCCGGCCACCGAGAAGACCACGCGAGACTGCCCGGAGTGCCTGAGCAACATCCCGCTGGCGGCGCGGCGCTGCGCTTTCTGCACCGCAGAAGGTGCCCCCGGTCGGGATCGAACCGACACCGTAGCCGGGTTTAAGCCGGCCGCCTCTGCCAATTGGGCCACGGGGGCGAGCAGAGGGTACCCCTGCGGGCGGCGAGCACCCGCCGTGGCTGCGTAGAGTCGACGAGCAGATGTTCGGTCGTCGCGGTCGCCCTGACTCCACCTACGTGCGCAGCCAGGCCCACAGCGGTCTGCCGGTGGCGCCCGATGCCGTCGCGCGCGGGCTGGTGATGAGCGTGCTCGAGACCGGCGACGATGCCAAAGAGCGGCGACGTGTCGGGCAGCTGCTCATCGACACCCTCGACGACCTGGCAGGCCTGCCGCCGTGCACAGTGGTGGTGGCCGACCGCGCGCAGGTGCACGAGCACGACGGTCGACGCCTGCAGAGCAAGACGTACGGCTACTACCGATGCCGGTTCACTGACGGCGTGGTCAGCGACGCACGCATCCGCATCTACCATCGCACCGCGGTGCGCCAGCAGGTGATCTCCCCGAAGGTGTTCCTCAACACCCTGCTGCACGAGTGGATGCACCACTACGACTTCGCCGGCCTGCGCCTGGCGCGGTCGCCGCACACCGCGGGGTTTTACGCACGCCTGCGGGCGCTCGCCGACGCGCTCGACGTCGGCTTCGTGCTGCCCCCGGAGCCCGACGACGCGCGTGGCGTGCCGCGGTCCGCGGCAGCGGCCTCAGCCGATGTCGACGTGCGCTGATCGGGCGTGACGCGACCTGCGTGGACCCGCCGCCCCGAGCCGGTGGCCGTCGCCGCGCTGCTGCTCGCCGCCCTGGCGGTGCGGCTGGTCACCTCCAGTCGCTGGCGCACAACATCAACAACGACGAGTTCGAGTGGGCCTGGGCGGGCCAGGGCCTGCTGCTTCATGGCCACCCGTCCTCGTGGTCCTACCTCGACGGGTACCCGCCCGGCGGCGGCGTGATGCCCAACCCGGTGACCCACGCCCTGCTGCCGTGGCAGCCGCAGTGGGTCGACCATCCGCCCCTCTTCGCCGCCGTGGTCGGGCTGTTCGCGCTGCTCGCCGGCGAGACGTCGCCGGAGTTGGTGTCCTTGGCCGTCATCCGCCTGGTGCTGGTGCTGTGCAGCGTCGTCTGCATCGGGTGCTGTACCTCCTTGTCCGCCGGCACCTCGGCCGGCCGGTGGCGGCGCTGGCGGCTGCTCTGCTGGCCTTCACGCCGGTGGCGATCACCGCGTCCGCGCTGGTGGTAGGCCCAATGGCTGCTGGCGGTGCTCCTGCTCGGCGCGCTGTTGATGGCGGACGCCGCGACCGGGCCGGCATCGCCGTGGCTGCTCGCGCTGTGTCTGATTGCGCCGCTGGTGAAGGAGACGGGCGTCGTCGTGGCCGGGTCGGCCTGCCTCCTGCTGCTGGTCGCCCATCGCTGGCGGCTCGCCGCCGCCGTCGCTGGGGCCGGGCTGGCCGGCGTGGCTCTGATCGTGGCCTGGGCGCGTTCGTCGACTGGCCCACCTGGCTGGCCACCACCCAGGCCCAGCTGGCGCGTCATGGCACTCCGTCGAACCCGCTGGCGGCTCCTCGCTGACCTCGCCTCCGGCTACGGCAACCGGTCCCCTTCAGGGACCCGGTCTGGTACGCGGGCTGCTCGGCGTGTTCGCGGCGCTCGTTGTCTGCGTCGTGCGTCGCCGCTGGCGCGAGGCGGTGTTCATCGTGCCGGTGGTGGCGATGTCCCTGTGCTGATGCTCTGCGCTCACCCCGGCAAGGTCACCCAGTGGAACGGCTGGTACCGGCTGGCCATCTACCCGCTGGTCTACGTGGGCGCGGCGTGGCTGGTCGTCGAGCTGGCCCGTCTGGCGGTGCGCAGCGGCCGGGTGGCGCTACGGGCGGGCGTCCGCACCAGGCGTGAAAAATGAGGCGACGGTGGGAATCGAACCCACGATGGAGGTTTTGCAGACCTCTGCCTTACCACTTGGCTACGTCGCCACCTGTTCACGGCCTGCTGCGACCCCCAACCTTAGGGCACAACCGGATTGCCAGTACTCGAATGCAGGGCTCCATGATGCCATCCCCAACCACCTACGTCGACGTACGCGCAGCGGTTACAAAGGCGCCGATGGGTCCGTGCACGTTCCTGACACGCTCCCAAACGGCACCTCCCACGTGTTCGATGGCGCGACGCAGGATGCCGCCACTCCACACCGGGACGAAGTCCTCGATTCGCTCGTGGTCACGTCGGGTAACACGCTGACTGCCGCCGATGATCGCTGGCTCACCCTTCGGAGCGCTGCGCTCGCGACGCCTGCGGAACCGTGGCCTGAGTCGGATGCTTAGCATGTTTGCCAGCCACCGCTAAAGTCTGCGCAGACTTCCGCGCTCGCAATGTTGTAGCCACCAGAGGCGTCGCCGTGATTGGTGACCGTCTGAGGCGTGTCGTTGCTGTCGTTCCAATTGACTGTCGTCGAGCACGCGACCGAGCCACTTCCGTGAAGCTGCGCTGACACGTTGTAGTATTGCTTGGCGCTGTCGAGCGGCTGCATCGCGCGAAACGGAAGGCGCGAGGCGCTTGAATTGGAGCCTTCCCCGCCGTAGGTGATGTCCACACCGTTCGGCGCTCGGCCCGTACACGCGAAGACGACATTCTCGGGGACCGGTGCAGGAGTGGGCGTCGGCGTTGGGCAGGTGGGGGGTTGGCCCCTGCGGTGTAGGCGCGCGGGGCACCCGGCTCTAGCTGCACGTGAGGGAATGCAGGGAATCCCAGCGTGGCCAGCGCAGTCGCCAGACTACCTCTGATGCTGTAGCGGCTTTCGCCTGGATCTGAGCGAATGGAAGTTGCTCGAAGCCGTAGTAGGTAGTAGTTGTACATTGTCAACGAATCATCAAGCTGGGTCACTGCGCTGGATAAGTCCTGCGCCGAGACTTGAGCGATGCGGAAGAACCCCCACTGCTCCGCTCAGGTCGCCTACCCATTGGGACGCCTGAGCGGCCAGTGCAGTGCAAGCGGTAGCGACTATCAGTGCCGCGCTGGGCTCGGCAGCCGACAGTACGTGAGCGATTCCCTCGTTATACGCACTGACGGTAATCATACGGTGTCGTGGTCGATCGAGCGCCGGCTACTGTGGCACTTGGCGAACTCCGGCGCGCTGCCAGAGCAGGCACTGAGTGAAAAGACCGCCGCCAGCCCAGCGAGGCTCGCGATCCTCGTGGCCATGCCCCGGCCTCTCGTCTCAGGCCTCACGTAACTCCCCCGATCCTCGTCATGGCCTGGGACTGGCCTCGCAACAGGGCGCCGGGTCACCGGCCTGGCGGGGAGGTGGGCCGGTGGTACGTAACGCTTGCCCGTTCCACCAGTACTTGCCGTCAGGCGATG
>CAVQVY010000056.1:0-18464 GCA_963717185.1 Candidatus Dormiibacterota bacterium | reverse complement strand
ATGAATGGTTTACCCGTCGCGGCGTCTCCGCTCGACTTCCACGCGGCCGACTGTGCGTCGGCGGTAAAATGTCGACTTTTTCGACCCGAATCCGAGCGGTGCGGACCCGCGTGTCCCACAGGCAGGCTTCGGCGACCGCTCGGCCATAGTCTCGACCAGACGCGTATGCCCGGCCGCACGATCGCCCGCAACTGCCAACAATCTTCTGGTAGCGACCACCCGGCTCAGTTCGTCCGGGACCGACCATAAGCCCCGCCGCCGCGGTTTCATCATCGACCGCAAGATCCACGTTGATGCGAACACGCTGCAGGCCGGAGGTGCCAATGCGGGTAGATGCCGATGCTAGCCGTCAGCACCATGTCTCGCACGGAAACATGGCGCAGACCCGATCCCGACAGGGTGGCACCGGGCAAGGTCATTCCTCGGGGCCTGCCATTTCCTGCACCGCCGCCCATTGCAGATGCTGCCCACCATCGAGAGCGATCATTTGGCCGGTCATCGCCGGCAGGATGAGGATCATAATCGCGGTGCAGGCGACCTCCGCCGGGCTGGTGCCATGCCCCAGCGGCACGAGAGCATCTTGACGACGTCGACCAACTCGGTGTCCCGGGGACTGGGAAGCGCCGGGCCTGGGCCGATCGCGTCTGACCGATCAGGCTAGCGACGAGCGTCAGCAGTAAGTCGGAGTGGTCAGACGCGACCCGGTGCCGCCGGCTGTGCACGGTCACATGGAGACGGTCGGCCAGGGCCCGGCCGCGGCGGTAGGCACGCGTCCACTCCAGCAGCTGCGTCTGCGGCGCGTCGACCGGGGCCGTCCACTGGCGCGTGTGTGAGCTTGGGGTGGCCGAGCGTATCGCGCCGCCAGCGCCAGCCCTCGCGCCGGTTCAGCGAGAGCTCGCCGCCGGCCGCGGCGAGACGCCGGTCGCCGGTGTCGAACAGCGCCCGCGTGCTTCGCGTCGACGGTGTGCTCGACGTGGCACCCGGCGCTGGTGAGCAGTCGGGGAACCGACAGGTCCAGCGGCACACGGATCCGCAACCCGCGGTGCTGTCAGCCACCGCCCCGATTGCGCCGGGCCGCGCCCTCCTGCAGGGCGGCCTGAGCGTCGATGCCCGCGAGTCGTCGGGACCCGCCGCCACGCCTGGCCGTCGAACTCCCAGGCGAGGATGTCGTCGGCCAGCGAGAG
The DNA here is from genome assembly GCA_963717185.1 of Candidatus Dormiibacterota bacterium. Classification (GTDB taxonomy): domain Bacteria; phylum Chloroflexota; class Dormibacteria; order Aeolococcales; family Aeolococcaceae; genus Aeolococcus. The sequence goes on along the minus strand of CAVQVY010000056.1, from coordinate 17,280 downwards.
ATCGAGGATCTCGTCGAGGCGGATGCGCAGACCCGTGCCTGGTCGACCGGCACCGCAATCTCCACGCGCCGGTCGAGGTTGCGAGGCATGAGGTCCGCGGAGCTGATGAAGTAGTCGGCGTCGCCTCGGCCCCGAAGCGGAAGATCCGCGAATGCTCGAGGTAGCGACCGACCAGCGAGCGCACGCGCAGCCGCTGCGGGGTCGCGCAGGCCGCGGGGTTCAGCGTGCACATGCCCCGCACCACCAGGTCCACCTCCGCTCCGCCTCGGCGGCCTCGTACAGGGCGTCGATCACCTCGGGGTCGATCAGGCCGTTCACCTTGAGGACGATCCGGCCCCCGGTCGGGACTCGCGATGGATGAAGCCCACCACCGTCGCGCGCAGCCGCTGTGGCGCCACCACGATGCGGCGGTACTGGACGTCGCGGCTGTACCCGGACAGCGCGTTGAAGAGCTCGGTCATGTCCGCGCAGATGTCGGGGTCGCACGTGATCACCGCGATGTCCTCGTAGATGCGCGCGGTGACCGGGTTGTAGTTCCCCGTCGACACGTGGCAGTAGCGGTTGATCTGCGCCCGCCCTCGTTGCGCACCACCAGCGACACCTTGGCGTGCGTCTTGAGCCCGACGATCCCGTAGATGACGTGGACGCCGGCCTGCTCGAGCGCCTGGGCCCAGCTGATGTTGGCCTGCTCGTCGAACCGGGCGGTCAGCTCCACCAGCGCGACCACCTGCTTGCCGGATCGGCGGCGCGGATCAACGAGCGGATGATCGGGCTGTCTTGCCGGAGGTGCGATAGAGCGTCTGCTTGATGGCGAGCACCGACGGGTCCGACGCCGCCTGCTCGATGAACGCCACGGCGGACGCGTCGAAGTCCTCGTACGGGTGGTGCACCAGGACGTCGCCGCCCGGACGGCGCGAAGATGTCGAAGCCACCCTCGTGGGGCAGGAGCGCCGCGGGCACCGTGGGCATCCAGGTCGGGTACTTCAGCTCGGGAGGTCGAGCGCTGTCAACTGGAAGAGGGCGGCGAGGTCGAGCGGCGCATGCACCACCTGCACGTCGCGCTCGTCCATCTCGAGCTCGCGCACCAGCAGGTCGCGCACCTCGTCCGACATCTGCTCGTCGACCTCGAGCCGGACGACGAGCGGGGAGAGACGGCGCCGCTTGAGGACGTCGCGCACCGCCTCGAGCAGGTCGTCCTCGTCACTGTCGAGCTGGAAGTCGGCGCCCCGGGTGAGCCGGAACGGCTGGTGGGCGAGGATGTCCATGCCGGGGAACAGCGCGTCGAGGTGGGCGCTGATCACCTGTTCGAGAGGGACGAAACGGTCGCCGCCGGGCAGGCCGCGAGGCGAGGCAGCGCCGGTGGACCTCGACTCGCGCGACACGCTGGTCACGGGTCACCGGGTCGGCGACGACCACCGCGAGGTTGAGCGACATCGACGAGATGTACGGGAATGGGTGAGCCGGGTCGACCGCGAGCGGGGTCAGCACCGGGAACACCTGCTGGGCGAAGTAGGAGTCGAGGAACGACCGGTCGCGGTGGTCGAGGTCGTGGTAATCGGAGACATGGATCCCGGCCGCGTCGAGCGCTGGCGCCACCGACCTCGTGTACGACCTGTCCTGGTCGTTGGCGAAAACCGAGGTGCGCTCCCGGAAGAGCTCTCGCTGCTCCTGTGGCGTCAGCCCGTCAGGGGAGCGGTCGCTGAGCCCCGGTCTCGACGTTCTGGGCGAGCACCGCGCCGCGCACCTGGAAGAACTCGTCGAGGTTGTGCGCGGCGATGGCGAGGAACCGCCGCGTTCGAGGACGGGCATCCGCTCGTCCCGGCCAGGGCGAGGACGCGCCTGTTGAAGTCCAGCCAGGCCACGTCACGGTTGAGGTACCGGGGCGGTCGGCTCAGCCAGTCCTCGCCGTGCTCCCGCGGCGGCGGCGAGCGGGTCGGTTCGTGAGAGCTGCCATGGGCGCATTGTGCACTGCGCGAAGCGCCCGGACGGCGTGCTACCGCTGCCTATACTCGGCGGCGATGTGACCTCAGCCCCCCGCGCGGTCGCCGACATCGGCTCGAACTCGGCGCGGCTCCTGGTGGTCCGCCCCACCGACCAGGGTCATCTCGATGTCCTTGCCGACGCGCGCGTGGCGCTGCGACTGATGCGCGACGTCGACAGCAGCGGCCGCCTGAGCAGGAGCGCGCTCAACCGCACCGTGCACACCCTCGCGGCCTTCGCCACCGTCGCTCGTCGCAACGGCGCCCGCGTGGTCACTGTGGTGGCGACGTCGGCCGTCCGCGACGCCGCCAACCGCGACGGTTTCGTGGCCGAGGCGCAGCGGCGCAGCGGCCTGAACATCACCGTGCTCAGCGGGGAGGACGAGGCCCGTCTCGCCCTGGTCGGGGCGGTGTCCGGGCTTCCTGTGGAAAGCGGCGCGGTGGTCGACCTCGGTGGCGGGAGCATGGAGGTGGCGGCGTTCACCAAGCGCCGCTTCCAGGCAGGGATCACCCTGCCTCTCGGCGCGCTGCGCGTCGGCGACGCTTTCCTGCGCCACGACCCTCCGCGCGTAGACGAGCTGGCCGCGCTCCGCGACCACGTTCGCACCACTCTCGGCGCCGTCGACATCACCGACCTCGCCCACGCGGACAGCCTGGTCGGCACGGGCGGCACCATCCGGGCGCTCGCCAAGGCGGCGCGCGGCCGCGGGCCTGCGGTGGTCAACCGCCTGCACGGGTACCAGCTCCGCCGGCGCGACGTCATCGGCCTAGTCGAAAGGCTGGTGCGGCTGCCGTCAGCCCGACGGACCTCCGTGCCCGGGATCAGCTCCACGCGCGCCGAGTTCGTCCTCGGCGGTGCGCTGGTCGTCGACGCGCTGATGGAGCTGGGCGGCGCCGAGAACATCCTGGTGTCGGGGTACGGGGTGCGCCAGGGCGTGATCCTCGACCAGCTCGACCTGGTCGCCGCGCGACCCCGTCAGGTGCGAGAGGCCAGCGTCAGCGCCGTGCTCGCCCGCTTGCGCGGCGGCAGCGCAGGGTCGCAGCGCCGGCGGCTCCTGGTGTCTGCCCTGGCCGCCGCGCTGGCGCCCAACGTGAACGGCGAGCTGCTCGAGATGGCCGGCCACGCCGCCCGGCTCGTCGACGCCGGCGCCCGCCTCGACCACTACGGGCGGTGGTCGGAGAGCGCCAGCCTGGCCACCACGGCCGACCTGGACGGTTTCACGCACGCCGACCTGGCCACGATCGCGGCCATCCTGCTCTCCGCCGGTGCCACGGCGGTGCCTGCCCGCCTGCGCCGCGAGAGCGGCCTGCCCCGCGCTCGAATCGAGGTGGCCGGCGCCCTGCTCGCCCTTGCCGACGACATCGATCGGCGGCTTCCGCCGAACCGCGGCGCCGCCGTGGGGGCGCTGGGCCGGGACGGCCGCCTCGACGTCACCGGCATGCCCGCGATGCTGCTGCCCTCGGCCCTGTCGGAGCGCTGCCGGATGGTGCTGCGACGCGAGGTGCGCGAGCTCAGCGACGTCGGTCATTCCCGCGCCGGCGGGAGGCGGCCCGTGGTCGCCGTCGAGTTCAAGTAGCATGCAGCGCGCTGGTCGCGCGCGCGGCCCCGGGGTGTGGAGGATGGTCGATGCCGAAGAGTGATTCCGCGGCGACTCTGTTGAAGCGGCTGGAGAAGATCGAGCGTGCCCAGGGCCGGCTCGGCAGCATCACCACGCGGATCCTCGCCCAGGCTGAGACGCTGGCGGACCTGCTCAAGGTGGCCCAGGGCTTCGCCGCCGACGGCACCGCCGCCAAGGCGGCCGCTCGGGCACCGAGCGCCGCGCGCCCCCGGGCCGCGAAGAAGGCATCCACGGCCAAGCGCACGGCTCGTAAGGCGGCGGCGCCCAGGGCCACGGCGGCGAAGCGCGCCCCGCGCCGTCCAGCCTCGGCCTAGGCGGTCCCGCGCTCGGCCGCGAGCACCACGCCGCCGAGCGCGCCCGAGAGGTCTCCAAGCCCAGCGGCGACCACGGGCACGCTCTGCCGGCCGTCGTTGAGGAGGTGCGGCTGCATCGCCCGATGAATTCGTCGGGCGAAAGGCTGACCGAGGCGGGTGCCCAGGCCGCCACCGATGACCACCACGTCCACGTCGAGCACATTGACCGCCGAGGCGATGACGGGGCCCGCCGCTCTCACCGCGTCGTTGATGAGCTCGTTGGCGAGCCGGTCGCCCTGGTCCAGCGCGCGAGCGATCACGCCGGAGGTCAGCCGGGTGCGGCCTGCCTTGCGCATCAGCGTGAACAGGGTGGTCTTCTCGCCCTTGTCTGCGCGTTCCTTGGCGCGCTTCTCCATGGAGGCGCGGCCCGCGTACGCCTCGAGGCAACCGCGACGACCGCAGGTGCAGCGCCGGCCCCCCGGCGATGCGCAGGCGTGGCCGATCTCACCGCAGGCGCCGAGGCGGCCGCGGCGGATGACCCCGTCGAGCAGCAGCGCGCCTCCGACGCCGGTGCCGAACCAGACGGCGAGCACGTCGCGGTAGGGAGCGGCGGCGCCGATGCGGTGCTCACCGAGCAGGGCGGCGCGGACGTCGTTCTCTACGGCCACAGGTGACGTCGAACCGGCTCTCCAGCTCGGCGCGCAGCGGGAAGCTGGCGGTCCAGCCGCGGATGTTCGGGCTGTGCGACACCGCCCCGGTGGCGGCGTCGACCTCGCCGGGCACCCCGATCCCGACGGCGGTGAGCCGCTTGGAAGGCGACGCCTCGAGCGCCTCCTCGACGGCTGTCTGGATCGCGGTCACCACCGCCGCGGGGCCGCCACGCAACGGCGTCGCGATGCGGGCCTGGGCAAGGGGGGTGAAGTCGGCTCCCGCGATCACCACCTCGATCTTGGTGGCTCCCACGTCGATGCCGGCGTAGAGAGGGGAGCGGCGGGGCGGCACGGGGGTCATTGTGAGCCGGAACCGAGAAGCTCAGCCGCCGCGCGGGGCTGCCGCTCGGTGCCGGGCTCAGCCCAGGGACTGCAGATCGACGTGGTCGCGCGCGTCGAGCGCCGCGGTGAGCTGCTCGACGGTGCGTTCCAGCAGTTCGCGATCGTGCTCCTGGCTCAGTCCGCAGGACCGCCTCCGACGGCCTCAGCCAGGCGAGGGCGTCGACCTCGTCGCTGGGCGCGAAGGCGCCGTTGACTCGCTTCATCACCCAGTAGCGAACCAGCTTGGGGCGGTCACCGCGATCGAGGTACTCGGTGACGCCGACCGACGCCTCGGCCACGCACAGCAACCCGGTCTCCTCACGCACCTCGCGCAGGGCCGCGGCGAGGAGCGTCTCACCGCGACGCTGCTTGCCCTTGGGGAACGACCAGTCGTCGTACTTCGGACGGTGGACGAGCGCCAGCCGGACGGTGTCGTCGGCGCCGCGGCGGATGACCAGGCCGCCGGCGGCGCGAACGGCGACGCGGAGTTCCCGGGCGCGGCTGGCGGAGGTGGCGGCGGTCATGACCGTCCGGACACCGTAGGCCGAGCCGTCTTGAGCCGTCGTTAAGCGGCGGCTATGGAAACGTCAGAGGGCGCCGGGGACCGCCGCGTCCATCTCCACCTTGTCGGCGTCGGTGAGCGCGAGGTTCACCGCGTTGCCGCTGGCGGAGTTCACCACCGCCAGCGACTTGCTGTCGATGTCCACGAGGAGGTTGGTGGAATCCATCCAGCCGAGGACGTTGTAACGCCGTCCGACATTGTGGGGCGAGCCGCCGCGCGGCACGAACACCAGGGCCTGGCTGTTGTTGTCGTTGCACGCCATCTGTCTCCCGTTGGGCGCGAGGTAACAGCCGTTGTACGGTACGTTGCCGCTCTTGTCCGCCGCGACCAGCTCGGTGACGTGCCCGGTCCAGTCGACGGACAGGATGTCGCTCTCATTCGGCGCAGCGCCGTTGTAGTACTCGGTCCTGTTGCACACGGTCCCCGCTGCGACGGGGTCACCCGCCGGCGAGACGGTCACGCCGCCGTTGGGCGACTGCGTCGGCGACGTCTCGCAGACCGTCGCGCGGCGTGCGCCGTTCGCGCTGCTGACCACGTGGTACGAGGACCCGTTCTGGTAGCCGCCGTAGCCGATGGTGCCGGCAGCGTCGACGATGTCCGTGCCGTGCCAGCCCACCGGCCAGCGCACCGAGTCCGTCGAGGTGTTGTTGAACAGGCTCACGTGGTTGGCGCTGTCCGCGAGGTCCTCGACGTAGCCGCGCCCGGTGTCCTTCGACTGGTCCGACGCCTGGTTGATCAGCGACACGGCGATCCTCTGGTCGTCGGGGCTCACCGCGAATCCGAGGATCGAGGAGGTGCCCGCCGCGATGGTCTTCACGACCGCGGTGGGGCCGGTCGGGGCCAGCGAGCGGATGTCAGTGTCACCGTCGAGGTAGTAGACGAGGTCGTTGGACGCGCTGACGAGCGGCAGGGTGATCGTCTGGTTGGGCTTGAGCAGCGGCAGCTTCGCGGTCACCCTGGTGACCACCTGGGCCTGCACGTTGATGAGCAGGATGTCGTAGGTGGCTCCCTGCCGCGACGTGTTGGTGACGACCACGGCGTACGGCGGGGGCGGGATCGCGACCGCCGACGGCGACGGCGACGCCGAAGGAGTGGCAGTCGGAGTCTTCGGGGCTGTGGTCGGACGAGATGTCGGCGTCGTGACGGTTGCCGGGCTGCACCCGGCGACAAAGCCGACGGCTACGAGCAGCACGGCGACCGACCGGAGCTGCGCGAACATTGAGGTGGCTCCTGTGGATTGGGCGTTGCCGGAATAACGCGCCACCATGCCCGGGGGTTACCACGGGCTCAATCCACGAGAGGTTCAGGCTCCCCGTCAATGACCGCCGTGCAGGAATGCGGGCACGGTCAGGCTCGCCGTCTGTCGCCGGCGCATCGCCTCACCGACTCCGATGACGGCGATGCACCACGTCACGAAGATGATGGCCAGCGTCGTGTAGGCGAGCACCGCGGGCAGCGCGCTGCCGCCGTGGCTCTCTCGGGTGAGGTACACGCTGGCGGGCTCGAGCAGCGCTGCACGCGCGCCCGACACCGGCGCCGGGATAGCCGCCAGGCCGTATGTCGGGTCGGCGGGGAAGGACACGGGCACCGCGGCGACGACGTCTGCCTTCTCGACGAAGACGATGCTCTTCCACGACGCACCGGTGTGGATGGGGCCATCGATGACATACCGACCGGGTCCGACCTCGCGCAGCGGGCTGATGATGAGGCTGCCGCCCTGCCACGTGAAGATGCGCGCCACGTCGGCGCCGTCGAGCGCGTTCGCCGGTGACACGGCGACGGTCACGTTCATGTCCTGCTCGAATGTCGCCCGGCCCTCGCGCGTCACCGTCGGCACCGGCTGGCCGGCGGCGCTTGCCCGCACCGTGACCGCGGCGGCCAGCCCGTGGCGCGGGAACGGCACCGCCAACAGCGCGACCAGGAGTACAAAGGCGACGCCCACGCCGGCGAAGTGCACCACCTGGCGTGTGTGCGCCACCGCGCGTCCGAGCGCGGCGCCGAGGAACGCGCCGACGATGGCCAGACCGACGACCACCCACCACGACCCGAGCAGTCGTGGCTGCCAGGGTTGCGGGCTCCAAAGCTGTGTCCAGCCCCACTCCGGCGCCATGCCGACGGTGCCCAGCAGCACGCCGACCACGGCGGTGCGCAGCGCAGGCGCCATGCGCGGGCCGAAGAAGTAGACGGCCTCGACGACGAGCGCACCGCCCAGGTACAGCGGGAATCGCTCCAGCGACAGCCCGAAGAGTGGACCCACCAGCAGCGCGAGCAGCCCGCGCATCACCAGGAACCCGGCGGTCGCGCGCAGCGCCCCGCCGCGGCCCAGCGCCTCGCGCGCCGCCACCATCCCCACGCCCATCGCCAGCGCGACCAGGGCCGGGTGGTAGAGCGCCTGCCATTGCGGGATGCCGAGGTCGAACTCCAGCTGGAAGGTGGAAAGGCCGATGAGCGTGGCGGCTGCGAGAGCCTCGGAGAGCAGGCGCGCTCCCCGCCGCTTCGCCGCTGCCGGGCCGGCTTCCGCGAGCATCAGCCACGCCGCGATCGGTGTGAGGGACGCCCCGCCGATCATCAGCAGGTGGGTGGGGCTCCACATGGTCACGTCGATCCCGTAGACGGAGTGCCAGTAGTTGTCGAGGGGGAAGCCGATCAGCGCGCCCGCCCCCATCAATCCCATGGGGAGCGACGCCCACGGAAGCCGGAGGCGGCCCACCCTCAGCCCGACCCGCGCCTGGTCAGCGGTGGCCAGGATGATCGAGGTGAGCGCCGACAACCCGATCCCGGCGAGGCCGACGAGGATCATCACGTGGGGAGGAGTGAAGAGCGCCTGGTCGCGGCCGAGGTCCGCGTGCCACGCCACGTCCCAGCTGAACCCCACCAGGGCCACCGACAACGACCAGATCGAGAACGCGATCGATGCCGCGCACCAGGCGGGGAGGCCGGTGAGGCGGCTCAGCGCGTCCGGGGCCCGGCGCCACGCCGGCCCGGTGGCGTCCGCGCCCCTGCCCAGCGCGACCACGCCGATCGCAAGCCCGACCAGCGAGAGCCCGAGCGGGATCCACCACACGGGACCGGTCTGGGACAGGCTTTCCACCACCACTGCGACCATCGGGGCCTCCCTCGCCCAGCGGGCGTTTCCGGAGTGCTACCTCAAGTAACCTACTCTAAGTAACCTGTTCGGCTAGAGTCAAACGCGTGATCGGCACCGAACTTCGCCGCCGGCTGCCGCGGGCCGAGCGAGAGGAGCAGCTCCTCGGCGTGGCCCAGGCCCTGTTCGCGCAGCGGGGCTTCCGCGCCCCTTCGATGGACGAGATCGCCCTGGCCGCCGGGGTCACCAAGCCGGTCCTGTACGACCACTTCGGGTCCAAGGACGGGCTGATCGCGGCCTGCATCCGCCAGGCAGGTGGCCAGCTCCTCCGCGACGTGGACACGCGCGGTGACCGGGGCGACGGGCGCTGCCCAAGTCCTCGAGTCCGGCTTCGCTGCGTTCTTCGCGTTCGTCGAGTTGTTCGGGCAGGGTTGGTTCATGCTCATCGGTGAGAACTCGGTGATGGGCCCAGCCGCGGACGCGCTGGAGTTGATCCGGCGGCAGCAGGCGCTGTACGTCGCGGAGAAGCTGGCGGCGCAGTTTCCCGACGCGCAGCCCGACGACCTCCGCGGTTTCGCCGAGGCGATCATCGGCGCGTGCGAGCGCGTGGCGTTGTGGCGGCGCGACCGCGCGGACGTGGCCGCGGCCAAGGCCACCGAGCTGCTCATGTCGCTGGTGTGGGGTGGACTTCGGTCACTCGACAGATCCCCGACGGGAGGGCCGCGAGGCGCTGCCCCGCGACCCTCCGCTGAGGTCCCCTAGTCGCTCGGTATCCCGTTGGCCGGCGGCGTGGCGGAGGACGCCGTCGCCGTGTTGATGGCGCCACCGGCGCTGTCGTCGGTGGTCTGCAGCGAGCCAACGAAGCTGCCGGTCCCGTTGCCGGTGACGGTCACGACCTGCACCCCGGTGTAGCCGAGGTGGTTGCTCGACGAGTAGCCGAACGGCGCCAGCCCGGGCCCGTCGCTGAAGTGGCTGTTCTCCACCGCCTTCTTGATGTCGTCACGCGTGGGGTTCTGACCGGCCGCCTTGAGCGCCTGCACGAACGTGTAAGCCGACGCCAAGCCGTAGAGCACGTTGCCGTCCCACGGGAGGCTGGGGGCGTACTGCGTTGCGATCTGCTTGAACAGGGTGATCCACGGGTTGCTGCTGTCGCTGACCAGTGGCAGGTAGGCGTCGCTGGTCATGCCGATGAGCAGCGCGGCGGGAAGCTTCACCCCGAGTGAACCGCCGGTGAGGATGGCGGTGAGGGTGGGGAGGTCGGCTCCCACGTTGCTGACCACGAAAGCCGGGTGGTAGCCGATGCTCGCCGCGGACGCCAGCATGGTCGCGGTGAAAACGGGGATGGAGAAGCTCACCACCACCTGGACGCCGGCAGCCTGCAGGGCCGCCATCTCAGCCTTCACACCCATCGCGCCCGCGGTGGTGGGGGCGTAGTACTGCACCGGGCTGGCCACGGTGACGCTGCTGTTCTGCAGGACGTCGTTGAGCCCGGCGACGCCGTCGTCACCGAATTCGTCGTTGGGACCCTGCGCGAAGTAGCCCACCTTCTTGCCCGGGTATGTCTGCTTGACGTAGTTGCCGAGGATCTTGCCCTCGATGGTGTAGTCCGGCTGCCACCCGAACGTGTACGGGTGCGTGCCGACGCTGTTCCAGCAGTTGCACCCGGACGCCACGAAGAGGTCCGGCACCTTGTGCTGGTTGAGGTAGTCGACGACGGCGAGGTGGGTCGGCGTGCCCAGGGCGTCGAACATCGCGTACACGTTGTCCTGGAGCACCAGCTGCCTGGTGAGCGACGCGGTGTTGGTGGGGTTGTAGCCGTCGTCGAGGAACTTGAAGTTGATGCTCCTGCCGAAGACACCGCCGTGGGCGTTGACGTACTGGAAGTACGCATTGGCCGCCGGGGCGATCTCGGAGTAGCCCGGGGCGGCCGGCCCGGTCAACGGCTGCGTGCTCCCAATGGTCACCGAGGTTGCCGTGATCCCTGGTGCTGACGCCGTGTTGCTGGTGGAACCGGAGCCGTTGTTGCCGCTGCCGCAGGCGGCCACCAGCGCCGTCGCGACGCCCAGGCACGCCGCGGTCATCAATCGTCTCGAGTTGGGTCGCCGCGCCTTCATAGGTCCGCCTCCGCTGTCCGTTGATACAGGTGACTTCGGGTGAGCAGGTGGCGCGCGGAGCCCGCCAGGGACGACAACAGGCCCTGGATGCCACGCGGCAGCACCAGCATCGCGATCACCAGCACCGCACCATAGACCGCCAGTGGCAGGTTGTTGCTGATGTCGCTGGAGAGGTTGAGGTTCCCGGAGAGGTTGCTGGTGAGCACCGGGAGGTACACCAGCACGAACGAACCCAGCACCGCCCCGGTGAGGCTGCCGAGCCCCCCGATGACGATCGCGCTGAGCAGCTGCAGGGACAGCTGCAGGCCGAACCCGGTGGGCGCGGTGATCCCGACCCAGTAGGCGAACAACGACCCGGCGAGGCCGGCACACGCCGCGCTGATCACGAACGCGAGCACCTGGACGCGGGCCACGTCGATGCCGGCAAGCCGCGCCGCCGTCTCGTTGTCGTGGACCGCGCGCAGAGTTCGCCCGGCCGCGCCGCGCACCAGGTTGGCGAGCAGGAAGAGGGTGAGCGCCGCGGCGACGATGGCGATCCATGCGAGCCACCGCTCCTGCGGGAAGTCACCGCCGAGCGCCGCCGGTGCGCTGGGTGGCGCCACGTCGAGACCCTGGTTGCCGCCGAGCGTGCTGCCGAAGTGGATCGCGAGCGGCGGCAAGCCCACCGCCAGCGCCAGGGTCGCCCCGGCCAGGTACGGACCCCGGAGCCGGGCTGCGGCCACGCCGATCACCGCGCCGGCCAGCGCGGTGGTCACGATCGCGGCGAGCAGGGTGAGGATGAAAGGGAAGTCCGGGTTGCCCTTGAGAAGCAGCGCCGTGGTGTAGGCGCCCACCGCCATCAGCGCGCCGTGGCCCAGCGAGAGCTGGCCGTTGATGCCGGTGAGCACGGTCAACCCCGCGGCGGCGATGGCGAAGATGGCAACCCCGGCGATGTTGTAGTCGGTGAAGGTGTCGAGCAGGTAGCTGACCGCGATCACCACCACCGCGAGTGCCACGAAGAAGACCGCGTGGCGCAGCAGCGTGGAGCGCGGAAACCGAAGGGCGCTCATGCAACACGCTGCCGGCGGGCCGCGAACAGCCCCTGGGGCCGCACCATCAGCACCGCGATCAGGATGACGAGGCCGCCGATGGTCTCGAGGTCGGATCCGAGGTATCCACCGACGTAGCTGAGACCGAGACCGACGACGATGCCGCCGGCCACAGCCCCGACCGGGCTGTCCAGCCCGCCGAGGATGGCGCCGGTGAAGCCGAAGACGAGGACCTCGTCCATGTTGTTCGGGTACAGGAAGATCGCCGGGGCGATGAGCATCCCCGCAAGGGCGCCGAGCACCGCGGCCAGGCCCCAGCCGAGCATGAGCATGCGACTCGACTCGCACGCCCAACAGCCGCGCGATCTCCGGTCCGAACGCGGCCGCACGCATGCGCAGCCCGATGGTGGTGCGCTGGAAGAAGAGCAGCAGCGCCACCATGGTGAGCAGCACGGCGCCGACCACGAAGATGTCGAACGGCGAGATGAAGAGCTGCGTGCCGCCTGCGTTGAGGTCGACGCGCGAGAACGCCGCAGGGAAGGACTTGACCTGGCCGCCGAACAACATTGGCGCCAGCGCCTCGAGGAAGATGAGCAGCCCCAGCGTGAGGATCACCACGTTGAGCGCCGGTCGCGACTCGACGGGCCTGACCAGGAGCCGCTCGACGCCCGCGCCCAGCACGAAGCCGGCCGCCAGCGCGACCACGAACGCCAGCCAGTAGGTGACGCCGTGCGAGATCGCGAACAGCGCGATGTACGTGGTGAACATGCCGAGCGCGCCCTGCGCGTAGTTGATCACCCGTGTGGCGCGCCAGATCATCACCAGCGCCAGCGCGACTGTTGCGTACACGAAGCCGTTGGTCACGCCGTCGACGGTGAGGATGAGGAAGGTCCTCACCTCAGAAACCGAGGTACGCGTGACGCAGGGAGTCGTCGCCGGCCAGCCGCTCGGCGCGGTCGCGTGCCACCACCGTGCCCAGTGAGAGCACCACCGCCTCGTCGGCCACCGACAGGGCGCTGCGCGCGTTCTGCTCGATCAGCAGCACGGCGAGGTGCCGTTCGCGGGACAGCTCGCGAAGCCGGGCCATGATCTGCGCCAGCACCGTGGCGTGCAGTCCCAGCGACGGCTCGTCGAGCAGGAGAACCCGTGGCCGGGACGCCAGCGCGCGTCCGATCGAGAGCATCTGACGCTCCCCTCCCGACAGGCTGGCCGCGTGCACGTGACGGCGCGCCACCAGGGGCGGGAACAGCTCGTACGCCTCGTCGACGGCGACCCTCTGGTCGGCGCGGTCGCGCCGCCACAGGCCGCCGAGGCGCAGGTTCTCGTCGACGGTGATCTCGCTGATGATGCCGTGCCCCTCAGGGACGTGGGCGACGCCGAGTTCGCGCGATGTCCTCGGTGGAGCGGCCGCGCAGCTCGGTGTCGCCGACCCGGACGCTGCCCGTGCGCGGCCTCACCAGCCCGGAGATGGCGCGCACCAGGGTCGTCTTGCCGGCGCCGTTGGCGCCGAGGACCGTGGTGATGCTCCCCTCCGCCACGCTGAGCGACACGCCATCGAGCGCGACCACGCCGCCGAACGCAACGGTCAGGTCGGTCACCTCAAGCATGGGCGACCTGGCTGCCGAGGTACGCCGTGGCCACCTCTTCGTTGGCGCGGATCTCGTCCGGTGTCCCCGCCGCGATCACCCTGCCGAGGTTCAGCACTGTGACCCGGTCGCTGACCGCCATCACCATGTCGAGGTGATGCTCGACCAGCGCGATGCCCATGTCGGCGCGCAGCCGGCGCAACAGTTCGATGAGTTGCTCGACCTCACCAGCGGACAGCCCGCTGGCGGGCTCGTCGAGCAGCAGGAACGTGGGCCGGCCCATCAGCGCACGGGCCAGGACCACCTGCTTCTGGACGCCGTGCGGCAGCGATCCGGGGAATGACCGCGCGTGGTCTGCGATGCCGAGGTCGGCGAGCACGGTCATCGCCTCGTCGGTGCGCTGCCGGTCGCCGCGGTCGGCCCGGGGCAGGGCGAACAGACCGCTGAGCATGCTGGTCGGCGCGGGCGCGCCGAGCATGACGTTCTCGAGCACGGTGAGCCGCGTCCAGAGGCCGAGCCCCTGGAGCGTGCGCACGATCCCCAGGCCGGGCAGCTGCGACGGACGCATCGACAGCAGCGATCGCCCGGCGAACGTGATGGTGCCGCGGCTCGGCGTCGCCAGCCGGCAGATGGCGTTGAAGAGCGTGGTCTTGCCGGCGCCGTTGGGCCCGATCACGCCGAGGACCTGGCGGGGCCGCATGTCGATCGAGACGTCCTGCAGGGCGACGACGCCGTCGAAATGGACCGCCAGGCCCGAGACGGACAGCGCCGCTGACGACGTCTCGGACGGCCCCGCATTGACGCGTCGCATCACCCACCCCTGTGTCCACGAACGCCCCGGCGCGCGATGCTAACATGAATCCTGAATCAGTTTCCAGCTTGCCCGGGGAGAGGGGTATGGCGCCTGCTGTTCGCGCGGAAGCCGGTGCGCTGACGGCCCGCGGAGAACGCACGCGCAGCCGCCTGGTGGCGGCTGGGGAGGAGGTGTTCGGGCTGCGCGGCTACCACGACGCCTCCATCGCCGAGATCACCCAGACCGCCAACGTGGCGCAGGGCACCTTCTACCTCTACTTCGACGGCAAGCGCGAGCTGATGCGCGCTGTCGTCGAGGAGCGCGGCCACGAGCTTCGCGAGACGCTCGCACGCGCCACCACCGGGGTGACCGGGCGCGTCGCCAAGGAGCGGGCGGGCTTCGCGGCGTTCTTCACGTGGATGGCGCGCCACCGCGGTCTCTACCTGATCGTTCGCCAGGCGGAGTACGTCGACGGGCTGGTGTACCGGGGCTGGTACAGGCAGCTCGCCGACGGCTACGCGCGAGCGCTCCGCGCCGCCATCGACGAAGGTGAGATCGCGGCTGTCGACGACGTCGAGAATCTCGCCTACGCGCTCATGGGCATCGGTGACTTCGTCGGGCTGCGCTGGCTGGTCATCGAGAAGCGTCGTGCAGTTCCGCCGCGCGCGCTGGCCACCATCGCCCAGGTGGTGGAACGCGCGCTTCTCAGCGACGGTCAGCAGCAGAAGACGAGAACCGCACGCCGCGTGCTGGAGGGGCGCACGTGAGCTTCGCGCTGACCCCGGAGCAGGAGCTCCTCAAGACGACTGCCATGGACTTCGTCGAGCGCGAGGTGGTTCCCCACTGCGCGCAGTGGGACCGGGACGAGGCGGTGGACCGCGCGATCGTCGGCAAGCTGGCGGCGCTCGGGTTCCTGGGAGTGACCATCCCTGAGGAGCTCGGGGGACGCCGCTCGACCACCGCGGCTACTGCCTGCTGATGGAGGAGCTGGGCCGCGGCGACTCGTCGGTTCGAGGGATCGTCAGCGTCAGCCTCGGCTTGTTCGGCAAGACCATCTATGCGGAGGGCGACGACGACCAGCGCTCCGAGTGGCTGCCGGGGATCTGCTCCGGCGAGCACATCGGGTGCTTCGCGCTCACCGAGCCGGGTGTCGGCAGCGACGCGGGCAGCCTCACCACGCGCGCCCAGCGCGACGGCGACGACTGGCTGCTGACCGGCGAGAAGATCTTCATCACCAACGGCGGCTGGGCCGACCTCGCGCTGGTCTTCGCGCGCAGCGGAGGCGAGGGGCCGCGCGGCATCACCGCGTTCGTCGTGCCCACCGACGCGGACGGGTTCAGCGCCGCCCAGATCAAGGGCAAGCTGGGGCTGCGCGGCCAGGCCACCGCGTCACTGCGCCTCGACGGTGTCAGGGTGCCCGACCGCAACAGGCTCGGCGAGGAGGGTCGTGGTTTCAAGGTGGCGATGGCGGCGCTGAGCCGCGGCCGCATGAGCCTCGCGGCGGGCTGTGTCGGCGTCTCGCGCGGGTGCCTCGAGGCAGCGGTGTCGTACGCGCAGGAGCGCGAGCAGTTCGGCAAGCCTCTCGCCGCCCACCAGCTGGTGCAGGAGATGATCGCCGACATCGCCGTCGAGACCGACGCGGCGCGGGCGCTGACGTGGCTCGTCGCCGACCTCGCCGACGCCGGCGAGCGCATCGACCTCGCCGCCAGCAAGGCGAAATACTTCGCCAGCGAGACCGCGGTGCGCTCCGCCAACCGCGCGCTGCAGGTGTTCGGCGGCTACGGGTACATCGACGAGTACCCGGTGGGCAAGTACCTCCGCGACGCCAGGGTCACGACGCTGTACGAGGGAACCAGCCAGATCCAGAAGCTGATCATCGGGCAGGCCCTCACGGGCGTCGGCGCGTTCACCTGATGACTGGCGGGACCGCGTTCTTCGGGGCGGCTTTGCGCACCCCGATGGGACGCGCCGGCGGCCGCCTGGCCACCATCCGGCCGGATGACCTCGCCGCCGAGGTGGTGCGCGCTCTTCTCGCCAGGGTCCCAGCCCTTG
This sequence comes from Candidatus Dormiibacterota bacterium, assembly GCA_963717185.1. Lineage (GTDB taxonomy): Bacteria > Chloroflexota > Dormibacteria > Aeolococcales > Aeolococcaceae > Aeolococcus. The sequence continues at coordinate 1,138 of CAVQVY010000056.1, read as the reverse complement.
ACCCGGCGCGCGTGGACGAGGTGGTGTGGGGCGCCGCCAACCAGGCGGGTGAGGACAACCGCAACGTGGCGCGCATGGCGGTGCTGCTCGCCGGCCTGCCCGTCGACGTCCCCGGGGCCACGGTCAACCGGCTCTGCGGCAGCGGGCTCGAGGCGGTGGCGTCCGCCGCCAGGCTGGTGGCGCTCGGCGAGGCCGACGTGGTGATCGCCGGCGGCTCGGAGAGCATGAGCCGCGCGCCGTTCGTGGTCCCGCGCCCGGATCGCGCGTTCCCGCGGGCCATGGAGATGGTCGACACGCGCCTCGGCTGGCGGCTCGTCAACCCGAAGATGGCGAAGCTGTACCCGCCGATCACCCTCGGCGAGACCGCCGAAGAGGTGGCACGGCTTTACGACATCAGCCGCGAGGACCAGGACGCGTTCGCGGTGCGCAGCCACCACAAGGCCCACGCCGCCCAGGTCGGTGGCGCGTTCGACGCGGAGATGGTCCCGCTCACCGTCGACGGCGGCCAGGTTGTCGCCTCCGACGAGGGCGTCCGTGAGGACGCGTCGATGGAGTCACTGGGCAGCCTGAAGCCGGTGTTCCGCGAGGGCGAGAACGGTGACCGCCGGCAACTCGTCGCCGCTCAACGACGGCGCCGCCGCGGTGCTGGTGCTGTCCGAGCGCGCCGTCGCCGAGGGGGCATCACGCCGCTGGGCCGGTACGTGACCACGGGCACCGCCGGCGTGCATCCGACGTCATGGGCATCGCCCGGTCCCGGCCACGCACCGGGCCCTGGCACGCGCCGGGTGGCCGGCGCCCATGTTGACGCCGGTCACCAGGCCTCCAGGTTTCAGGTCGTGTGGGCGCGCCAGCTCGGGCTCCACCAGGCGGCGCCCACGACGGAGCCATTGCTCTCGACGACGATGCCCCATTGCACTCCGGCGCCGCCGCGCCCATCACCCCGCCCCCCAGCACGGTCCCGCGCCCCCGGCATCATGCCCTCAAGTGACCACGCACCAGGCTGCAGGCCCGCCACATCACCCGCTCGCCCTAAACCGACCTGGCCACGCAGGCCCCGCCAGTTGCTGCCTCCATTGCTCATTTCCATCGCGCTGCCTGTAAGTACTGAGTCAAAGGGACACGGAGACAGGGCACAGAG
>CAVQVY010000055.1:0-5042 GCA_963717185.1 Candidatus Dormiibacterota bacterium | reverse complement strand
AGGTCTCGCGGAAGCGTTCGAGCAGGGCGCGATCGCCTAGTCGCCGCGGAGTACCGAGACGGCGAACGCGTTGAGCGTCTCCGCCTCGGCCGACGCGTGCGCGGCGCTGCGGGTCTGCTTGATCGCCAGGTCGACGACGGAGGCGACGGTCAGCGCCACGATGATGAACGCGACCAGTGCGATGACGTTGTTGCCTCGGCGATGGTGAAGGTGTGGACCGGCGGAATGAAGTAGTAGTTGAGCAGCAGCGAGCTCCACAGCGCCGCGATGAACGCGGAGAACATCCCGCCGAGCCGGGCGATGGCGACCGCGACCAGGAAGATCAGCACCTGGCTGGTCAGGTTGAGTTTGTGCGGGAGCTGTGGCGAGCAGGCGGTCAGCACGGGCGGGCGGCGAGCCCGGCGAGGGGGCCGCGCCAGCCGGCGCCCGTGCCCCACGCGGCCTCGCGCAGCGGGTTCGGCGGCAGCCAGGCGATCGGCGGCGCGGCTCGCGGGTCTGCTTGTGGGTGACCATGTGCACGTCGATGTCGCCGGACAGCTGGATCGTGGTCTCGCCGATGCCGCGGCCGGTCAGGAACCGGTTGAACCGCCCGCGCCGGGAGGTGCCGAGCACCAGCTGCGTCGCGTTCTTCGCGCGGGCGAACTCCAGCAGCGCGCGGGAACGTTGTCGCCGATGATCGAGTGGTAGCTGCCGCCGAGGGATCTCGACCAGGTGGCGCTGTGCGGCGAGCGCGGCGGGGCTGGTGTCGCCGGCCAGGCCGTCCGAGCGCGCGATGTGCACGGCCATCAGTTCGCCGCCGGACGAGCGCGCCGCGATACGGGCGGCGCGCCGGATCAGCGCCTTGCCGGAACCGTCGCCCGGCAGCGCGACGACGACGCGTTCGCGCGCCTCCCAGATGCGGCCGATGCTGTGTTCCTCGCGGTAGCGCTGCAGCACTTCGTCGACGCGGTCGGCCACCCAGAGCAGCGCGAGCTCGCGCAGCGCGGTGAGATTGCCGACGCGGAAATAGTTGCCGAGAGCGGCGTCGATCTTCTCGGCGGCGTACACGTTGCCGTGCGCGAGCCGCCGCCGCAGCGACTCCGGCGACATGTCGATGAGCTCGATCTGGTCGGCGGAACGCACGACCTCGTCCGGGACCGTCTCGCGCTGCGGCACGCCGGTGATCCGCTGCACCACGTCGTTCAGCGACTCAAGATGCTGAATGTTGACGGTCGTGATCACCTCGATGCCCGCGTCGAGCAGGTCCTGGATGTCCTGCCAGCGCTTCTCGTGCCGGCCGCCGGGCACGTTCGTGTGCGCCAGTTCGTCCACCAGCGCTATCTGCGGGCGGCGGGCGAGCACCGCGTCGAGGTCCATCTCCTCGAAATCGATCCCCCGGTACTCGCGGTGGATACGCGGGACCACCTCGAGGCCGTCGGCCATCCGCGCGGTCTGCTCGCGCCCGTGCGTCTCGACGAACGCGATCACCACGTCGGCGCCGCGCTCGGCACGCCGATGGCCCTCCTCCAGCATCTTGAACGTCTTGCCCACTCCCGGCGCGGCGCCCAGGTAGACCCGCAACTTCCCGCGTTGGCTCACACCCTCACCCATTCTTCGTCAACGGCCCTCGCCCGGCGGCCTCGGCGTGAGGCCACCGGGCGAGACGCGGTACCGCCCTCGGTCAGGAGGAGGTACCGGTGGCGAACGCCGTGGTGCCGGTGTCGCTGCTCGGGTACTGCTGGTCGAGCGCGATGTTGAGCGTGGTGGTGTTCACGCCCGGCTCGCCGAGGATGCCGATGTCGCGGCCGGTGGTGTTCGCGGCGATCAGGGCGTCCACCTGGGCGACCGGAGATGCCGCGGGTCTGCGCGATCCGCGCGGCCTGCTGGTCGGCGTTCTGCGGCGTGATGTACGGCTCCTCGCCCGGACCGGAGCGGTCACCGCGTCGGTGGCCACCTGGGAGGCGGTCACGGTGTATCCGGGCACGGAGTCGAACTTCGCCATGTTCGTCCGCATGTCGGTGATCAGCGTGACGAGCGTCGAGCTGTTCGGGCCGAGGTTGTTGCTGCCGGACGCGCTGTAGTCGCAGCCGTCGGCCAGCTGGATCGTGTACCCGCCGGACGTGGAGTCGTTGGCGAAGGTCGGCCGGGACTGGAAGTACTTGTTGATCGGATCCGCGTAGCCGGTCACGCCGTCCTTCTTGTTCAGCGCCGCCTCCGCGGAGGACGGGCTGACGAACGTCTGGCACAGCAGCTTCGAGCCGATGACCTGGCCCTTGCTGTTGGTGATCAGCGAGCCGTCGGCCTGGTTCTTGAACGCGACCTGCCCGATGCCGGTCATCACCAGCGGATAGGCGATGCCGCAGATGACCGTGAACACGAGCATCGCGCGGATCGCGGCGAGGTGCCGAAGCACCGCTCCAGGAAGCCTGGACATTTCAGATCACCGACCCATTCCGGGGAGGACTGGATGACCAGGTCGAGCAGCTTGATCCCCGCGAACGGGATGACCAGGCCGCCGAAGCCGTAGATCCACAGGTTTCGCCTCAGCAGCGCCGAGGCGGAGGACGGGGTGTAGCGCACCCCGCGCAGCGCCAGCGGGATCAGCGCGACGATGATCAGCGCGTTGAACACGATCGCCGAGGTGATCGCGGAGGCCGGGCTGTACAGGTGCAGGATGTTGAGCTTGGACAGGCCGGGGAACACGCCCGCGAACATCGCCGGGAGCATCGCGAAGTACTTCGCGACGTCGTTGGCGATGGAGAACGTCGTCAGCGCGCCGCGGGTGATCAGCAACTGCTTGCCGATCTCCACGATCTCGATCAGCTTGGTCGGGTTGGAGTCGAGGTCCACCATGTTCCCGGCCTCCTTGGCGGCCGAGGTGCCGGTGTTCATCGCCACGCCGACGTCGGCCTGGGCGAGCGCCGGGGCGTCGTTGGTGCCGTCGCCGGTCATCGCGACCAGCTTGCCGCCCTCCTGCTCCTTCTTGATCAGCGCGAGCTTGTCCTCCGGGGTGGCCTCGGCCAGGAAGTCGTCGACCCCGGCCTCCTCGGCGATGGCGCGGGCCGTCAGCGGGTTGTCGCCCGTGATCATGACGGTCTTGATGCCCATCTTGCGCAGCTCGGCGAACCGCTCCTTGATGCCGTCCTTGACGACGTCCTTGAGGTGGATCACGCCGAGGACCTTCGCCTCGGCGCCCTTGACCTGGGCGACCACCAGCGGCGTGCCGCCGGCGCCGGAGATCGCGTCCACGATCTCGCCGACCTTCGGCGTGACCTGACCGCCGTTGTCGCGGACCCAGTCGCGCACGGCGTTCGCCGCGCCCTTGCGGACCTGCGTGCCATCGGGCAGGTCCACGCCCGACATCCGGGTCTGCGCGGTGAACTCGATGAAGACGGCGTCGTGGACCTCGCGGCCGCGCAGCCCGTACTTCTCCTTGGCCAGCACCACGATCGAGCGGCCCTCGGGCGTCTCGTCCGCGAGCGAGGACAGCTGCGCCGCGTCGGCCAGCGCCTCGATCTCCACGCCCTCGGCCGGCACGAACTCGCTCGCCTGCCGGTTGCCGAGGGTGATGGTGCCGGTCTTGTCCAGCAGCAGCGTGTTGACGTCGCCGGCGGCCTCGACGGCGCGGCCGGACATCGCCAGCACGTTGCGCTGCACCAGCCGGTCCATGCCCGCGATGCCGATGGCGCGAGAGCAGCGCGCCGATCGTGGTCGGGATCAGCGCCACCGTCAGCGCGACCAGGATGACCAGCGACTGCGGGGCGCCCGCGAAGAACGCGAACGGCTGCAGCGTGACCACGGCGAGCACGAAGACGATCGTGAGCGAGGCGAGCAGCACGTTCAGCGCCAGCTCGTTCGGCGTCTTCTGCCGTGCCGCGCCCTCGACCAGCGCGATCATCCGGTCGATGAAGGTCTCGCCGGGCTTCGTGGTGATCTTCACGACGATCTCGTCCGAGAGCACCCGGGTGCCGCCGGTCACCGCGGACCGGTCGCCGCCGGACTCGCGGATGACCGGGCGGACTCGCCGGTGATCGCCGACTCGTCCACCGAGGCCACGCCCTCGACGACGTCACCGTCACCGGGGATGATCTGACCGGCCGTCACCACGACGTAGTCGCCCAGCTTCAGCTCGTTCGCCGAGATCTGCGTCTCCACGCCGCGCGCGCCGAGCTGGCCCTTCACGCCGGGCTCCCACGAGGCGATCCGGCGCGCGGTGGTCTCGGTCTTGGTCTTGCGCAGCGTCGCCGCCTGCGCCTTGCCGCGGCCCTCCGCGACCGCCTCGGCCAGGTTGGCGAACAGCACCGTCAGCCAGAGCCACACCGTGATCGTCCAGGCGAAGATCGACGGGTGCTCGATCGCGGAGAACGTGGTCAGCGCCGAGCCGACCTCGACCACGAACATGACCGGGTTCTTCAGCTGCACCCGCGGGTCGAACTTCAGCAGGGCGTCGGGCAGCGACTTGTACAGCATCGCGGGGTCCAGCAGACCACCGCCGATCCGGCGGGTCTCCTTGACCGCGTCCTGAGGGGTGATGGCAGACATTTACTTCAGTCCTTCCGCCAGCGGGCCCAGCGCCAGCGCCGGGAAGTAGGTGAGACCGACCACGATGAAGATCACGCCGGTCAGCAGGCCCGCGAACAGCGGCGTATGCGTCTTGAGCGTGCCCACGGAGGCCGGGGTGATCCGCTGCTTGGCCAGCGAGCCGGCCAGCGCGAGCACGAAGATCATCGGCAGGAACCGGCCGAGGGTCATCGCCAGGGCGCCCATGATGTTGTAGAAGTCCGTGTTGCCGTTCAGGCCGGCGAAGGCGGAACCGTTGTTGTTCGCCATCGACGTGAACGCGTACAGGACCTCGGAGAACCCGTGTGGACCGGAGTTGTTCATCGAGTTGCGCGCCGTGGTCGTGGCCATCGCGATACCGGTGAAGATCAGCGCGACCGAGGGCGTGGCCAGGATGTACAGCGCCGCGTACTTCATCTCGGACGGGCGGATCTTCTTCCAGATACTCCGGCGTACGCCCGACCATCAGACCCGCGACGAACACCGTCACGATCGCCAGGATC
>CAVQVY010000054.1:0-6820 GCA_963717185.1 Candidatus Dormiibacterota bacterium | reverse complement strand
ACGGCTTAGGTTCGGCCGTATCGACGCGCGCCTGGCCTCCTGCCCGACGGGCCGTTCGAGACCACCGCGACCGCCTGGGCAGCCACCAGTCCCGCCTGAACGGGCCAGCGAGCAGAACCTCGGCGGAGAACGCGGATCTTCTGCGCCGGCGTTGGCCTGGCGTCATGAAACCGGGGCCGGAGCCGGGGGCGGGCCGCCGGGTATGGCCGGGGCCCGGGGAGGACCAGGCTTTCCACGGCGTTCGCGAAGCCTTCCTCGGTGTTGGAGGTGGTGACACGCCGTGCCGAGCGTTGCACATCGGGGCTGGCGTTCCCCATCGCGATGCTGAGCCCTGAGTGGGCGAACATCAGCACGTCGTTAGGCATGTCGCCGATTGTCGCAATGGCCTCTGGCGGGATCGCGTACCGCGCGGACAGGTAGCGGGCGACCGCGCCCTTGTTCGCATCGGGGTGGGTGATGTCAAGGTAGTAGGGCTGGGACCGTGCGGCGGTCACGTGATCGCCGAAGCGGTCGTGGGCAGCGGCCGAGGCGCGGGCGACCGCGTCCAGGTCGTCGCTGACGCCGACCAGCTTCACGACGTCGCCGGTCAGCCCGTCGAGGCTCGTCATCACCTCCGGCGCGAACCGTACGGTCGCGGACTCCCGGGCCACGTGCGAGCCGTGCGGGTCGGGGACGTACCAGTCCGCCCCGCGGTACACCCACACGTCCAGGCCGAACGACCCGATCAGGCCGGCCACGGGGCGCACGAGTTCCTCAGGGAGCTCCCGCTGCTCGATCACCGACATGTCCGGGCTCATCAGCAGCCCGCCGTTGAACGCGGCGATCGGGGTGGTGATGCCGAGCGGCTCGATCAGCATCGACATGCCCCGCGGCGGGCGGCCGCTGGTGATCGCGAACAAGATCCCGGCAGTGCCGAGGCTGCGTACCGCGCCGATCGCCCGCTCGGTCAGCACCTTGTCGGGCGTGACCAGCGTGCCATCGACATCGGCCAGCAGCAGCCGGATCGAGTTGCCGTGCATGAGGTCCCTTCAGCTAGCCGAGCTTTACCGCACAGCAAGTGCAGCACGAACCGGCCCCAGCGGCCAGCATGCAAAGCCGAACTGAAGATTAACAGCGACACCGGCCGTCGCATACGTGTGCTGGTTCAGGCTGGGATGGCGGCTTCGACCAGGGCGGCGGCTACGGCGCGGGCGGCTGTTTCCGCGCTGGGGTCGCGGTCCAGCCAGGCGCTGATCCCGGCGCCGTCGTAGAGCAGCACCAGTTGCTGGGCGAGTGACTTCGCGTCCTTGGCACCTGCCTGCTGGGCGAGGGCGAAGAACAGCTCGTGCAGCCAGGTGCGGTAGTCCTGCGCGGCCTGTTCGACGACGCCGCCGGGTGGGGCGTCGGCGCTCGCGCCGACGAACGCGCAGCCGCGGAACCCCGGCTCGGTGAACGACAGGCCCTGCACCTCGAACGCGCCGATCAGGCGCTCCTTCGGCGTGTCGTAGTGCGCTTGGAGCTCGCACGCCATTCGCTCGGCGGTTGCGGCGTGGCGCGCCTGGAGGTAGGCCCGGACCAGGCCGTCCTTGCTGCCGAACGCGCTGTACAGTGTCGCCTTCGCGACGCCTGCGTGCTCGATGACCCGGTCGATCCCGACCGACTGCACGCCCTCGGCGTAGAAGAGCTCGTTGGCGGCGGCGAGCAGCCGCGCCCGCGCGGCGGCGCTGCGTTCCCGCGGTGACGGCGCCTTGGCGGACATACCAGGAACGATAGCAGACAGGCCTGTCTGTCTTCAATGAGTCGCATGTCACGTTGACGCATCCAGACGGGTCTGTCTCAATTGAACTTGTTATCAGACAGACCTGTCTGGATAGACATCCGGGAAGGTGCATCCCCATGTCCGCACAGCGCGCGAACCCTGACTGGCACCCCATCACTGCCCTGGTCACCGGGGCCACGTCCGGCATCGGCCGGGCGGTCGCCAAGCGGCTGGCCGCCGACGGGATGTCCGTCGTCGTGTCGGGCCGCAACGCCCGGCGGGGCGCCGAAACCGTCGACGAGATCACCGCGGCCGGCGGCCGCGCCCGGTTCGTCGAGGCCGACCTTGAGGACCCGGCCGGCATTGGCCGGCTGGCCGCCGAGGTCGGCGAGATCGACGTCCTGGTCAACAACGCCGGGCGATCCGTCTGGGCACCGACAGAGGACTTGAAGGTCTCCGACTACGACTCGATGTTCGCCAGCAACGTCCGCGCGCCGTTCTTCCTCGTGGCGGCGTTCGCCCCGGCGATGGCGGCGAAGGGATCGGGCAGCGTGATCAGCATCGGCAGCATGGCTGGCAGCCTCGGCCTGGCCACCGGCGCCGCGTACGGCGCCACCAAGGCCGCGCTGGCGTCACTGACGCGCGGGTGGACAGCCGAGTACAGCGGCCGCGGCGTCCGATTCAACACCGTGGCCGCCGGCCCGGTCTACACCCGGCCCGAGGGCCGTGACCTGTTCGACGCGCTCGCCGCGACCACCGCGATGAAGCGCGCTGCCGAGCCCGCCGAGATCGCCGAGGTCGTCGCATTCCTCGCCTCGCCGAAGGCCAGCTACGTCACCGGCGCGACCGTCGCCGTCGACGGCGGCCGCACCGCCATCTGAATCTGAAAGGATAGGTGGATCCCGTGGACCTTTCCCGTCAGGAGTTCATCCGGATGCTCCGCCGGGCCGGACTGGCAGACCTCGCCGCCGCGGCTCAGACATCACTTCCTGACCCGGTGAATTCCAAAATCCTGGATCAGTTCTGCGTCCGGTACGGACTGTCGCGGCAATCCCTGATGGATCGCATGGGCGGCAGTCCCTGAACCGCGTGGGGGTTTCCGCTGCTGGGGCCTTTCTTACTTCAAGAGGAGCTTTCCGAGCCGCCGGATGGCGACGATCATGCTGACGGCGCCGAACCCGGCCAGGTAGCAGGTGGCGAACGCGAGTGCTGCGTCAGCGCTTCGTCGACATGACCGTCCCGCAGGCGGAGAAGCTCGGCGTCACCCTCCCCGACCCGGAGCTGCGCTGGAACGAGGCGCGCGGCCACTACGACTTCGGCCCCGTCGACTGGGACGAGTTCAGGGCCGTCATCTCGGGTAACGGCCCGTGCAACGCCCAGCGCCTCGCGAAGCGCAAGGCGGCCCACGACGAGGGCGCCTGGGTCCGCGAGGCCGCCCTCGCGCACGCGGCGAAACGCGCCGATCAAGAACACCAAGAAGATGGTCCGAACGGAATCGGCTTCCCTGAGGAGGCGACCCATGACCGACCAGAGCTGGCCGCTCTACGAGGTGTTCCTGCGCGGCAAGCGCGGGCTGAACCACGTGCACGTCGGCAGCCTGCACGCCGCTGACGCCGAGATGGCGCTGCACCACGCCCGCGACCTCTACACCCGCCGCAACGAGGGCGTCAGCATCTGGGTGGTGCGGTCATCGGACATCACCGCGTCAAGCCCGGGGGAGAAGGACCCGTTCTTCAAGCCCTCCGGCGACAAGGTGTACCGCCACCCGACGTTCTACGACATCCCCGACGATGTTCCGCACATCTGAGCGCCCAGTCGATATGAACACCGCTGACGTGCACCCCCCCGATCCAGGCCCCGGCGCCGTGAACCCGGACGACGACAACCCGTACGACCTGCTCGGCGAAGATCACGACGAGGGCCACCGCTGGGCGTTCGGCACCGGGTTCACCGACTCGCTCGAAGGCGTGGACACGTCTGTCCCCGACGGCCTCGACCCCGGCGCGCTCGTTCGCTGCTGCCTCGCACTCGGGGACGACGCGCTGATCTACAGCCACCGGCTGCAGCAGTGGGTGGCCCGGCTGCCCGAGCTCGAAGAGGAGACCGCGGTCGCGAACATAGCACTTGACCTCCTGGGCCAGGCGCGCATGCTGCTGGCCAGGGCCGGGGGCATCGTCGGCCAGACCGAGGACCAGCTCGCGTTCTTCCGCGAGGAGAAGGAGTTCAGGAACGTCCGCCTTGCCGAGCACGCCGACCGCGACTTCGCCGAGCTCGTTGTCCGCCTGCTGATGTTCTCCACCTGGCGGCTCGCGCTCTTCGAGTCGCTGTCGTCAGGCTCCACGCCAGCAGGCACGGCCGACCCGGTGCTCGCCGCGATCGCGGCCAAGGGCGTCAACGAGCTGGCCTACCACCGCGACTACGCGGCGAGCTGGGTAGTCAGGCTCGGCGACGGCACGGCCCTGTCGCACGCGAAGACACAGGCGGCTCTCGACGTCCTGTGGCCCTTCCTGGGGGAGCTGTTCCGCCCCGACCCCAACACGCTCGCCCCTGTCGCTGGAAGCGCTGTCGCTGGAGGCACTGGCCCGGGAGGTACTGGCGACCGCGCTGCCTTCGACGCGATAAATGGACCGGTCCTGACCACGGCGGGCCTCGACCGCCCGGTCGCGCCGCCGCTGGCCCCGGTAGGCGGCCGAAGCGGTCGCGATGGCGTACACACCGAGGCAATGGGCTACATCCTCGCCGAGCTCCAGTCCGTCGCCCGCGCCCACCCGGACGCGTGGTGGCCGCGTGACCCGGCCGACGCCAGGATACGCGTCGCCGCCGCCACCCCGGATCCGGAGATCCCGACGCTGACGATCGAGGACCTCGGCATCCTGCGCTCCGTCGATGTCACCCCCGGCGGGATCGTGGTGACGATCACCCCGACGTACAGCGGCTGCCCCGCGATGCGCGAGATCGCCGCCGACGTCCAGGGCCGCCTGAAGCGCGTCGGCTTTGACCGCGTCACCGTCGCCACCCAGCTCTCCCCGCCGTGGAGCACGGACTGGATCACCGAGGACGGCCACCGCAAGCTGGCCGCCGCCGGCATCGCCCCACCGTCCCACGCGGGCGCCGCGCCGGAGCGGCCCCGTCCCGCTCACCCTAGGCCGTCCCCGGTCGCCCCGCTGCCGCGCGCTGCGACTCGGCCGACACCCGGCTGACCGCCCAGTTCAGCGCCACGGCTTGCAAGTCACTGCACCGCTGCAACGCGTGCGGCGAGCCTTTCGAGGGGGTTAAGGCTATTTGAGCCGAGAATTCCGCCGCCCGACCGTCGGGGTTCACCGGGCACCCCGACCCGCGCACCCAGGGGGTACCACGTCCCGAGCCACCAGGGCACGACAGGGGACCAGGGCGCCAGGGCCAGGTACGCGGAGCCGCGACTTCACCGGCTCACCGTCAAGCGCGTCGAGCCGCTGACCGACGACTCCGCCGCGATCACCCTCAGCGTCCCCGAAGGCCTGGCCGGCGCGTTCGCGTTCGCGGCCGGGCAGACCCTGACCGTCCGCCGCGGCGAAGAGCGGCGCAGCTACTCGATCTGCGCGCCGGCGGGTCGGCACCGAAGATCGGCGTCCGCGAGGTTGCGGACGGTGCGGTCTCCGGCTGGCTCGTGCACACGCTCAGGCCCGGCGACACCCTGGAGGTCCAGGCGCCGCGCGGCACCTTCACCCCGGACCTGTCCGTCCCAGGGCGCCATGTGCTGATCGCCGCCGGCTCCGGCATCACCCCGATGATGTCGATCGCCGCCTCGGTCCTGGCGGCGGACGACAAGTCCTCGGTCACGCTGCTCTACGGCAACCGGCGCAGCGACACGGTCATGTTCGCCGACGAGGTGGCCGACCTCAAGGACGCCTACCCGGCCCGTATGCAGGTGGTCCACGTGCTGTCCAGGGAGCCGCAGGAGGTCGAGCTGTACAGCGGCCGGCTCGACGCCGAGCGGCTGTCCGCGCTGCTGCCGGTGACCGTCGACGTGCCCGGCGTGGACCACTGGTGGCTGTGCGGGCCTTATCGGCATGGTCACCGGCGCCATCGAGGTGCTGCGCGGGCTTGGCGTGGACGCCGGCCGCATCCACCGCGAGCTGTTCTGGGTCGGCGACGACCCGCCGGCCGAGGCGACCCACGACGACGCCCCCGTCGGCGAGGGCGCCAGCCTGACCGTCATCCTCGACGGGCGCAGCTCGACGCTCACCCTCCCGGCGGGCACGCCGGTCCTCGACGGCGCCCAGCGGGCCCGGCCCGACCTGCCGTTCGCCTGCAAGGGCGGCGTCTGCGGCACCTGCCGGGCCAGGGTCACCAGCGGCGCGGCGGTCATGCGCCGCAACTACGCGCTTGAGCAGCGTGAGATCGACGCCGGCTACGTCCTAACCTGTCAGGCACTGCCGCAGACCGACGAAATCACCGTCGACTACGACTTAGGAGAACCGCATGACCGCCGCCGTCAGCCCCCCAGGCGAGCTAGAGCCCATCGAGACCGCCTCGGTTGACGAGCTGCGGGCGCTGCAGCTTGAGCGGCTGCGCTGGTCACTGCGGCACGCCTACGAGAACGTGCCGTACTACCGGAAGATGTTCGACTTCGCCGCGGTCCACCCCGACGACCTCAAGGACCTGTCCGACCTCGCGAAGTTCCCGTTCACCACCAAGGCGTCGCTGCGCGACAACTACCCGTTCGGCATGTTCGCGGTGCCCCGGGAGCAGGTGGTGCGCATCCACGCCTCGTCGGGCACCACCGGCCGCCCCACGGTTGTCGGCTACACCGCCGCTGACGTCGACACCTGGGCCAGCGTCATGGCGCGCTCTATCCGCGCGGCCTGTGGCCGGCCCGGCCACGTGGTGCACGTGGCCTACGGGTACGGGCTGTTCACCGGCGGCTCGGCGCCCATTACGGCGCGGAGAAGCTCGGTCACCGTGATCCCCCGTCTCCGGCGGCATGACCGAGCGCCAGGTGACGCTGATCCGGGACTTCCAGCCGGACGTCATCATGGTCACCCCGTCCTACATGCTCAGCATCATCGACGACATGGCACGTCAGGGCATGGACCCTGCGCA
>CAVQVY010000053.1:0-65910 GCA_963717185.1 Candidatus Dormiibacterota bacterium | reverse complement strand
ACGGCTGCAGCGTCGACGCTTTCGTGATCAGCAACAGCAACGTGCTCTCGGCGTGGTGCAGCACCGGCTGGCAGGCCGTCTTCGGGGCGCTGGACAGCAACGACGCGCTGGCGGCCATCCCCGGACAGCTGGCGGTGCTCGCCGCGCTAAGGCCGGCTCGACTTCGCCCATCCCGCCTTCGGCTACGTCGACCTGGAGAACCCCGCGACACCGGCGATCGGAGGACATCCCGGCGAGCCGGCCAGCCTGCGCGCCGACATCGCCGGCAGCGCGCTGCCGATGCCGAGCCCGCCGTGACACGGCCACACCGCCCACCTCGACATCGCCGCCGCCGGCCCCGAGCCCCTCACCCACCGCGCGGCGGCCCGACCGCAACTCCCGCACCGACCCCGCGTCCAACCCCAGCCCACTGGTCCTGAGCATCACCGCCCCGCGCACAGTTAGAGCGCAGCGTCCTCCCAGGGCTGGGCGATGCGCAGCGCGGTGAGGATCGCGCGCGTGGCCGGGGAGCGGTTGAGGGTGATGAAGTGGATGCCCGGGCGCGCCGGCGCGCAGCAGCTCGCTGCACTGCAGCGTCGCCCACGCCACACCGAGCTGAAGCACCGCGGCGGGTCGTCGGCGCGATTCTTCAGCGCCGCGCGCAGCGCTGCCGGGATCGAGGCGCCGATCTTGGCGGTGAAACGGTTCACCTGGTCGACGTTGGTGATCGGCATGATGCCCGGCACGATGGGCACGGTCGACGCCGGCCTGCGCGAGCCCGCGCGACGAAGTCGAAGTAGACCGCTGTTGTCGAAGAACAGCTGGGTGATCAGGAAGCTGGCGCCGGCCTCGACCTTCTGGACCGCGGCGGCGACGTCCTGCTCCAGCGCTCGACGACTCGACGTGCTTCTCCGGGGAGCACGCGCGCGACCACGCAGATGTCGGCGTTGTCGTGCAACAGTCGCACCAGCTCGCTGCCGTAGCGAAGGCCACCCTCATGGCGGTACGAACGCGCCCTCGCCGTTGGGGGGGTCGCCGCGGATGGCGAGCACGTTCTCGATGCCGACGGCCTGGTACTGACGGATCTCATCGAGCAGGTCGTCGACGGTCGAGTCCCGGCAGGTGAGGTGCGCCATCGGCAGCAGCCCGGTCTCCTCCCGGATGCGCTTGACGAAGCGGACGGTGCGATCATCGCGCGCGCTGCCACCCGCGCCGTGGGTCACCGACACGAACGCCGGCTCGAGCTCGCGCAGCGCAGCGATGGTGGCGAAGAGTCGCTCGGCGCCGTCGTCGTCCCTCGGGGGGAAGAACTCGAAGGAGAAGAGCGGCTCGCCACGTGCGAACAGGCTGTCGATGCGCATGCGCGGGATGGTAAGCGCACACCCGGCCGTGAGCCGCCGTGATGCTACCGTTGGCTGCCGTGCTTGCAGTTCGCGCCGCCCGTTTCGGCGGCGACGATCCCCTCGCCAACCTCGAGGTCGCCGAGGTCCCCGATCCGTCGCCCGGGCCGCGGCGAGGTGCTGATCGCGGTCGGCGCCGCGTCGCTCAACCACCACGACCTCTGGACGCTGCGCGGCGTCGGCTCGCGCCCCTGACCGAGCCGCAGGTGCTCGGCTGCGACGCCGCCGGCACCGTGCTCGCATACGGCGACGGCGAGGCGCCGCCGGGCGCGCCCGCCGCTGGGGACCGAGGTGGTCGTGCACAGCGTGATGACCTGCGGCCACTGCGCCGCGTGCCGCGCCGGCGACGAGCTCCACTGCCCGCGCGTCGGACTGCTCAGCGAGCCGCCCTACCCGGGGACGCTCGCCGAACGTCTGGTCGTGCCCGTCGGCAACATCCTGCCGCTGCCGCCGGGCGTGGACATCACCACCGCGGCGTGCCTGCCCACCGCGTACCTCACCGCGTACCGGATGCTCTTCGTCCGCGGCGGCCTGCGGCCGGGACAGACGGTGCTGGTGCACGGCGCCACCGGTGGCGTGGCCAGCGCGGCCATCCTCCTGGCCGTCGCCGGCGGCCTCACGGTCTTCGCCACCTCGCGGGACGAGGCCAAGCGGGCCGCCGCCATCGAGCTCGGAGCCGCCGCGGCGTTCGCCACCGACCGCGAGTCGCGTCAAGCAGGTGATCGGCGCCAGCGAGGGCGGCGTCGACGCCGTGCTCGACACGGTGGGGGAGGCCACCTGGGACTTCTCCCTGCGTGTCGCTGCGCCCGGGCGGCACGGTGGTGGTGTCGGGAGCCACCAGCGGGCCCAACCCGCCGGCGCAGCTCAACCGCATCTTCTGGCGGCAGCTGACCATGGCGGGCAGCACCATGGGGACGCGCGACGAGCTGGCGCGCGTGGTCGAGCTGTGCGCCACCGGAGCGGCTGCAGCCGCTCATCGACTCGGTCCGTCCGCTGGCCGAGGCGGCTGAGGCGTTCGCCGCGCTGGCCGGCGGCGACCGCCGCGGCAAGCTGGTGCTGCGTCCGGGTTCCTGAGCCGCGACGTTTACAGGAGGCGCGACCGGTGGCATGATGGCGCGCGCTGCGCGGCCCGACAGGGGCTGCGGCCGGCGGGGTCTCGTCCGGAAGGTGCAGTGGCGGTGCCCCGCGCGGCCGCGGCCGCGCGGGGACCATGTGTTTCAACAGGGGCGAGGCAGATCCCCGCCCCTCGGACGGTCGAGAATCGAATCCGACCATCCTCACCCCGACCCCTCGGCGCGCCTCGCGCGCCGGCTCGCTTCGCTCGCGATCCCGGACGGGGCTTGCGGTCCCCCAGTCCACGGGGCGGAGGACTGTTTTCCCTCGGCTCCGATTGGTGCGTTCGGTCGGTCTGGAGCTGGGTCCGGGCAGGCCACATCTTGTGGCATACTCCGGGCGGCAAACTCAGCATCTTGCGGTTTTGCCCCTGACAACCCCTTTCTTAAGGGGATGGGCTCCGGCTATACTCGGAGGCCAGTGTGACCCGTTCTCGCCGCGTCTTTGCACTCGATCTAGGAACGACGAAGGTCTGCTGCGCCATCGCTGAGCTGGACAGCACCGGGTTGCGTGTCATCGGTGTGGGCGAAGCCGTCTCCCGGGGCATCCGCAAAGGGGCGGTCATCGAGATCGACCGGGCCGCCGAGGCCGTCGCCGAAGCGGTCGACCTGGCCGAACAGATGAGCGGCGTGCCGGTCGACTCCGCGGTCGTCGGCCTGGCCGGCACCAGCATCACCTCGCAGAACTCGCGTGGCGTGGTGGCCGTGTCGGCCGGGCACCGCGAGGTGCGCGACGCCGACGTCACCCGCGCCGTGGAGGCGGCGCGCGCCGTCAGCGTTCCGTCGGACCGCAAGATCCTCCACGTCCTCCCCCAGCAGTTCACCATCGACGGACAGGAGGGCGTCCGCGACGCGCTCGGCATGGCCGGCACGCGCCTCGAGGTCGACGCCCACATCATCACCGGCACCAACACCGCCATCCAGAACGTGGTCAAGGTGGTGCACAAGGCGGGGCTCGACGTCGACGACCTGGTGCTGCAGGTGCTCGCCTCCGCCGAGGCGGTGATCGGCGAGGACGAGCTCGACCGCGGCGTCGTGGTGGCCGACATCGGGGGCGGCACCACCGACGTCGCAGTTTTTGCCAAGGGCAGCATCATCCACACCGCGGTGATCCCGGTGGGCGGCAACCACGTCAGCGGCGACCTCGCGGTGGGACTGCGGTGCGACCTGGAGACCGCCGAGGCCACCAAGCGCGCCTACGGGCACTGCCTGCAGCTCACTCTGCCCGCTGACGCCGAGGTGCAAGCTGACGCCGATGGGGTACGACGAGCCCGTCAACGTCCCGCAGCGCTTCCTCGCCGAGATCATCGGGCCGCGGGCCCGCGAGATGGCCCAGCTCATCGCCGAGCAGGTGGAGCTGGCGGGCCCGCCGAGCAGCTTCCCGGGCGGCATCGTGCTCACCGGCGGTGGCGCGCTGCTGCGCGGCTTCGTCGAGGTGATCCAGCAGGTCACCGACCTGCCCGCGCGGGTGGCTGCGCCGACGCGGCATCCACGGCATGAACGACGAGATCAGCGGTCCGCACCACGCCACCGTGGTCGGGCTGCTGCGCTGGGGCGCGCGCGGACGGATGGGACGCAGCGTGGCGCTGACCGGCAGGGCGCAGAACGGCAACGGACAGCACGTCGGGGATCGGATTTGGACGGTGGTTGCGTGAACTTTTCTGAACGGATGAAGTTGTACGGGCTCGATGACGGCGACACGCCGCCGGCGACGCCCGTCAGTCGCGGCAACGATGATGAAACGACGCGTGCGGGGAAGGTTTCGCTGCGTCCGAAGAGCAGGCAGCGTGAGGAGACGCACATGAACGATCTCGACCGGACGTTGGAAGGAAACGCACGCATCAAGGTGGTGGGGGTCGGCGGCGGCGGCAGCAACGCCGTCAACCGCATGATCCAGAGCCGCCTCAAGGGCGTCGAGTTCATCGCGGTGAACACCGACCACCAGGCGCTGCAGCTGAGCAACGCCCACAAGAAGGTGCGCATCGGCTCCAAGCTGACCCGCGGCCTGGGCGCGGGCGGCGACCCCGCTGCGCGGCGCCGAGGCGGCAGAGGAGACCCGCGAGGAGCTCACCAAGCTGCTCGACCGACTGCGACATGGTGTTCGTCACCGCCGGCATGGGCGGCGGCACCGGCACCGGCGCGGCGCCCGCCATCGCCGAGATCGCACGCGAGCAGGGCGCGCTGACCATCGGCGTGGTCACCAAGCCCTTCAAGTTCGAGGGCCTGAAGCGGCAGCGTGCCGCCGACGACGGCATCGCCAACCTCCAGGGACGCGTCGACACCCTCATCACCATCCCCAACGAGCGGCTCATGCAGGTTGTCGACAAGCGCACCCCGATCACCGAGGCGTTCAAGCTCGCGGACGACGTGCTCCGCCAGGGCGTGCAGGGCATCAGCGACCTGATCGTCTTCCCCGGCCTCATCAACCTCGACTTCGCCGACGTCAAGGCGATCATGTCCGGCCAGGGCGCCGCGCTGATGGGCATCGGCTTCGGCAACGGCGACACCCGTGCCGCCGACGCGGCGCGTGACGCGGTGGCAAGCCCGCTGCTGGAGACCACGATCGCCGGCGCCAAGGGCATCCTCCTCAACGTCACCGGCGGTCCCGACCTCACCCTGTACGAGGTCAACGAGGCGGCCCAGCTGGTCAGCGAGTTCGCCGACCCCGACGCGCAGATCATCTTCGGCACGGTCATCGACGAGCAGATGAAGGGCGAGGTGAAGATCACCGTGATCGCCACCGGCTTCACCGGCCACATCGACGTTCTCGGCACGCTCGCATACGAGCCCGCGGCGCGCCCGGTGGTTGCCGCCTCGCCGGCGTTCACCATCGGCGGCCGCTCCGCGACGCCGCCCAACGCGGATGACCTCGACATCCCCGCGTTCCTCCGGGATCGCAGGTAGGGACCCGGTCATCGTCGCAGCCGCCCCCCGCGATGCGGGGGGCGAGCTGCCAGCGCCATGAAGTGCCCATACTGCTCGCAGCCTGAGTCCAAGGTCGTCGACTCGCGCGACTCGGAGACCGGTGAGGCGATCCGGCGTCGGCGGGAATGTCTTGTCTGCCACAAGCGTTTCACCACCTACGAACGGGTCGAGGCTGTGCCGTTGTGGGTGGTCAAGAAGGATGGCAGGCGCGAGGAGTTCAACCGGCGCAAGCTGCTCGGCGGCCTGGTCAATGCGTCCACCAAGCGTGACATCGCGTCGGCGCAGCTCGAGGCGATCGTCGACGACATCGAGAATGCCCTGCGCGGCACGCAACGTCACCGAGGTGCGCAGCCGCGAGGTCGGCGAGATGGTGATGCAGCACCTGCGCACCATCGACGAGATCGCGTACGTGCGCTTCGCGTCGGTGTACCGGTCCTTTCGCGATGTCGAGCAGATGCGCGCCACCATCGAGGACGTGCTCGCCAACCCGCCGGGGACGCGTCCGCCCGAGGCGCCGCGCAAGCGCCGGCGTGGCGCCGACGACGGGCGCGAGCTGCCCCTCGACATGGGCAAGTGAGCCGCCTTCATCCCAGCGCTGCGGACGTGCGCGGGTGAGCGAGGACATCGACAGGAACGCTGTCGCGCAGCGCCTCGCAGCGGTTCGTGCGCGCGTGGGTCACGCGGCCGAGGCGGCAGGGCGGGACCCTGCCTCGATCCGGCTCGTCGCGGTCACCAAGGGCCACGCCGTTGCTGCGGTGGAGACCGCGGCGGCGCTCGGGCTGCTCGACGTCGGCGAGAGCCGCGTGCAGGAGGCGGAGTCGAAGAGGTCGGCGTTCGGTGGCCGCGGCGTGCGCTGGCACATGGTCGGTCACCTCCAGCGCAACAAGGCTCGAGCCGCCGCGTCGCTGTTCGACACCATCCACTCGGTGGACAGCACAGCCCTCGCGATCGCCCTGGCACGGCACCGCCGGGGAGTCGCGACTCCGCTGCCCGTCTTCATCGAGGTCGAGCTCACTGGCATCCCCGGGCGCTCCGGGGTGGCGCCTGACGGCGCGCCCGCCCTCCTCGAAGAGCTGCGCGGCCTGGCCGAGCTCCAAGCGGTCGGCCTGATGACCATCGCACCCCCGGCGGGCCCGGCGGCGGCCGCGGACTGCTTCGCGCGCCTGCGTGCGCTGCGTGACGCGCTCGTCGACCGCCACGGCGTGGCGCTCGACGGCCTGAGCATGGGCATGAGTGACGACTTCGAGATCGCCATCGCCCACGGGTCCACCCACATCCGGCTCGGTCGCGTGCTCTTCGGCGACCCTCTCGCCGGGGACCACGAAGACCACGGCTATCCTGAGCCAACCGTGATCGATTCAACCGGCACGTCCCCCGTGCCACCCGGGCGGCATGGCTGAGGCGGCGCTGCCCGGCCGTCGCCGCCAGCTCGGCGTCCTGCTCAGCACCGCTGCGTTGGTGTTCATCCTCGACCATGCGACCAAGTGGCTGGTCACGCAGAACATCGCGCTCGGCAGCCAGGTGCCGAGCAGCGGCCCGGTCACCATCCACCACATCGAGAACCGGGGCGCTGCGTTCGGCCTCTTCCCACAGATGCAGTTCGTCTTCCTGGCCGTCGCGGTGGCGGTCGCCGGCTACATCCTCATCGCCGGCAGGCGCTTCGGCCCCGGCGTGTTCCCGCAGGTGCTGCTGGGCATGGTGCTGGGCGGCGCGCTGTCCAACGCGGTGGACCGTGTCGTGCAGGGCTACGTGGTCGACTTCATCGACCTGCAACGCTGGCCGGTGTTCAACGTCGCCGACATGGCCATCGTGCTCGGGCTCCTGGTCGGAGTCCTCACGCTGCGGATGGTGCCGGCAGCCGCGGCGCACGGCGACGGCGACCACTCGACGTGACCAGCGTGGCCGACCATCCTCAGCCGGCGACCCGGCTCGACCTCCGCGTGATGCAGCAGGAGCACGTCAGCCGAAGCGCGGCCCAATCCCTGATCGCCGGCGGCCATGTGCGCGTCAACGACCGGCCCGCGAAGTCGGGGCAGCGGGTGCGAGCGCGTGACGACGTCGCGGTGGTCATCCCGCCCACCCCGGTGGCACCGGCCGAGCTGGCCGGGCCGGTGGTGACTCTGTCGGTCGTCTATGAGGACAGTGCGCTGGCGGTGATCGACAAGCCGGCGGGCATGGTGGTGCACCCTGCGCCGGGCCACGCGGCCGGCACGCTCGCCGACGGGCTCCGGCAACGGGGCGCCACCTGGTCACAGCTCGGTGGCGAGCAGCGTCCGGGCATCGTGCACCGGCTCGACCGCGACACCAGCGGGCTGCTGGTGGTGGCCAAGACCGAGGCCGCGCACCGTTCGCTGTCGCTGCAGCTGCAGCGGCGCACGCTCGGCCGCGTGTACTGGGCCCTGGTGCACGGCTCCTTCCGCGAGACGACCGGGCGCATCGAGGCGCCGATCGGTCGCGACCCGGGACACCGCCAGCGGATGGCGGTCGTCGACGAGGGCCGTGCGGCGATCACCGAGTTCGCGGTGGTGGAGCGCATGCGTCGCTTCAGCCGGCTCGAGGTCCGCCTGCTCACCGGCCGCACCCACCAGATTCGCGTGCACCTCGCGTCGATCAGCCACCCCATCGCCGGCGACCCGGTGTACGGGCGGCGCGGCGACACCACGTCCGCGCGCCCCGCCCTGCACGCGCAGCGACTCAGCTTCGTGCACCCGGACACCGGTGAGCGCTGTGAGTTCGAGTCGCCTCTGCCCGCCGACCTCGTCGCCGCGCTTGCCGTGGCCGAGCTGTCCTGATGGCACGCGCCCCGCGCGTCACCACGCAACCAGGGAGGCTGATCGTGCTCTCGGGGCCGAGTGGCGTCGGCAAGGACACGGTGCTCAACGAGCTGCGCAGGCTCGACCCATCGTTGCGCTACAGCGTCTCGTACACGACTCGTGAGCCCAGGCCGGGAGAGCTCGACGGCGTCGCCTACTCGTTCGTCGACGAGGACACGTTCAACGCCATGGCAGAGCGCGGCGAGTTCCTTGAGTGGGCCGAGGTTCATGGGCACCGCTACGGCACCTCCGAAGAGAGGGTCAAGGAGGCGCTCGACCGCGGCGAGGACATCGTGCTCAAGATCGACGTGCAGGGCGCCGCCTGGATCCGTCCGCGCGTGGATGGGGCGATCTTCATCTTCCTGCTGCCCCCGTCGGAAGAAGAGCTGCGCCGCCGCCTGGTGGAGCGCGACACCGAGGACGAGGCCTCGGTCGAGCTGCGTGTCGCCAATGCGGTTGCTGAGCTCGCCGACGGCGCGGCGTACGATCATCGGGTGGTGAACGACGACGTCGGCAGGGCCGCCCGCGAGATCCTCGACATCGTGCGCCGCCGTCGAGCGGAGGTTCAGACGTGACCGACGCCGCCGCACCCGAGCGGCGCGTCGCGGTCCATGTCTGCGGGAGCGTGGCGGCGTACAAGGCCTGCGAGGTGATCACCGCGCTGCGCAAGCAGGACTGCGAGGTGCGCGTGGCGATGACCAGGAGCGCGCGCCACTTCATCACCGAGACGACGTTGCAGAGCCTGAGCGGCCACCCGGTCGCACGCAGCATCTGGCAGGGCGGCGCCGGCGGGCATGGCATGGGTCACATCGACATCGGCTCGTGGGCGCAGTCGCACGCCGTCGTCGCGGCCAGCGCAAACCTGTTGGCGCGGCTCGCCCACGGGTTCGCCGACGACGCGGTCACCGCGGCCCTGCTTGCGAGCCGCGCCCCGCTGCTGATCGCGCCCGCGATGGAGACAGCCATGTGGGAGCACCCAGCCACGCAGGCCAACGTGCAGACGCTGCGCTCACGCGGCGTCGCCTTCGTCGGCCCCGTCCGCGGCCGGCTGGCGAGCGGCGCCGAGGGGGACGGGCGGATGGCCGAGGTCGACGACGTCGTGGCGGCGATCATCGACACGCTCGGGGATTCGGCGCCCCGCTGAAGCGCGGAGCCTTCGCCCATGCCCACCAGTGGATCGTCGCGGCTTGCCGGCCACACCGTGGTGATCACCGCGGGTGGCACCCGTGAGCCCATCGATCCCGTCCGCTATCTCGGCAACCGCAGCAGCGGACGGATGGGCAACGCCATCGCGGTGGCGGCCGCGGAACGCGGTGCGGCCGTCACCCTGATCACCGCGGCCTCGCCACCTGACGACCAGCGCGTCACGGTTGTCGCGGTCCAGACGGCCGACGAGATGAACCAGGCAGTCCGTGCGGCGCTGCCCGGGGCTGCGGTCCTGGTGATGGCCGCGGCGGTCGCCGACTACCGTGTCGCAGAGGTCTGCGAACAGAAGATCAAGAAAAGTGACCGGCTGACGCTCACGCTGGTTCCCGCCGTGGACATCCTCCGCTCGTTGGTCGACGATCCTCTGCGCGACGGCGTCCTGGTGGTCGGGTTCGCTGCCGAGACGGATGACGTCGAGCACAATGCCGTCCGCAAGCTCACCGAGAAGCGCCTCGACCTCGTGGTGCTCAACGACGTGTCGAGGCCCGAGATCGGCATGGGCAGCGAGGACAACGAGGTCGCCGTCTTCGACGAACGTGGCCTGGTGAAGCGCGTCGCGCAAGAGTCCCAAGCCCGAGGTTGCCGCAGCGCTGCTCGACCTCATCGAGGAGCGCCTCCGGTGAGTGAGCAGCGGCAGAGCCTCGAGGAGGCCCCCGCCGTCGGACATGTCCCCGGCCCTCCGGCGCACGTCGCGGTATCGCCGGACACCGGCGCGATCCTCCCCAAGGACACGTACACCTACTCGGTTCCCGACCACCTGGTCGAGGTGGCGGTCCCGGGGGCACGGGTGACGGTCCCGTTCGGCTCGCGCGAGGTTATGGGCTACGTCGTCGCGCGTGACGGCGCTCTCCCGGGCGGAGAGGCCCGGCCGGTCTCCGACGTCCTCGACGAGGCTCCCATCCTCGGGGCGACGGCACTGCAGCTGGCGCGCTGGATCGCGGCTCGATACTGCGCGCCGCTGGGTGAGGTGATCCGGGCGATGCTCCCCAAGGGGGTGCGCTCGGCTCGCCCCGGCGGGCGCAAGCGCGGCCCGCGCACCACGTCAGCGGCGGTGGCTGCGACCCGCGCCCACGACGGCGCCGTGGCCGAGGCGCCGCTGCCTTTGACGCCCGCGCAGCACGCCGCCGCCGTGCCGCTGTTGGAAGCGGTCGCGTCGCACAGCCACCGTCGTGTGCTCCTCCACGGCGTCACCGGCTCCGGCAAGACCGAGGTGTACCTGGTCGCCATCGCAGCCGCGCTGGCCGAAGGTCGCCAGGCGATCGTGATGGTGCCGGAGATCGCGCTGACGCCACAGACCATCCGGCGATTCGCGGCGCGCTTCCCGGGCCGCGTCGCCGTGCTGCACTCCGCGCTGACCGAGGCGGAGCGCGCGCGGGAGTGGCGGCGTCTGCGCGACGGCGAGCTCGACGTGGTGGTGGGCTCACGAAGCGCCGTGTTCGCGCCGCTGCCGCGGCTCGGGATCATCGTCGTCGACGAGGAGGACGCGTCCGCCTACAAGCAGGACCGCATCCCGCGCTACCACGCGGTGGACGTGGCGCTGGAGCGCGGCCGGCTCGAGGACGTGCCCGTGGTCCTGGGCAGCGCCACGCCACGGGTCGAGACCTTCTACGCGGCGCACACCGGGGGCTTCGAGCTGGTCACGCTCGACCAGCGCATCAGCGGCCGGCCGCTGCCGCCGATCGAGGTGGTCGACCTTCGCGAGGAGCTGCGCGCCGGCAATCGCAGCCCGCTCTCGCTCGAGCTGGACCGCGCGCTCGCCGAATGCCACGAGGGTGGCGGCCAGTCGATCCTCTTTCTCAACCGCCGCGGCACGGCCACGGTGGTCGTGTGCCGCAGCTGCGGTGAGGCGCTGACCTGCGAGAGCTGCAGCGTCTCGCTCGTGTACCACGCCGACAGGCGCCGCTGTGACTGCCACTACTGCGGCGCCTCGCGCGGGCTCCCGGACATCTGTCCGAGCTGCGGGTCGACCGCGATCCGCGGACTTGGCATGGGCACGGAGCGACTCGAGGTGGAGGTGCACGAGCGCTTTCCCAGCCTGCGGCTGCTGCGCATGGACCGTGACACGACCGCCAGCCGTGACGCGTACTTCACCATCTACGACCGCTTCGCCAACCACGAGGCGGACTGCCTGATCGGGACCCAGATGGTGGCCAAGGGCTGGGACCTCGGCAACGTCCGGCTGGTGGGCATCGTCAACGCCGACGTGTCGTTGCACTTCCCCGACTACCGCAGCGGCGAGTCGACCTTCTCCCTGCTCACCCAGGTGGCCGGCCGCGCCGGCCGCGGCGACGAACCAGCCCGCGTCATCCTGCAGACGTACAGCCCGCAACACTACGCGGTGCGCCACGCGGTCACCCACGACTACCTGTCCTTCGCGCGTGAGGAGATTCGCGTCCGGCGCGCGCTGCGCTTCCCGCCGTACACGCGCATGGTCGTGTGCACCGTCAACCACCGCGACGACGCCCGCGCCGAGATCGAGGCGCGGCGGGCGTTCGCGGAGGTGTCTGATAAACTCGGCGCCGGATCGGGCCTCGAAGTCCTCGGGCCGACTCCCGCCTTTCTCCACCGTCTGCGCGGTGAATACCGATGGCAGATCACGGTTCGAGGCGAGGCGATCGAGAGGGCGTTCACCCACCTGCCGCACGGACGCGGCTGGAGCATCGACGTCGATCCCGGACCGTGAGGTGACCCGTGGCAGTGCTTCCCATCGTCCTCGCCGCTGACGAGGACCCCGTGCTGGTCAGCAGGGCGACACGGGTGCCGCGCGTCGACGACACCATCCGCAAGCTGATGGACGACATGGTCGAGACCATGATCGAGGCGCACGGCGCCGGCCTCGCCGCCCCGCAGGTCGGTGTCCCGCTGCGGGTGATCGTGCTCAAGGTCGACAACCAGCTGTACCAGGTCGCCAACCCGGAGATGGTTCGTTGCGAGGGCGAGCAGACGGGCTTCGAAGGCTGCCTCTCCGTGCCCGGGCTGATCGGTGAGGTGACCCGCTGTCAGCGCGTCGTCGCCAGGGGACTCAACCGCCACGGCAAGGAGATCCGCGTCAAGGGTGACGGTCTGCTGGCGCGGGCCATCCAGCACGAGGTGGATCACCTCGATGGAATCCTCTTCACCACCAAGGTGATCGAGGGCACGCTGCGGAGCTGGGACCCGGCCGACGAGGACGCCGAGGCGCCCGAGGGCGAGCTGGTCGGCTGACCGGGGCCGCGACCGCCGCGACAGCACTGTGATGCGCATCGTCTTCTGTGGCACGGCTGAGTTCGCGGTCCCGTCATTGCGAGCCGTCGCAGGCGCACACCAGCTGCTCGCCGTGGTCACGCAGCCGGACCGCGCCGGCTCGCGCGGCCGTCCGGCGCCCCGGCCCGTCGCTGAGGCGGCCGCGCTGCTCGACGTCCCGGTGCTGCGCCCGGAGCGGATCCGCGCGCCCGAGAGTGTCGAGGAGATCCTGGGCCTCGGTCCTGACGCGCTGGTTGTTGCCGCCTATGGCCAGATCATTCCTGCTGCGCTTCTCGACGAGCCTCGCCACGGCGGCATCAATGTCCACGGCTCACTGCTGCCACGCTGGCGGGGGGCCTCACCGGTGGCCGCGGCGATCCTGGCGGGCGACGATCGCACCGGGGTGTCGATCATGCGCATGGACACCGGGCTCGACACCGGGCCGGTGTACGCCACCGGCGAGACCGTCATCGCCGGGGACGACACCACCCCGTCGCTCTCGGGCCGGCTGGCGGCGCTGGGAGGGCGGCTGCTCATCGAGGTCCTCGCCGGCGTGGAGAGCGGCAGTGTCAGCGCGGTGGCCCAGGACGACTCGCAGGCGACGCTGGCGCCTCGGCTGCGCCGCGAAAACGGCAATGCCGACTGGGCATCGGTCACCGCGGCCGACCTCGACCGTCGTGTGAGGGCACTGCAGCCGTGGCCGGGTGTGACCGCCGCCCTCGCCGGCCAGGCGGTGCGACTGCTCGAGGGATCGCCTGCGGGACCGGCGCCCGATGCGGCCGCGCCTGGGGAGGTGGTTGCGATCAGCGGTGAGGCCGCCGACGTCGCCACCATGTCGGGGTTGTATCGCCTAGCCCGCGTCCAGCCCCCCGGTGGCCGTCCCATGACCACGGCGGCCTACCTGCGCGGACGGCGCGCACAACCAGCGCGGCGATGACGCGCACGGCGACCAACTCGGCGCTGGCGCGCAATCGCCAGGCGACGCACGAGTACTCGATCCTCGAGACGTTCGAGGCGGGGATCGAGCTCACCGGCACCGAGGTCAAGGCCCTGCGCGACGGTCGCACCCAGCTTCGTGAGGGCTATGTGCGAGTGGAGAACGGGGAGGCGTGGCTGCTCGGCGTCAACATCGCCGAGTACGCACAGGGCAACCGGCGCAACCACGAGCCCCAGCGCCGCCGCCGCCTGCTGCTCCACAAGCGTGAGATCGAGTACCTCGGCGCCAAGGTGGCTCAGCAGGGCCTGACCCTGGTGCCGCTGCGCATCTACCTCAAGGGCAACCGCATCAAGCTCGAGTTCGGGCTGGCCAGGGGCAAGAAGCTCTGGGACAAGCGCCAGGCGATCGCCGAGCGCGACGCCCGGCGCGACGCTGAGCGCGTCACCGCTCGAGCGCAGCGCCTCTGAGCGGAGCGGCGACCGCACGGGAGCGGACCGCACGGGAGCGGACCGCCCTGGTCAGAGCGACGAGCAGCGCGGTGGCGAGGATGGCGGGCAGCGAGCAGGCCTGGAGGAAGAGCCACCACGCCGGGCTTGTCGCCACTGGGCCGATGCCGGCGACGCTGAGAGCCGCGATGGCCGCGCCACCGACGACGCCCACTCCGACCAACGCGGCAACGCTCCACCAGGCGAGGGTGCGACCGAGCCGGCGGCGCTCGTATGCGAGGCCGGCCGCCGCCGCGATCGCGATGAGCAGGTGGACGTACACCGGGTACCAGGCGATGCTGCCGACCAGCAGCATCACGATCACGCCGCAGGCGAACTCAGCCCCACGCTCCGCCCGGGTGCGCTCGCGCCGGCTCACCGCGACCAGCAGCGCGGCCACGGTCAGCAGCGAGAGCGCGGTTGCCACGCCGTGCAACCAGAGTGAGGGGGCGTCGACCGTCAGCACGGAGTGTTGGGCGAGCCGGTCGACCACGCCGTTCCACGTCTGGTTGTAGATCCACCCGTTGTCACGGTTGAGCACCGGCAGCACCGAGGTGAGGTACTGGTGGGTCACCGACCAGCCCAGCGCGCCGATGCCCACGGCCACGGTGGCCGCGGCGGTCGCAACCCCCGCGAGCGCGGCGCGCCACCAGCCCCGCCGCACCAGGACGATCAGCAGCACAACCGGGGCGATCTTGATGCCGGCGGCAACGCCGAGGACGACCGCGCAGCGGGTGCGATGGCCCGACAGGTAGTCGGAGAGCGCCACCGCGAGGAGGAGGAAGATGACGGTGTTCATCTGCCCGTGCCAGAGGTTGTACGTGGCGGGCGGGAAGGTGAGAGCCACGAACACGCCGATGCGCGCGCGTGGCCACGCCTTGGGAAGCAGCGCTCGGGCGGTGATCACCGCGCCGCCGACCAGCGACACCAACGCGATCCACAGCCAGGTCAGTTCCTGCCACCGTGCGGAGAGCGCAGCGAGCGGCCGCAGCAGCACCGCGGCGAACGGGGGATAGTCGAACCCTGTCATCACGATGGTGGCGCCGCCGAAGGAGGCGTATGGGCTGGTCCCGGTGGCGACGGCGTGTGCAGCCCCGGAGTACGCGCCGAAGTCCTCGAACGGCCCGGTGAAGCTGCCCGCGATCGGCAGCACCACGAAGTTGTAGACGGCGCCGATCACGGCCGCGACGGCGCCCGCGGTGAGCAGCACGTGCAGGATCCACCGCCAGTCGCGAGAGGAGCGGTCCGCGCGCGGCGGCCACCACCGCCGCCAGGTCATCACCGACACGACGCAAGTGTCAGCGCTCGCGCGGCCGGCCTGCCGAAGACGGAGCGCGACCGTTACCGAGGCGCGACCTCGACCAACGGGAGGGAGGTGGGCGGCATCGCGGAGAGAGCATTGCGCAGCAGCGAGGAGACCGACTGGGCGAAGCCCGGGGGCTCCGAAGCGCCCGCGAGCACCGCGACCGGAGTGATGCCGCCCGCCTCCGGCTTGGACTCGATCCGATCCGGGTCAGGACGCGGCGCGGCTCCGCGCGACCAGCTCCTCCGGTGCATCGTCCGCCGCCACTTCGTCGAACGGCTCCGAGGCGATGATCGGGCGGTTGGCGCGGGTGTCGGGCACCGTCTGCGCGACCAGCTCGTCGATGGCCGCGCGCAGCTCGCGCAGGCCCGTGCCCTTGGTCGCGGAGATCGGCACCGGCGCCAGGTGGGCGATGGCCCCGAGACGTCGCGCCATCTCGGCGGCCTCTGCGCCGTCGAGGCGGTCGACCTTGTTGACCGCGAGGATCGCGGGCTGGTCGCAGCCCATCTCGTCGAGCGTCTCGAGCACGGTCTCCAGCTGCGCCTCCGCGTCCGGGTGCGAGGCGTCGACGACGATGGTGAGGATGTGCGCCTCGCGCACCTCCTCGAGGGTGGCGCCGAACGCCTCGACGAGCTCGTGGGGCAGCGACTGGATGAACCCGACCGTGTCGGTGACGATGACCCGGCGGCCGCTGGCGAGACCGAGCAGGCGCGAGGTGGGGTCGAGCGTCGCGAACAGCAGGTCGTCCGCGAGCACCGTCGAGTTGGTGAGCCGGTTGAGGAGGGTCGACTTGCCCGCGTTGGTGTAGCCGACCAGCGCGCACGAGGCCAGCGGCACCGCGGTGCGCGCGGTCCGCCGGGTGGTGCGCTGCCTCTGAATCTCCTTGAGCCGCTGGCGCAGCCGGCGCAGCTTCGCGTTTATCAGCCGGCGGTCGACCTCGATCTGCTTCTCGCCCATGCCGCCGCGCATGCCGCCGGTGCCGACGCGCCCGCGCTGGCGTTCGAGGTGCGCCCACCCGCCGGCCAAGCGTGAGAGTTGGTGCTCCAGCTGGGCCATCTCAACCTGGACGCGGCCCTCGGCGCTGCGTGCGCGCCGCCCGAAGATGGCCAGGATGACGTCTGTGCGGTCGAGGACCGGGACACCCCATGCCTCCTGCAGGTTGCGCTGCTGGCGTGGCGAGAGCTCGTCGTTGACGAGTGCGGCGGGTCCTTTGAGCTCCGTGATTCGCGCGCCCAGCGCCTCGACCGTGCCGGAGCCGAAGAAGGTGCCAGGGTGCACCTCGCGCAGCGGAACCGCGGCGCGCTCCACCACGGTGGTCCCCATGGTGCGCGCCAGTTCCTCGAGCTCATCGAGCTCGATCTCCGTCTGCTCGCGACGCGAGCTGCGCTGGAACGCGCCGGCGAGCAGCACCCGCGTCATGGCGGACGACTCCACCGGGCTGGAGCCGCCGCCTCTGTGTCGTGCCATGCGTGCCTAGCCTATTGCATTCTCGGAGCGCAGGCTGTGCAATGCTCGACCGCCGATGACTCCCAGGACAACGCGGTCGCAGACGGTTCGCGTCGTGGTCGAGGCCACCGACCGGCGCGCTGTCGCGAGCGCCGTCGACTGGCCCGGGTGGGCACGCATCGCCAAGCGCGAGGAGGAAGCCCTGGCCGCGCTCGCCGACCACGCCCCGCGATACGCCGTGGTCGCCGCGGAGGCCGGCGTTCCGTTCGCGCCCGGGAGGTACGAGGTCATCGAGCGGTTTGCCGGCACCCCGACCATGGACTTCGGGGTGCCGGACCTCGCCGCAGACGTCGAGAGCGAGTGCCTCACCGCGGCCGGCGCACGGCGCATGACCGACCTGATGGCGGCTGCGTGGACCCAGTTCGATCGTGTCGTCGCTGCCGCGCCGGCCTCCCTGCACAAAGGCCCGCGCGGCGGGGGCCGCGACCGCGACGCGATCGTCGAGCACGTCCTCGGGGCGGAGCAGGCGTACGCGCGCAAGGTGGGGATCAAGGTCGCTGCGCCACACCGCGGTGAGAAGAAGGCCATCGCCACCATGCGTGAGGCAATCCTGGAGACGCTGGGAGCGGCCCGCGCCGGCGAGGCGTTGGTGGAACGCGGCTGGCTGCCGCGCTACGCCGCGCGGCGCATCGCCTGGCACGCGCTCGACCACGCGTGGGAGATCGAGAACCGCTCGCAGACGTGAGTCACGAGCTCCGCCGCGCCCGGCTCGGCGGCGGCGGGAGGTCGGCGATGTGGCACGGGATGTCCGCGTCCTCGTCGATGTGGTAGCTGGCGCAGATCCTGTGGTACCCATCGGCAACCGTGAGCACCCGGTCGTGGTAGAGGCCGCCACGCACCAGCAGCACCGGCGACAGCTGCTCGCCCTTCCTCACCTTCTTCAGGTCTCTCATCAGCTCCTTGTCGTCCGCCGGGAGGAGCGCCAGCCCGCTGGCGCGCAGCAGGTCCTTGGCCTTCTTGGTCGTCGGTGTTGCGGCGCGCAGCCGGCGCACGATGGTCCGGATGGTGACCGCGTCGAAGAGCAGGCTCAGGTAGTCGGCGGCCGCTGCGTAGTCGTGCGAAGCCGGCACCCGCTTCCAGAGTTCCTTGGGGGTGGTGCTCACAATCGTTGGTCCTCCTGTGGTTATCGCCTCGTCAACCGCGCTGCGGCGTCCCGTCGCCCTGAGCAGCATTCACGGCGCCGGTGTCACCACCGGGGCCGCGCAGGATGAACGCGAACGCCACGGCGATCACTGCGCCGAGCAGCGGCCCGACCACGTACAACCATGTATGGGAGAGGTTGCCACGCACCAGGTCGGGCGCAAACGATCGCACCGGGTTCATCGACGCGCCGCTGAACGGGTCCGCCCACAGCCCGGCAAGCGCGATGTAGCCGCCCACCGCGATCGCAGACAGTCCGCCGACGTTCTGCGCGCTCGAGGCGGTGCCGAGGATGACGCTCACCAGGCCCATCGTCAGAACCACCTCGACCAGCATCGCCTGGAGGTCGGAGACGGTGGGCCCCGGGACCGTCGCACCGAACCTGCCGGGCCGCCCGAACACGGCCCAGAGGAAGAGACATGCGAGGAGGCCGCCGGCGAGCTGGCTGACGATGTAGCCGGGCACCCGCCGCCACGGGAAGTCGCGGCGCAGGGCGAACGCGATGCTCACCACCGGGTTCAGGTGGGCGCCCCCGACCTTGCCCATGAACAGGATCACAGCCATGACGGTGAGCCCGGGCACGGTCACCGCAACCGCTCGAGAGATGGGCATCCCGGTCACCGCCACCGCGACGCTGCTGCCCACGCCCCCGAGCACCAGCAGGAAGGTCCCGAGCACCTCCGCGAATGCTCGCCGCCACCACAGCGAGGCGTCGCGGAAATCCACTGCCCACGACGGCTTGGGGTCTTCGTGGTCACCCGTGGAAAGGTTCGCGGCCGCTGCGTGCGGATCGATCACGGCTGCGGAGTATGCGCGTGGGCGCCGACGGGCTGGGGCGGATTCCCGATCACCAGCGGCAGCCCGGACGCCTGCGCGCGTCTGCCGGAAGGGGCGGTTCGGTTACGCTCCCATGTGAAGGGAGCGATTCATGACACTTCTCGAGGTCGGAGACAGGGCGCCGGACATCAACGCACGCCGTCGCGACGGAAGCTCGCTCAGGCTGTCGTCACTGCGCGGGCGCCACGTGCTCGTGTACTTCTATCCCAAGGACGACACCCCGGGCTGCACGGCCGAGGCGTGCGCTCTCAACGACAATCTCAGCGCGCTCACCGAGAGCGGCGCCGACGTGATCGGGGTCAGCACCGACAGCTGGCGGTCGCACACCCGTTTCGCGGAGAAGTACGGGCTGGAGTTCGGCTTGGCGTCGGACAGCGACCACTCGATCCGGCGGGCGTACGGCGTGGGCCGGATGATGGGGATCCTGCCTGTGGTGCAGCGCGTGTCGTTCCTGGTCGGACCGGACGGACGGATCGCGCGCGTGTGGCCACACGTCAACGCAGCTCGTCACGCCGCCGAGGTTCTCGATGAGGTGCGCCGCCGCCGCCGCGCACCCGCGACGATCGCCTCGTAGGCGGCGCGATCCCGAGCCGCCTCCCGGGCGATGCGCCGGCCGTGGATCGGCCCGAGGCGGATCTCCCCGCTGAACTGGCCCCACATGCCGGCGAAGTACAGACGCGGAGCGGATCGATGCTCAGGAGCTCCCCGGTATGCGAATGGCACCCCGTCCGGGCGCAGGACGTCGAGGTGACCGACGAGAGGCTCGAGGCCGCGCCGGTACCCGGTGGCGCAGATGACGGCATCGGGCCGGACGCGGGTGCCGTCGCTGAGCACCACGTCGTCACCATCCAGCCGCCGCACGTCGCCGACGACCCGCGCGTCGCCCCGCTTGAGGGCGGCGACGAAGCCATCGTCCACCACCGGGCTGCGCAGGCGCTGTTGGAAGTTGGCATAGGGGCCTTGGCGCGGACGCGGCAACCCGTAGCGGCGGAGGTCCCCGAACTGCAGGCGATTGACGACGGAGAACGTGAGGTCGGCGACCCTGGTGGGCAGCTTGTCCCCGAAGAACACGAGGATGGGCTGTCCCGGGATTCCCAGCACCTCGCGCATCGCCAGGTTCGGGGGCGTGCGCATCGACAGCGTCACCGCTGCCCCGGCATCGTGCAGGTGGCCGGCGATGTCGACACCTGAGTTGCCGGCACCGACGACGAGCACCTCCCGTCCTCGGTACGGCGTCGCCCCGCGAAACTCCGAGGAATGGATGAGCTCGGGAACGAAGGAGTTGCGACCGGGCCAGTCGGGCAGCACACCCACCGCGTCCCACCCGGTGGCGATCGCAACGTAGCGCGCCAGCATCGTGTGCGTCGACGTCTCCAACCGCCAGAGCCCGCCGGCTGCGCGCTCCACGCGGGCCAGGGATGTGTTGGTCCGAAGCTTGAGCCGCTGATGCGCGGCGTACCGTTCGAGATAGGCGACGAACTCATCGCGACTCGGGAAACGTCCGTAGTCGCGTGGCATGCGGTACCCCTGCAGGTTCGACATGCACCGCCACGAGTTGAGCCGCAACTCGGGGTATCTCGATCTCCAGCGCCCGCCCACCGCGTCCGAGCTCTCGATGACGAGCGTCTCGAAGCCGCGGGTCTGCAGCGCCGCGGCGGTGGCCAGACCTGCAGGGCCGGCTCCCACCACGATCGCCTCATGAAGTTTCAGCGTCGCGCGCCTGGTCGATCTCGCTGGTGATGCCGGCCATGCGGACACGCTAACCACGCCGGTGTTTCAGGCAAATGGGGCTGCCACGACAGTTGCAGGAGGCAGACACCACACGACGGGACTGCGCGCATCGACGCACCCCTGCGTGCTCCTCACGCGTATGCGGTGCGCGCCTCGTTGTAACGATCCGGTTAAGGCCACAAGGTCCGACCACGAAGCGTCGTTCTTGGTGGTGAGGCCGGTTGAACGGCCACAGAACGGGTTGGCGGCCGTGGGCCATCGGTCCCGAGCGACGGGCCCCTCGTGCGGTCCGGTTGTCGACCTCATCGGAGGCTTCGTTCAGAGATGCTTCGGCGCGCTCCGGCGCGGATTCGAGTCCGCGCGCGCCACGTCGCAGTGGTGGTCGTCGTCGCCGTGCTCGCCACCGTCGGTGTCAGCATCGCCAACGTTGCGGTCCCAACTGTTGCCGCGCCTGCTCATGCGGTCGTCGCCATGGCCACCGACGAGGACCAGGGATGGACCATCCGTGGGTGGGAGAGCGCGCCGCCCACGGCCACACCGCCACCAAACCCACAGCCGCCGCCGACGGCACCCTGGCACGCAGCTGCGCACCGGCCCAGCGCACCGGCGCCGCCCGCTGCGGCGCTGCCCACCGGGGCGTCGGCGGCTGCCGCCGCCGTGTTCCAGGCCATCAACCAGGCGCGGGAATCCGCCGGGCTGCGGCCGCTGGCCTCGAGCGCCGGGCTGGTCCGCAGCGCTCACCTCCACAACCTGGCGATGGCGAGTTACGACGAGATGGTGCACCAGTGCCCGGGCGAGGCGGGGCTGGGTGCTCGCGTCAGCCAGCAGGGCGTTCGCTGGTCGTGGGCAGCCGAGAACATCGGGGAGTCACAGTCGCTGTCGACCTCGGGGGCGCTCGGCCTCGAGGGGATGATGATCAACGAGCAGCCGCCCAACGACGATCACCGCCTCAACATCCTGTCGACGACCGCCACCATCGTCGGCGTCGACGTGCTGTTTGACCCGGTGCACCACCGGCTCTGGCTCACCGAGGACTTCGCCAACTGACGGCGTGCCCGATGGGCGGGCAGTTGATGGTGGAGGCGCCGGGAATCGAACCCGGGTCCGAAGCCGTGTCAAGCGCGACATCTACGAGTGTAGTCCCGGTTTTGTTCTCACCGGTGCGGCGCCCTGGGACCAGGCTCCGAACCGGCCAGTCACGGTGTACGTCCCCCCCGCCGCCGTGACGCCAGCGGGGGGCGAGGCTGCTGGTATTAGCGTCGGGTCCGGTCGCCGCAGCCACTCGACCGGTCGACGTCAGGCCGTAGCCTGATCGTTTGCCTTACTTACGCAGCGAGCGCAAGGGGCTGTGCAGTATTCGCACTTATGTTTTTCCCGGTTTTACGAGCCCGGGGCTCGACTCGCCATCACGCAAACCACGACCCCGTCGAAACCGTACGCCCCCACGAGGTGAAGCTGCCAGTCCATGGTACCGCGCCTGCCGGCAGATCAAGCCGACCGGGTTTCAGCCGGCCTCGCCGTCGTGCGGTTCGTCGATGACGCGCAGAGTGTTGCGAGGGTTCGAGGTCGCGTCGGTGATGGCGCCGGCGAACAGTCCCTCGATGCCCGTTGAGATCATCGCGGTCAGGTAGTCGACCAACGCGGCACGCGACATCGATCGCCGGTCGATCCACCAGTCGGCGGCGGCCTGCACCATCCCGACGATGCCGTGCGCCCAGGGCTCGGCGCCCCCGGAGTCGACGCCCGCCTCACGGAGCCGGTCACCGAGGACGCTAGCGACCTCGGCGGCCATCAGCGCCATCTGCGCGTGCACCAGGTCGGAGCTCATGCCCCTGTCAGCGAGGGAGCCGTGGACCACGAACCGGTAGATCTCGGGATCCTGCTCGATGAGCAGGAGGTAGGTGTCGACGACCGCCGCGATCGTCTCGCGCGGTGGCCGCTCGACGAGCAGCGCGCTGGACATGGCGGTCAGCAGCTCGTCGTTGACGCGGCGTCCGACCGCGAGCCAGAGGTCGGCGCGGTCGGCGAAGTGCCGGTAGAGGATGGGCTTGCTCACCCCGGCCTGGGCCGCGATGTCCTCCATCCCGACGCCGGCGCCGTTGGCGCGGATCGCCTCGACAGCGGCCTCGACGAGCTCGGCGCGGCGCGTCTCGCGATGCCCGCGCCAGCGCTCGCGCTGACCGGCGGCCGGGGCCGGGACTGCTGCCGTGGACCCCCGGCCGGGAGCCTGGTCTGTCGGGCTCTTGACTTTTCGGGGCGGCATGCTACTAATAGTAACTGTTACTCAAGGTAACGCCCAGCACCCAGGAGGTGACCATGACCGCCACTGCCGCCCCTCACCTGGTCATCGGTGCCGGGTATGCCGGTCTCGGCGTCGCCCGCGCGCTGCGCGCCGACGGGATCGAGGTCGAGGTCGTCGAGCGCAACGCCGAGGTTGGCGGCAACTGGCTCAACGGCGTCTACAACTCCACCCACATCATCAGCTCGCGCGACACCACCGGGTACGCGGAGCTCCCGATGCCGCGCAGCTACCCCGACTTTCCCAGCCGCGACCAGATGCTCGCCTACCTGCGCTCGTACGCGGAGGCCTTCTGCCTTCGCGAGCTGATCAGCTTCCAGACCGAGGTGACCAGCGTTGTCCCGGTCACCCCTGATGGGGTCGGGGGCTGGGACGTGACCGTGCGGCTGCCCGACGGCACGCTCACCACCCGGCGCTACGCCGGGGTCGCTGTGTGCAACGGCCATCACTGGGACCGGCGCATCCCCACCCGACCGGGTGCGTTCAGCGGGCTGCAGCTGCACTCCAAGGATTACCGCAACCCCGCCGACTTCCAGGGCTCGCGGGTCCTGGTGGTCGGGGCCGGCAACTCCGGCTGCGACATCGCGGTCGAGGCCTCGCGCCATTTCGGGCATGCCCTGATCTCCATGCGCCGGGGCTACCACTTCCTTCCCAAGACTGTCCTCGGCATTCCCGCCGCGGAGCTCGACAAGGCCTGGCTGCCGCTGTGGGCTCAGCGCGCCTTCCTGCGCAACATGGTTCGGGTCATCCATGGCAGCAATACGAGGTACGGCATCCCCGCCCCGGACCACCGCCTCTTCGACCGCCACCCCGTGGTCAACAGCGAGATGTTGCATGCGCTGCGGCATGGCCGTGTCGAGTACCGTCCCGACATCGCGCGTTTCGACGGCAACGTGGTCACCTTCGTCGACGGGCGCCGCGAGGAGGTGGACACCATCGTCTGGGCCACCGGCTTCGCCGTCAGCTTCCCGTTCCTCGACCACGACATCTTCGAGTGGGAGAACGGAATCCCCAAGCGCGTCTTCGGGATGCTCCCGCCGGCGACGGCGGGCCTGTATGTGTTCGGGGTGCTTCAGCCGCGTGGTGGCGCGGGGCCGTTGATCAGCCGCGGTGCTGAGCTGCTGGCCCGCCTCGCGCGCATCCAGTCGACCGTCGACCACCCCATCGCCATCGACCTGGCCCGGGTTCGCCGCGCCGATGCCCGCCACCTGGTCGGGGTCAGCGAGACGATGCGGGAGATCGCCGTCGCCCACCGCATCCTCGACGTCTACAGCTGGCGGCAGCGGCGGCGCTCGTCTCGTCACGCCGCTCCCGGCAGAGCCGTGGCGGCACCGGCCGCCGGCGTCGCCGCGCTGCCGCGAACAGCGCCTGCCAAGGCCGTGGCGGCCCCGGAGCGCGTGGCGTGAGCACCGAGTCGCTGCACCGCCGGCGCGTGCTGGTGACCGGCGCCGGCGGCGCGCTGGGCGGCGCGACCGCCACCGCTCTGCGCGAGCGCGGCGCCCTTGTGGCCGGCCTGGACGTGGTCGGCGGCGACGGTGTCATCCCGTGCGACATCCGCGACGCCGACGGCGTCACCGCCGCGATCGCACAGGCTCGCACAGAGCTGGGTGGGATCGACGCCGTGGTTCACTTCGCCGGCATCGGGCTGCCCACCAGCGCGGGCGACGTGCCCGGCGACACCGTGCTACGCACCATCGACGTCAACCTCCTCGGGCCGTGGCGGGTGACCGCGGCATGCATCGACGACGTCGTCGAGCACCGCGGCCGTGTCGTGTTCGTCGCATCCCAGCTGGCCTACGCGTCCATCCCGTTTGCCGCCGCCTACACGGTCAGCAAGCGCGGCCTGACCGCCTACGCCGACTGCCTGAGAGCGGAGTACGGCAGCCACGTCGGCGTCACCACCGTCTACCCGGGGTACATCCGCACCCCGATCCACGACGCCAGCGTCGCCGCCGGTCTCTCACTGGAGACCAGCACCCGAGCGCAGCTGCCCGCGGACGTGGTGGCCACCGTGCTGCGCGCGCTCACCATGGCACGGCCTCCGCGTGACCTGGCGTGCACGGCCCGCGGCCAGTTCGAGCTGGCCGCCTCACGTCATCTCCCGCGGACCGTCGACTCGGTCATCCGGCATCGCCTGCGCCGTGATCTCGCCCGTGGCCTGCACACCGCGGCGCCCCTGGCCGCCGCCATGCGCACCCGTCTCGGCTTCCCCGACCCGGCACCCGCCGCGCTCAGCAAGGAGGAGAGGATCGCATGAGCACACTGTTGCAGACGCCCGACCGCGAGGCCATCGCGCAGCGCCTGCTGCGGGCTTCGGCGCAGAAGTCGTTCGATCCCGAGGTGGACGTCGACTGGGAGCAGCCGCTCGTCGACGGCATGTTCTACATGCCCGAGCATCGGGTCAGCCTCTACGGCACAGACCTGTGGGCGCGGATGAGTCGTCGGCAGCGCATCGATCTCTCACGCCACGAGATCGCCAGCACCGCGAGTGTCGGCATCTGGTTCGAGCTCATCCTGCTGCAACTGCTGGCGAGGCACATCTACGACCTGCCCGCCACCAGCGACCACGTCCGCTACGCGCTGGTCGAGATCGGTGACGAGTGCCGCCACTCGGTGATGTTCTCGCGGATGATCGAGAAGCTCGGTTGTCCCGCGTACGGCCCGGGCCGGCTTGCGCACACCCTCGGCCGCGCCTGAAGACGACCGCTGGCGGCCCCGAGGTCTTCGCCGCCATCCTCATCGCCGAGGAGATCCTCGACGCCTTCCAGCGTGAGCTCATGGTGGACGAGAGCGTCCAACCGCTGGTCCGGCGCATCTCCCAGATCCACGTCATCGAGGAGGCGCGTCACGTGCGCTACGCGCACGAGGAGATGGAGCGGCAGATGGCCACGGCGACGCCCGCCGCACGCGCATGGGCACGCTGGGTGGCGGCGCGCTCCGCGTGGACCGTCAGCTCGCGCCTGGTGCACCCCGATGCCTACGCGGCGGTGGGCTCGACCCCACCGAAGCAGCTCGGGTCGCCCTGGCCAGCCCGGTGCGTCGCGAGTCGATGCGCTGGGCGGCGTCGAAGCTGGTGCGGTTCTTCGCGGCCAACGACCTGATGGGCGGCCCGGGGATGATCCTGTGGCGGCGGAGCGGGCTGATCGGCTGAGCGCGGGGCTCAGCCGGCGCGCTCGCCCGCCTGGTCGCGCCGCTCGACGGCCAGCGGCCATGTGAGCGTGAAGCAGGTTCCGTTCCCGGGCGTGCTGGCCACCGACACGGCGGCGTCGTGGGCTTCGCAAGCCGGCGGACCAGTGCCAGCCCCATGCCCATCCCGCCGTAACGGCGCGTCCGCGAACCGTCGACCTGGCGGAGGTGGTCGAAGACCGTGGCCAGCTCGCGCTCGTCGATGCCGATGCCGTCGTCGATGACGTCGATGCGGCAGCTGGCGCCGGCCTGGCGGGTGACCACCGTGACCCGGCCGCCCGCCGGCGTGAACTTCACCGCGTTGTCGAGCAGCGCGCGCATCACCTGCTCGAACCGCTCCCGGTCCGCGAGGATGAACATCCCGGGCACCAGATTGAGGGTGAGCTCGACAGGAAGCCCGTCCCTGAAGTTCTCGCGGAGCTGCGCGGCGGTGACATTGATCGCCGCAGCCACGTCGACGTGCTCGGTGCGCAGCGTCACCGCCTCAGAGTTGAGCAGCGAGAACACCACGATGTTCTCGACGATGTCGCCGAGCAGGCGGGCGGAGATCTCCATGTCGCGCACCAGGTCAAGCTTGGTCGCCTCGTCGAGCTGCTGCCAAGCCGCGGTCATCAACTCGATCTCACCCTTGATCGCCAGCACCGGGGTGCGCAGCTCGTGCTGCGTGGTTGTGAGGAAGTTGGTCTTGAGGATGTCGAGATCGCGCAGCCGCTGGACGGTGTCGCGTTCCTGCTCGAAGAGGCGCGTGTTCTCGGTCGCCACGCTGGCGTTGTTGGCGAGCGCGGCCAGCGCCCGCTCGTCGCTGTCGGACAGAGGCTCGAACGACCACACTGCCAGCGCCCCGACCACCTCTGCGTGGTACATCATCGGCACGGCGAGGAGGCCCGGTGAGGCCTCGTCCGCGACGCGGCGGACGTGTTCACCGCGCGCCAGCCGCTCGACCTCCTCGGAATCGAACGCGGCCAGCACACTCTGCGAGGCGCCGGCGGCGGCCTGGAGCGAACCGTCGTCGACGGTGAACAGGGCGGCGCGCGCCTCGCCGCCACCGATCCCGGCAGCGGCCGCGAGGACGCTGCGTTGCAGGGCCTCCACGCCCTCCCCGGTCGCGGTCAGCGCGTGCGAGACGCTCTCGAGCCGTTCGATGGAGCTGTCGAGGTGCCCGATGTACCCGGCGATCTGGGCGCGCATCTGGTTGACGCTGCGTGCCAGCCGGCCGAGCTCGTCGCCGCTGGTGACGGGGACGTCCGAGCTCAGGTCGCCGCTCGCGATCCGGCGCACGCCGCGCTCGAGCCGGGCGATGGGCCGCACCACGAAACGCGACGCGAAGCCGGCGATGACCAGGAACACCAGCACGATCGCTGTGACCCCGATCAGCAGGATGGTGCGTTCGTCGGCGCCGGTCTGTCCCGCGAAGACCGCGGTGGGCACCTCCACCCCGAGGTAGCCCGGGATCGACCCGTCCGGCGCGGTGAGCGCGAGGTACGAGACCGCGACGGCGCCGGCCGCCCCGCCCAGGTACTCGGCGGAGAAGGACGCCGGCCGGTGCGTGAGCACCCCGGCTCCAGCGTGGGTCTGCCGTTCCCCGGCTCAGCGCGTAGTCGTGCGCGGGGTCGAAACGGTAGAGCGCCGGGTGTGCTGCCGGTGGTGAGCAGCGCCGGCGTGTACAGAAGGGCCGAGCCGAAACGCGCGAACTGCGCCTGGACGGTGGTGCTGTACACCACGATGCCGATGAAGTGGTGGGTGCTGTCTCGCACGACTACCGCCGCATCGAACGCTGGGAGGCTGTTGCCGATGAGCTCGATCCCCTCGTACCCGGCCGGGCACTGCTTCTGGATCGCCTTGCCGGCGGCGGCCGCCGCCGCGCACTGAGCGAGGCGCCCCTCGGCCATTGCCAGTGCCACCGAGGTCGTCGTCGACGCCAGGTGTGGCCCCGGGTTCGTCTCGCACGCCACCACCGCCTCACCGGCGCCGCACTCATCGGTGTAGACCGGCGAGCCGCTGCCGTCGAGGACGGCGACCCGGCTCCCGGGGGACGAGGTGCCGCCAACGCCTGAGCCGAAGAGGGTGGCGACCGCGGCGGCGCGTGCGCTGGCGTCCGGCAGCCCCAGGGCCTTCTGCAGCGGCGCCGCGTGGGCCAGCGTGGTCGCCGCGAACTGGGTCTGTGGCTCGGTGACGTGCACCAGCAGCTGGTAGCCGGTCGCCGAGCGGTTGCTCGCCTCCGACCGCACCGCCTGGTCGGTCTGCAGCGCGCGACTGACCAGCAGGAACCCGGACACGGTTGCGACCAGGGCCACGGTGATCACCATGCCGCCGATGAGCAAACGGGCGGTCAGGGTGTTCCGCCACCCCCGGCCAGCTGCCGCCATCACCAACCCGCCGTGCGGGTCAGTCCTCCGGCGAGGCGATGCGCCGGCGAAGAGCCATCCGTGCGATCACGGCGAGTGCGAGGACGTCGACGGCCAGGAGCAGGGGCCAGACGAAGAGCCCGCTGCCGAAGCTGATCCCACTGAGCGGTCCCAGGCTCTCCACGGGGAGCACCCGCGCGGCTTCCGTGGCGGCGACCGCCTCAGCAGAGAACGGCGCCGGGTCGGAGCTGTCAACCACGACCCGTGCGGTGGGAACGGCCGGTGCAGGCGCGGCGGGGTGCGCTGGGTGCAC
The DNA here is from genome assembly GCA_963717185.1 of Candidatus Dormiibacterota bacterium. Classification (GTDB taxonomy): domain Bacteria; phylum Chloroflexota; class Dormibacteria; order Aeolococcales; family Aeolococcaceae; genus Aeolococcus. The sequence goes on along the minus strand of CAVQVY010000053.1, from coordinate 37,171 downwards.
CGCGTGCACCGAGGCCGGCGGGGCAGCGACCTTTGGAGCCGGCGCGGGGTGGTCCACGGGTCGCGGGGTCGGGGCGACCGTGGGAGGCTTGGGCGCCGGGATGGGCTTGATGGCGACCGGCTTCGGGGTGGCGAGCTTGGGCAGCGGTGCGATGGTGATGTCCTTCCCGTCTGTGGACTTGACCGGCGAGCTCGACAGTGAGGGGGTAGGCGTGGGCGCGACCACGGCGGCGGCCACCAGGGCGCCCGTGGATGCGAGGGCGACGAGGCAGGCGGCGACAGCGGTGAAGCTGCGGAGCCACAGTCCGCGCAGTCCACGAGAGGGCATCCACCGAGCCTATGGGCGGGTGGCCGGCGCGGGTCAGAGGACGCCTTCGCAAAGCGGATACGGCTGTGTATCGGCGACCCCGATCGTGCGGCCCCCCAAGCGCCCGAGGCCCCGTACTCTTAGGCCATGTCCACCCGCACGCACCGCAGCGAGCTCGACCTGCCCAGGCGCCGCGGCGTCGGCGCGCAGCTGCGCCGCTGGACCATCCCGACCATCGGGGCGGTGACCCCGATCGGGCTGATCGTCGTCAACATCGCCGCGTTCATCGTGCACCACCTCGCCGAGTTCCGACTCGGCATCAGCGTGCTCGCGTTCGTGAGCGGCCTGATGCTGAACTCCTGGACAGCGCTGAAGATCTACCGCATCGCCAAGGCGCGCTTTCCACGGTTCGGCCCGCTCGAGGACAGCAACCAGGAGGTGGTCCTGGTGGTCGGCCTGGCGCTGATCATCGGCATCTCGTTCGTCGAGGCGCTCTTCTGCTACAACGGCCTCAGCAACGAGGCGAACCTGCCCAACTCGCCGACGTTCATCCTCGGCATCGTCGCCATCGCCATCCCGATCCTCCTCCAGGGGCTGTTCGCACGCCTGCTCGGCGACCGCTCCGACGTGAGCGACGAGCGGGTCGACGGCTATCCGCTGCCGCCCCCGGCGCCCGGCGACACCTGGAGGCCGTCAGTGACCACCGCGCACCTGCTGCTGCACCACGCAGTCCTGCTCCGCGCCGGCGGCGGCCAGGGCTTCGGCGGCGGCGGCCTCGGCGGCGGAGGTGGGTTCGGCGGTGGCGGTTACTACGGTGGCGGCGGCTACTACGGCGGGGGAGGCCTGGGCTCGCTCGGGACTCCTGTCACTGCTCTTCTTCGGCGGCGGCCCGGTGTTCTTCATCTTCCTGCTGCTGACCGCGTTCAACGCCTGGCGGCGCATGTCGTACCACGGACCGCAGCGCGTGCCACAGGGCGGCTACGTGCCGTCGTCGTACGGAGACGACCGCCCGATGGGTGTGCCTGCCGGCTTCGGTGTCGGCGACCAGGCGCCGCGCCGGTCGACACCGTGGCGTCAGGCCTCGCGGCGATCCGCGCGCACGACCCTCAGTTCGACGAGACGGAGTTCATCAACCAGGCACAGCGCGAGTTCTTCATCGTGGAGAAGGCGTGGAGCGACTGCAAGCCCGAGGAGAGCCGTCGCGTCATGTCCGACACGCTGTGGGACCAGCATCGCGCCCAGATCGAGCAGTACGTCGCCAAGGGCCAGCGCAACATCCTCGACAACCTCGCACTCGCCGGGGCCACGATCATCAGCGCCGGGAGCGACCAGCATCACGACCACATCCAGCTGCGCATGCACGCCGCGTGCGCCGACTACGACGTCGACGTGGCCACCAACAAGGTGGTGCGTGGCGATCACAGCGTGCGCGAGTGGTACGAGGACTGGTTGTTCGAGCGGTCGTCGAAGGCCACCACCCGTCCCGACGGCGGCACGATGGCGCAGCACTGCCCCAACTGCGGCGCGCCACTCGACGTCGATCTCAGCGGCGTGTGCTCCTACTGCAAGGCCCCGATCATGAGCGGCGACTACGACTGGGTACTTGCCAGGATCGATCAAGTGCAATAGCGAGGGGGGAACTGCGTTCCTCTCGCTCTACTGTTCCTTATCCGCCTCTTCCGCTGCGCGACTCTGCAGCTCCTTGACGACGTTGGCGTCGGCCAGCGTGGTGGTGTCACCCAGGGTGCGCTTCTCGGAGATGTCACGAAGCAGGCGGCGCATGATCTTGCCGCTGCGGGTCTTGGGCAGCTCCGGGGTGAACGTGATCCACTTGGGCTTGGCGATGGCCCCGATCAGTTTGCCCACGTGCTCACGCAGCTCGGCGGCGAGCTCGGTGCTCTCCTCGAACCCACCGCGCAGGGTGACGAACGCGGCCACTGCCTGGCCCGTCTGCTCGTCGGCCTTGGCGGTCACCGCGGCCTCGGCGACCTTGGGATGGTCGACCAGCGCTGACTCGACCTCGGTGGTGCTGATCCGGTGGCCGCTGACGTTCATGACGTCGTCGACGCGGCCCATGAACCAGAAGTAGCCCTCGTCGTCGATGCGCGCGCCGTCGCCGGCGAAGTAGCGGTCGCCGTACTTCTTCCAGTACGTCTCCTTGTAGCGCTCGTCGTCGCCCCAGATGCCGCGCAGCATCCCCGGCCACGGCCGGGTGAGCACCACGTAGCCACCTCCGCCCAGCGGCACGTCGTTGCCCTGCTCGTCGACCACGGATGCGCCGATCCCGGGCAACGGACGCGTCGCCGAGCCCGGCTTCAGCGTCGTGACCCCCGGCAGCGGCGCGATCATGATGCCACCGGTCTCGGTCTGCCACCAGGTGTCGACCACAGGGATGCGACCGCCGCCGATCATCTCCCTGTACCAGATCCACGCCTCCGGGTTGATCGGCTCGCCGACGGTGCCGAGGACGCGCAGCGATGAGAGGTCGTGCTTGTCGGGGAACTCGCGGCCCCACTTCATGAACGTCCGGATCGCGGTCGGCGCGCAGTACAGCACGGTGATGCCGTACTTCTCGATGGTCGCCCACCAGCGGTCCTTGTCGGGGAAATCCGGGGTGCCCTCGTACATGACGGAGGTCACGCCATTGCCAAGCGGGCCATAGACGATGTAGCTGTGCCCGGTCACCCAGCCGATGTCGGCGGCGCACCAGTAGACGCTGTCGGGGTGGATGTCGAACACCAGCTCGTGCGTGTACATCGTCTGGAGCAGGTATCCCGCGGTGGTGTGCTTGATGCCCTTGGGCTTGGCGGTGGTTCCCGAGGTGTACAGCGTGAAGAGGAGATCCTCGCTGTCCATCGCCTCGGGCTCGCACGTCGCGGGTTGCTCGGCGACCAGCTCGTGGTACCAATGATCGCGCCCGTCCTGCATGGGGACGTCGTTCCCGGTCCGGCGAACCACCACCACCGTGCGGATGGTCTCCGTCTTGGCCAGCGCGTCGTCGACGTTGCGCTTCAGTGGCACCGTGGCGCCGCGGCGCCACGCCTCGTCCTGGGTGATCAGGCACACCGAGCCGGAGTCGTTCATGCGGTCTGCGACGGCCTCCGCCGAGAAGCCACCGAACACCACCGAGTGCGCCGCACCGATGCGCGCGCAGGCGAGCATGGCCACCGGCAGCTCGGGGACCATCCCCATGTAGATGCCGACACGGTCGCCGCGCTTGACGCCCAGGCCGCGGAGTGCGTTGGCGAACCGGCAGACCTCCTCGAGCAGCTCGGCGTAGGTGATGCTGCGGGTGTCACCGGGCTCGCCCTCCCAGAGGTAGGCGACCTTGCCGCCTCGCCCGGCCTCGACGTGCCGGTCGAGACACTGGTAGCTGGCGTTGAGCTTGCCGCCGATGAACCAGCGTGCAAAGGGGAGCTTCCATTCGAGGATGGTGTCGAAGGGGGTCGAGAAGCTCAGGTACTTCTCCGCCTGACGCGCCCAGAACGCCTCCGGATCCGCCTCGGCCTCTCGATAGAGACTGTCGTCGCGAACGTTTGCCTGCGCCGTGAACTCCGCGCTGGGTGGGAACGTCCGGCCCTCCTTGAGAAGGGCATCGATGGTGGAATCCGAAGCCGTCTGAGCCATCAGGTTGGTCTCCTCCGCGCGCGTGGCGCGCCGCTGGTCCGTCGTCTGTGCTGTCTCCTCAGGTTGGCAGGACGCGCCTCTTGAAGTTGGCATTCGTCACGTCGGCGAAGGACGCGTAGATCGCCGCCAGGGCGGTGGCGAAGCCGATCCACCCCCCAACCTGGGTGATGCCGGTCGTGGTGGTGAAGTCACCGATGGCAAGCACCACGAACGTGACGGCCAGGAGGAAGAACACGACCTGAATCGCACGGGCCCCCGCCAGGGATGCGATGAACATGTAGGCGGTGAACACACCCCACAGCAACTCGTACCAGCCGACGAAATTGCTGACGTCATGGACACCCGCGGTCTTCGGGACCAGCGGGATGAAGACCACCACCAGGAGGTAGAAGCTGAGCCAGAAGGCACCGAAGGCGGTGAAGGCGGTGCCGGCGAATGTGTTCCCGCGCTTGAACGCCCACATGCCCGCCACAAACTGCGCCAGGCCGCCAAAGGCCAGGGCCATGGAGAGCACCAGCACTGTATCGCCCGCCGGAAGGATCTGCGTCTTGACAAGCATCAGCAGCGCCGTGGTGAAGGCGAACCCTGCGAGGCCCAGCGGCGCCGGGTCGCCCACGAGCGTCGCCGGGTTCTCCGGCGTCCTCACTGCCGTGTCCTGGAATCCTTGTGCCATGTGCTGCGCCTCCTCTCGGTCGTGAAGCCCCCTCCGGACGACTCCGGTGGTGGCATGGCGAAAGGGATCATGCGCCGCGAACGTGGCCAAATAAAAGGGGCTGATTGGTCGGCGGAACAACCAAGAGCGCGTTACATGAAGAAAGCCCGGCACCGCAGGGTGCCGGCCTCCTCCTGAAAGCGCTTTAGACTTCCTTGAACTCCGCGTCGACGACGTCGTCGCCGGCCTTCGGGCTCGCCTCCTCGTCGGGGTTGGCCGCGCCGTTCTGCGCTGCGTCCTCGGGCGTGGCGCCGGGCTGCGCGTACACCGCCTCGCCGATCTTCTGGATCGAGCTCTGCAGGTCGTCCCCTGCCGACTTGATCGCGTCCGTGTCGCCCGCGGTGACCGCGTCGCGCACGGCCTTCACCTTGCCCTCGATCTCTGTGCGAACGTCCTCTGGCACCTTGTCACCCGCGTCCTTGAGCGCCTTCTCAGCCTGGTACGCGAGGTTCTCCGCGCGGTTGCGGGTCTCGATCAACTCCGCCCGCTTGCGGTCGTCCTCAGCGTTGGCCTCGGCCTCCTTGACCATGCGCTCCACCTCGCTCTTGTCGAGCGTGGTCGAGCCGGTGATGGTCACCCGGTTCTCCTTGCCGGTGCCGCGGTCCTTGGCGCTGACGTTGAGGATCCCGTTGGCGTCGATGTCGAACGTGACCTCGATCTGCGGCAGACCACGCGGCGCCGGCGCGATGCCGTCGAGCGTGAAGGTTCCGAGGATGCGGTTGTCGCGGGCCAGCGGTCGCTCACCCTGGAGCACCACAACCTCGACTGACGGCTGGTTGTCCGACGCCGTCGAGAACACCTGCGACTTCGAGGTCGGGATGGTGGTGTTGCGCTCGATCAGCTTGGTGTTCACCTCACCCTCGGTCATGATGCCGAGGCTCAGCGGCGTGACGTCGAGGAGCAGGACGTCCTTGACCTCGCCCTTGAGCACGCCCGCCTGGATGGCGGCGCCGATGGCCACCACCTCGTCGGGGTTGACGCCGCGGTGCGGGTCCTTGCCGGTGAACGACTTGACCAGCTCCTGGATGACAGGCATGCGCGTGGAACCGCCGACGAGGATCACCTCGTCGAGCTCCGACGCCGACAGGCTCGCGTCCTTGAGCGCGTCCTCAAAAGGCTTGCGCGTGCGGTTGGTCAGATCCTCGGTGAGCTGCTCGAACTTGCTGCGCGACAGCGATATCGCGAGATGCTTCGGCCCCGACGCGTCGGCGGTGATGAACGGGAGGTTGACCTCGGTCTCCTGCCGCTGCGACAGCTCGATCTTGGCCTTCTCGGCGGCCTCGGTGAGACGCTGCAGTGCCTGGCGGTCACCGCGCAGGTCGATGCCCTGGTCCTTCTTGAACTCATCAGCGAGCCAGTCCACGATGCGGCGGTCGTAGTCGTCGCCGCCGAGGTGGGTGTCGCCGTTGGTCGACTTGACCTCGAAGACGCCTTCACCCACCTCGAGGATGGAGACGTCGAAGGTGCCACCACCGAGGTCGAAGACGAGGATCTTCTCGTTCTCCTTCTTCTCGAGCCCGTAGGCGAGAGAGGCGGCGGTGGGCTCGTTGATGATGCGCAGCACGTTGAGCCCGGCGATCTGGCCGGCGTTCTTGGTGGCCTGGCGCTGGGCGTCGTTGAAGTACGCGGGGACGGTGATGACCGCGTCGGTCACCTTCTCGCCGAGGTATGCCTCGGCGTCGGTCTTGAGCTTCTGCAGGATCATCGCGGAGATCTGCTCGGGGGTGTGGCGCTCGCCGGCCACCTCGACCTCGACGCGGCCGTCCTTGCCGGGCACGATCTTGTACGGCACCTGCTTGGACTCGTTGCTCACCTCGTTGACGAGCCGGCCCATGAAGCGCTTGATGGATGAGATGGTGTTCTCGGGGTTGACGGCGGCCTGGCGGCGGGCAAGGGTGCCCACCAGGCGCTCACCGCCACGGGTGAATGCGACGACGGACGGGGTTGTCCGCCCGCCTTCGGCGTTGGGGATGACGACCGGCTCGCCACCCTCCATGACAGCGACGACGCTGTTGGTGGTGCCGAGGTCGATGCCGACGGTCTTGGCCATGGGGTTGATCCCTCCCGGGTGCTTGCGAATCGGGGAATTCAGGTTGGTGCGCGCGCGCTGCGCCGCTGATGCTGGGATACCTCGCGCCACCGTGATGCTAAACGTGCCGCGTCCCGCGGTGACGGTACGCTGCGCGCGTGGGTGAACCCGAAGGTGCCGGGACCGGGGATCTGCTGCGGGGCCTCCGCGAGCGAGCCGACGAGGACTTCGACAGCCCGCCGGGGATCAAGGTCGCCGGGCGGCACCAGGTCGACCTTGCCGAGCTCGGCCTGCGCGTGGCCATGACCCGGTCGCGGTACCCCAACCGCGACGACGGGATCGACCAGTACGCGGTGACGCTGACCCGCACCAGCCTCGACCAGCCGCCGGCCGACAGCGAGGTGTCGATCGTGCTGCAGACCGCCTTCGGCGCATCGGCCCGGGAGGCCGTGGAGCGGATCGGCGGCGGACCGCTGGTGCGCATGTTCCGGGTCCCGGCCGGCACCTCTCAGGCCAGGTAGGCGTCGCCCCCGATCAGCGGGACGAAACGGCAGGGCCCGAGGCTGTCGGTCACCCAGCGCCCCTCGACCAGCCGGAGGCGCACCAGCTCGTCCATGGCGTCTCCCTCTCGATGCAGCGGGATCACCAGCCGGCCACCCTCGCTGAGCTGGCGAGGCAGCGCCGGGGGCAGCCACGGCGCCGTGGCGGCAACCGCGATGGCATCGAAGGGAGCCAGCTCGGGGAGCCCAAGGGTGCCGTCACCGACGTGGACCGCGACGTCGAAGCCCGCCTCGTGCAGGCGGCGCTGCGCCGCCTCTGCCAGGAGCGGAAGGCGCTCGACGCCGACCACCCGCGCCCCGGTGGCCGCGAGCACGGCGGCCTGGTACCCGGAGCCGGTGCCGACGTCGAGCACGGAATCCCCGGCATGGATCTCGAGCGCCTGGACCACCAGGGCGACCATCAGGGGCTGGGAGATGGTCTGGCCGCAGTCGATGGCCAGCGCCCGGTCCGCGTACGCGTCGTCCTGCTGCTCGGGGAGCACGAACAGCTCGCGCGGCACCGACGCCATCGCGTCGAGGACGCGCGCGTCGCTGATGCCGCCCCGGCGGAGCGTGTCCAGCATCACCGCGACATCACCACGCACCGGCCCGGTGTAGCAGAAGTCGCCGCAGCGCGCGCCGGGTCAGGACTGCGGTTCGAGCACCAGGTCCTCTGGGGGCGTCTGCGGCACCTTCCACACCAGGAATGCCTTGTTCCAGCGGCGGTGGTACTCGTTGGCGGCGTCGACCGCCTCGGTGAACGCGCGCTCGAACGCCGCGAGGTCGGCGGCCTCGCAGGCGGCGAAGAGGGGGGACAGATCCTCGTCGATGAAGGCCTCGACGTTGGCCTCGTACTTGGGCCGGGTGACGTTGCCGAGGCGGAAGAGCTTGCGCATCTCCTTGAGCTGCCAGGTGGCCAGCTGCCAGTTCTGCGCCCGGCCGGCGTGGTACGCCTTCCACATGCGCGTCCCGATCTCGGGCATGAGACGCGCGAACCCGGGCTGCAGCGCGGTGAGGGCCTCGTTCTCGAGGCGCTCGGGGTTCTTCGGCTGGGGCGTTTCGGTCACCAACGGCTCCTCGCTCTGCATCGCGCTGGCAGTGTAGCGACGGCGCCGCCCGGCCCCCGAGCTGTGACGAATCGCCCGCACAGACGTCTGTGCAGTCGATGATCGCCGCCATGACCGGCGCACGTCTGGCAGGGGCGGTGGCCCCATTCGACGAGGTGTATCGCGACCATGCAGACGCCGTCTACCGCTTCTGCGTCTCCCAGGTCCGGGACCAGCAGACCGCCGAGGACATCGCCGGTGACGTGTTCGCCGCCGCTTTCGCCGCGTATCAGCGCGTCCAGCCCGACCCCGACCGGGTGCGCACCTGGCTGTTCCGGATCGCACGCAACGCTGTGATCGACCAGTACCGCCGCGAGGGACGCCGGCGCTCCCTGCTCGCGCGCATCGGTCGCGACCGCCAGTTTCCCGACAGCGTGGAGGAGAGCGTCGAGCAGCGTTATGACCTGCGCTCCATCTGCGCGGCGATGGAGACGCTGCGCGACCGCGACCGTCAGCTGGTGGGTCTTCGTGTTGCCGGCGGCCTGAGCTTCGCCGAGGTGGGGGAGGTGCTTGGCATGCGCGAGGGTGCGGCCAAGGTGGCGACACACCGTGCCCTGGAGCGCGTCCGCGCCAGGCTGAGGGAGGTGACATGAGCGAACCGGACGACCGCGACCTCTCCGCCGCCTTCGAGGAGCTGAGGGCGCCGGCCTCGACCGCCGGCTACGCCACCCGGACGACGGGCCTCGAGATCCGCACCACGGGGTCGCGCTGGCCGCAGGCGCTGGCCACGACCCTTGCGGTGCTGGTGGCCGTCGCCGGCGCCGGCACCTTCCTGGCGCTGCGCAACGCCCGCCAGGGCGGGGCGCCCTCGAGCTCGACCGGCGCGCCGCCGGCACGCACCGGGGCCGCCATGGCCTACGACTTCACCGCCGCGGTCACCGTGATGTTCGGTGGGTTCGCCTCGTCGGGCAAGGCTTTGAACGACACCTGGACGTGGAACGGGTCCTCGTGGAGCTCCGCCGCCGGCGGGCCGGGCTCCCTGGTGGGCGTCCGCATGGTGGACGACCCGGCCGACGGCGGGGTGCTCCTGGTGGGGATGCCGCCAGTGCCGGCGACCAGTGGCGGTGGCAGCAGCGGGAGCGGGTGCGCGGTGGGATCGTCGACCGGCGCGGCCTCGGGCGGCGCGTCGTCCGGCGTGCCCGGGCGCACCCCGGTCCGCCCGACCGGCCCGCCGCTGAGTGACCCGTTGCCCACCGCGGTCGCCATTCCGCCGGTCGCGACGTGCGTCCCCACCTTGAGCGCTCCGCCTGCTCCGGCCGCACCGGTCGAGCAGACCTGGCTGTTCAGCGGCGGAGGCTGGAAGCGCGTTGCCACCGGGTCGTCGGCGACTTCGCCCCCGGGCGGCCTGGAGCTGGCGTACGACTCGACCACCCGGCAGGTGGTGGCGGTGCCGCCGTCCGCGTACGCATGCAGCCCTCCGCTCGAGGCGCCGACCAACGACAACATCGCCTGCCCGGCGCTGGGTACAAGCACGGGCGCGCCCCAGCCGGCCGTCAACTGCGGCGTGCTGCTCGGCTGCCTGACCAACGGGTCCATCCCCACGTGGACGTGGTCGCATGGCTCGTGGAGCAGGGCTCCGGCCAACTCGACGGTGCAGCGGAGCGGCATCACGCTGCTCTTCACCGACCCGGCCACCCAGCACGCCACCCTGATGACCCAGTACGGGGTCGGGCTGAACGACGGCAGCTACGCCTGCCCGGGCGGCGGCACGACGGTGAAGGCGGTGCCGTGTCCTCCGCCTCCGACGCCGTTGGTCACCACGTGGACCTGGACCGGGACGGCGTGGAAGCAGGTCTCGCAGGTCGGCCTCCCCCAGGCGACGCCGAGCCTCGCGGGCGCGACCGTTGCCGCTGTCGGAGGACACATCGTGGTGCTCACGGTCGCCGGGCAGACCTGGACGTGGGCTGCGGGGCAGTGGACCCAGGACGACTTCTCGACCACCCCGGGAATCCGCGACGGCGCGGCCATGGCCGAGGGGCCGGCGGGGACAGTGGTGCTGTTCGGGGGCTCGGCGTTCTCCGGGGTGACGAGCAGCTCAGGGGCGCGCTCCACCGGCTCCGACACCTGGCTGTGGGACGGGAAGGCGTGGCGCAAGGTGGGCGGCACCGCGCCGTCGCCACCGCCGTCGCCGAGCTTCTCCTGCGGACCCGTCCCCAAAGCCGTGGGCAACGCCGTGGCCCCGCCGCCCTGCGTCCAGCCGCTTCCCGTGCAGGTTCCCCCGGCGACCCCGGCGGCCACGCCAACCCACTGACCGCAGGCTCGCCGCGGCGCCGGGCACCGCCCCGCTCACAATTCCGCCCGTGTCCGACGAGATCCGCATCGAGGAGATGTCCGGGCAGGACGCCGAGGTCGCGGCCATGCTCGTCGACCTGACCCTCGCCGAGCAGGCCCACTACGACCACCCGCCGCGAGACCCGCGCGGAGGTGGAGCGCCGGCTGCGGGTGGCGCCGACGTTCGTGGCGAGAACCACCTGCTGGTGGCGCGCGACGCAGCCGGCCACGCCGTCGGGGTGTGCTGGGTGGTGCTGTTCGACCCCGGCACCGGCCTCGAGGCGGAGATCGCCGAGCTGTACGTGCGCCCCGAGGTGCGCGGCGGCGGCGTCGCCCGCAGCGCTGGTCACGGAGGCGATCGCGTTCCTGCGCCGCCGCAACGTGAGCTTCGCGTCGGTCTGGACGCGCGACGACAACGACCCCGCGCTGGCCGCGTATCGCGCCGCCGGCTTCGCTCCCACCGAGCAGGCGGTGCTGACCTGGCTGCCACTTCCCGATCGCTGAGCGAACGGCACACGCCGTGGGTCGCGAATAATGTGGCGATGCCCTTGAGTCCCGACGAGGTCGCCCACGTCGCCATGCTCGCCCGGCTCGGCCTCGACGACGAGGAGAGGCGGCGGATCGGCGCCGAGCTCGACCTGATCCTCGACCACATCTCCGCCCTGCAGCGCGCCGACATCTCCGACGTCCCCGAGACGGCGCAGGTGGGCGAGCCTGGTCAACGTCTGGCGCGAGGACGTGCCGCGAGCCCTGCCTGAGCGAGGAGCAGGCGCTCGCCAACGCCCCCGACACCGATGGCGAGTACTTCAGGGTGGGGGCGATCCAGGAGTGAGCAGCGCCGGCATGACCGCCAGCCTCGATGGCCGCTGCGCTGCGCAGCGGCGAGGCTGACCCCGCGGCAGCTGCTCGACGACGCGCGCGCCCAGCTCAGCGGCGCCTGGACGGTCGCTGAACGCCTTCCTCGCGCTCACCGACGAGCTCGCTGACCGCCAGGCCGAGCGCGCCGACGCACACCCTCCGCGACGACCCCGCCGGCGCCGGTCCGCTGTGCGGCATCCCCGTGGCGCTCAAGGACGTGCTCTGCGTCGAGGGCTACCCGACCACCGCCGGCTCGCGCATCCTCGAGAACTTCCGCCCGCCGTACACGGCCACCGCGGTGCAGCGCCTGCTCGACGCCGGCGCGGTGCCGCGTGGGCAAGACCAACTGCGACGAGTTCGCGATGGGCTCCTCCACCGAGAACTCCGCGTTCGGGCCGGTCGGCAACCCCTGGGACGTCGAGCGCGTCCCCGGCGGCAGCAGTGGCGGCAGCGCGGCCGCGGTCGGCGCGGGCATCGTGCCGATCAGCTACGGCACCGACACCGGCGGCTCGATCCGCCAGCCGGCGTCGCTGTGCGGCGTGGTCGGGCTTCAAGCCGACGTACGGGCGGGTGTCGCGCTACGGGCTGATCGCCTTCGCGTCCTCCCTTGACCAGGTGGGCCCGTTCGCGCACACCGTCGAGGACGCCGCGGCGGCGTACGTCGGCCGTGGCCGGCAACGACCCGCGCGACAGCACGTCGGTGCCCGACGCGGTCGATGACCCGGTGCGCGCGATGCGCGACGGCGTCAGCGGCATGCGCCTGGGCGTGCCGCGCGAGTACATGGGCGAGGGCCTCGAGCCCGGCGTGCGCGAGCGCGTCACCGAGGCGATCGCGCGTGCTCGAGGGGCTGGGCGCGTCGATCGAGGAGGTGTCGCTGCCCAGCACCGACCTGGGCCTCTCGACGTACTACATCATCGCCCCCGCGGAATGCTCGTCGAACCTGGCGCGCTACGACGGCGTCCGCTTCGGGCTGCGCGTCGAGCGCCCGTCGCTGACCGAGACGTACCTGCGCACCCGCGACGAGGGTTTCGGCGACGAGGTCAAGCGCCGGGTGATGCTGGGCACGTACGCGCTGAGCAGCGGCTACTACGACGCCTACTACCGGCGCGCGCAGAAGGTGCGCACCGCTCATCGCGCGCGAGTTCGACGCGGTCTTCGAGTCCGTCGACGCGCTGGTGTGCCCGACCTCGCCGAAGGTCGCCTTCACCACCGGCGCCATCCAGGACCCGGTCGAGATGTACCTCAACGACGCGCTCACCATCCCGGTCAACCTCGCCGGGCTGCCGGGGATCTCGCTGCCGTGCGGTTTCAGCGACGGAGCTCCCGGTCGGCCTGCAGGTGATCGCGCCGCGCCTGCACGACGCGCGCGTCTTCCAGGTGGCCGCCGCCTACGAGGCGGCCACGACGTGGCACCTGCGCGCGCGCGCCGCTGGTGGCCGCGTGAGCGCGCAGCCGGCGACGGCAGTCGTGGACACCGGGTACGAGGCGGTGATCGGGCTCGAGGTCCACGCCCAGCTGCTCACGCGCAGCAAGATGTTCTGCTCCTGCAGCGCCGACTACACCAGCGCGCCGCCCAACGGCAACACCTGCCCGGTGTGCCTGGGCCTTCCCGGGGCGCTGCCGGTGATCAACCGCCAGGCGGTGGAGATGACCGTGCGCACCGCGCTCGCGCTCAACTGCGAGATCCCGCCGTTCACCAAGTTCGACCGCAAGAACTACTTCTATCCCGACCTGCCCAAGGGCTACCAGATCTCCCAGTACGACCTGCCGCTCTCGCAGCACGGCCACCTCGAGTTCGACGTCGACGGCGAGCGCACGCGCTGCGGGATCACCCGCGTGCACCTCGAGGAGGACACCGGCACCATGCACCACGCCGGCGACGTGCTCCAGGAGGCGACGAGCTCGCTGGTCGACCTCAACCGCTGCGGCGTGCCGCTCATGGAGATCGTCGGCGAGCCCGACCTGCGCAGCGCCGACGCGGCTCGCGAGTACCTCGTCCGCCTGCGCCAGATCCTCATGTACATCGGCGTCAACGACGGCAACCTCGAGCAGGGCTCGCTGCGCTGCGACGCCAACGTGTCGGTGCGACGCCGCGGTGACCCCGAGCTCGGCACCAAGGTGGAGGTCAAGAACATGAACTCCTTCCGCGCCGTGCACCGCGCCATCGAGCTTCGAGATCGAGCGGCAGCGCGACGGTCCTCGACGAGGGCGGGACGCTCGATGCAGGAGACGCGCGGCTGGGTGGAGGCCCGCGGCGCGACGGTGTCGCAGCGCAGCAAGGAGATGGCGCACGACTACCGCTACTTCCCTGAGCCCGACCTGCCGCCGCTGCAGCTCGACCGCGACGCTCGTGGAGCGGATCCGCGCCGCGCATCCCCGAGCTGCCCGAGGCGCGTGCGCGCCGGCTTCACCGAGCAGTACGGCCTGTCCGCGTACGACGCGGCGTGTGATCACCGGCACGCGCGCCGACGCAGACACCTACGAGGCGCTCGTGGAGGCGGGGATCTCCGCCAAGGCTCGCGGCCAACTGGCTGACCGGCGATGTCGCCGCGCTTGCCAATGTGCACCGGCTGCCGCTCGCTGCCAGCGGGCTTGGGCGTCCCCGGCCTGGCCGCGCTCCTCAAGCTCGTCGAGAGCGGCGCCATCAACGGCTCCACCGCCAAGGACCTGCTCGCCGAGCTGTACATCGAGGGCGGCGATCCCGCTGCGCTCGTCGCCGAGCGCGGTCTCGGCCAGGTCGGCGACGCCGACCAGCTCGCTGCGCTGATCAGCGAGGCGATCGACGCCAACCCCAAGGCGTGCGAGGACTTTCGCGGTGGTCGCGAGGCCGCGCTCCAGGCGCTCGTCGGGCACGTGATGAAGGCGACGCGCGGCCGCGCCGATGCGCGCACTGGTCACGGCCCTGCTGCGTGAGCGACTCTCCGGCTGAGCGTCGCGCCGGTCGCGGCTGCGCCGGCGCGCCACCGGCGTGGTGAGCGCTTCGCGGTCGTCGCCGGCGCGATGGTGCACGGGGCGGTGTGCCTGGCGCGCCTGACGACGGCACCAGCGTGTTCGTCGACGGCGCGCTCCCCGGCGAGCAGGTCGAGGTCGAGCTGCAGCACCGCAAGGGTCGGGTGTGGTTCGCGCACACCATCGCCGTCGGCGCGCCATCGGCGCATCGCGTCACAGCCGCCATGTCCGTACTACGGGGAGTGCGGCGGCTGCCAGCTGCAGCACGTCGAGTACAGCCACCAGCTCGAGCTGAAGGCTGAGATCGTGCGCGACGCGATGCGCCGCCAGGCGGTGCCGCTTGCCCGAGCGATTCGTCGTCACGGGCGCGGACGACCCGTGGCGATACCGCTGGCGTGGCGAGTTCCATGTCATCCCCGGCGAGGCCGGCATGCGCGATGCGCGCCTCGGTTTCAACAGGGTGCGCAGCTGGCGGCCGGTCGCGGTCGACGACTGCCTCATCCACCACCCGCGCATCACCGACGTCGCTGCCCGCGCTCGACGCGCCTGGTGCGCGACGCCGGCGAGACCGGGCTGACCACGCTCCACCTGACCGTCGGCGGAGGCCGGCGAGGAGCTGCTGCTGCGGCCGCGGCCGCGCGCGATCAATTCCTCGCCGATGCGGTGGATGCACACGCGCGCGCGGCTGCGCAGCGCTGGAGCACGACGTCGACCACGTTGAGCTGGCGGGGCCATGACTACCGTGTTTCGCCGGACACCTTCATCCAGGTCAACTGGGGGTCGCTCGACCTGCTCTACGGCGCCGCGCTGCACGGTCTCGGCGACGTTGCCGGCGCGCACCGTCGTCGACGCCTACGCGGGCGTCGGCGTGCTCGCCTGCGAGCTGGCGACCCGGGGAGCCACGGTGGTGTGCATCGAGAGCAACCGCGACTCGGCGCGGCTCGGGGTGCTCAACACCGAGCTCAACGACTGCGCGTCGCGGGTTCGCTACGTCGCCAAGCCCGTCGAGGACGCACTGCCCGGCGTGGGAGCGGCTGCCGACGCCGTCCTGCTCGACCCGCCGCGCGCCGGCTGCGACCCGCGTGTCACGGCGTGGCTGGCACTCGCCGGCCCCGCCACCGTCGTGTATGTCTCGTGTGACCCAGCCACACTGGCGCGTGACCTGCGCGTGCTCACCGTGTCCGGGCCGTACCGCATCGAGTCGTTCGAGCTGGTGGACATGTTCCCGCAGACGCACCACGTGGAGAGCGTGGTGACGCTGCGACGCGATACCTAGACGGCGTCCTCGGAGTCGTCATCGGAGTCGTCGTCGAACGGCTCCGGCGCGGGCGGCCGGCGCGGCCCGCGGTGCACGTAGCTGATGTCGAAGAGACGCTCGCCCGCGGTCTCGCCCGTGGAGCTGCGCCGGCTCACCAGGATGTACGCGAGCGCGATGCCGAGCACGATGACGCCGACGTCGTAGCGTCCCTCGGGAAGGATCTGGAACTTGAGGTTGAGCACCGCGCGGGTCGAAGCGGTCGAAGCCGGCCAGGATGACCGCGATGATCCCCGCGTCGACGGCGGCCGCCAGCCAGTAGCGGTCGCGCCGGGCGATGCCGAAGAAGGGCCCGGCCGCGGGGACGCGGCGCGGGTCCGGGGCGCGGCGTGCGGCGCGGTATGCGACCACGCCCGAGCGCGACGAGCAGGCCACCGCTGAGGGCGAAGTTGAAGAGCTGGGCCTCGACGGCGGTGAGGACGTGCTCGGCGGGAACGCCGGCGACGAAGCCGATGCCGGTCATCAGCGCCACCCAGCCGAGGATGGCGGGGATGTTGGCCTCCATGAAGGTGCGCAGCGGGCACCTCCGCAGCGCCGGCGCACAGGGTGGCGTAGGCCCGGACGCCCGGGATGACCCGGGCCAGCGCGATGTGGCGGACATCGGCGCGCGCCATGCCGGCGCGAGGCCCGGTCGTACGCCTTGGCGGCGTGCAGCCTGACGGCGACCTTGCGCAGCCGGCGGGGCCCCACCTGGCGGGCCCAGCTGTAGCCGGTGAACGACCCACCGCACGAGCGCGACGCAGGCGATCGGGTAGAAGACGAACGGGTTGAGGCTGCCCGCCGCGATGAGCAGGCCGGCCACGATCAGCAGGACCTCGTTGGGGATGAACGGCAGCGGCACCCCGGCCTCGTCGATGAAGAGGAGGACGCAGATCAGGACGGTGGCGACGGCGCCGTGCAGGCCGGTGAGGAAGTCCACGGGTCCCCGAGGATACGGGCTGCCGCCCCGATCAGCCCAAGCCCGTCACCGGCCCCACAAGGGCGGGCCTGGCCTTGCTACCGTACGTCTGTTCGGCGGCAGCGCGAGGAGAGCATGGTCACAGGACCGGTGACCGTCGGCGACGGAGGATGTCGAACCCTTCGTCCACCTGCACACCCACACCGAGTACTCGCTGCTCGATGGCGCCTCGCGCATCGCCGACCTCGTCGCCGCCGCCAAGGGCCACGGGCAGAGCGCGCTGGCCATCACCGACCACGGCGCGCTGTACGGAGCGGTGAAGTTCTACACGGCGGCGCGCGCTGCCGGTGTCAAGCCGATCATCGGCTGCGAGATGTACATGGCGCCGCGGTCGCGCCATGACAAGGAGGGACGCACCGACCGCGACCCCAACCACCTCATCCTGCTGGCCCGCAACGAGACCGGCTACCGCAACCTCATCCAGCTGGTCAGCAGGTCGCACCTCGAGGGCTACTACTACAAGCCGCGCATCGACAAGGAGCTGCTCGCCGAGCACGCCGAAGGCCTCATCTGCCTCTCCGCGTGCATCGGCGGCGAGCTGCCCCAGGCGATCCTCAGCGGCGACATGGACGCGGCCGAGAGCGTCGCCCGGCAGCACATGGAGATCTTCGGCAGCGACGGCTACTTCCTCGAGCTGATGGACCACGGCATCCCCGAGGAGGATGCGATCCGCACCGGCATGCTGGAGATCGCTCGGCGCACCGGGCCTGCCGCTGGTGGCCACCAACGACGCCCACTACATCGGCGTCGAGGACGCCGAGGCGCACGACATCCTGCTCTGCATCCAGACCCAGGCACGGCGCGAGGACGAGAAGCGCTTCCGTTTCGCCGGCCCGCACTTCTCGGTGACGTCGGGCGGCGCACATGCGCGACCAGTTCGCCGCCGTACGGCGAGGCGGTGCGCAACACCCTCGCCGTTGCCGACCTGTGCAACGTCGAGCTGAAGCTGGGCGGCAACCTGCTTCCCGCGTACTCGCCGATCCCGCAGGGACACAGCGCCGAGACGTACCTGCGCGAGCTCTGCGAGGCGGGGCTGCGCGAGCGCTACGGCGACCGACATCACCAATGAGGCGCGCGAGCGCCTGGCGATGGAGCTCGACGTCATCGAGACGACCGGGCTTCGCGCCGTACTTCCTGATCGTCTGGGACCTGATCCGCGCGGCGCGTTGCGACGGCGTGATCGTCGGGCCGGGACGCGGCAGCTCGGCCGGTTCGCTGGTCGCGTACGTCCTGCGCATCACCAACGTCTGCCCGCTCAAGTACGGGCTCATCTTCGAGCGCTTCCTCAACATCGAGCGCGTCCAGATGCCGGACATCGACATCGACTTCGACGACCGCCGCCGCGACCGGGTGCTGCAGTACGTGCAGGGCAAGTACGGCGAGGACCGGGTGGCGCAGATCATCACCTTCGGCACCATGGCGGCTCGCGCGGCCATCCGCGACGTGGGCCGCGCGCTCAACGTGCCGCTGCCCGACGTCGACCGGCTCGCCAAGCTCGTCCCGCTGAGCGTGAAGATCACGCTCGACAAGGCGCTCGACGAGAGCAGGGAGCTGCGCGCGCTGTACGACAGCGAGGGGTGGGCGCGGCAGGTCATCGACAACGCGCGCCGTCTCGAGGGCATCTGCCGCAACGCGTCGACGCACGCTGCGGGGGTGGTGATCGGCGCCGAACCGCTCACCAACATCGTCCCCCTTCAGCGCTCGACGATGGGAGACCGCAGCACCGCGGTGACCATGTTCGACATGGAGGGGGTCTCAGCGGTCGGCCTGCTCAAGGTCGACTTCCTCGGGCTGACCAACCTCACCGTCATCGAGGAGAGCCCTGCAGATGATCGAGGCGTCGACGGGGACGCGCATCGACATCGACGAGATCCCGCTCGACGACGCCGCGACGTACGCGCTGCTGTCGAAGGCCGACACGCACGGAATCTTCCAGCTGGAGGCGACATTCGCCAAGCGCATCCTCATCGACATGCAGCCGCGCACGCTGGAGGACGTCGGCCCTTGCGGTGCGCTGAACCGGCCGGGGCCGATCGAGGGCGGAGCGACCGCGCAGTACATCAAGCGCAAGCGGGGCGAGCTGCCCGTCGAGTACCCGGTGGGGCTCGAGGCGATGCTCCGGCCTGTGCTCGAGGAGACGCACGGCACCATCGTCTACCAGGACCAGGTCATGAAGATCGCGCAGGCCGTGGCGGGCTTCACGCTCGGCGAGGCCGACGTCCTCCGCGCCGCGATGGGCAAGAAGGACAAGGCCGAAGATGGCCAAGCAGCGCGAGAAGTTCCTCGCCGGCGCGGCGGCCAACGGCGTGGCTGAGGAGCGCGCCATCGAGCTCTTCGATCTCATTGCGTTCTTCGCGGGCTACGGGTTCAACAAGTGTTTGGTTCGCGACACCGAGGTCATTGACGCAACCACTGGCGAGCGCACCACCGTCGGTGACCTCTACGACAGTTGCGCAGGCCATTCACTGTTCACGGGCTTGGAGAGGACGGGTTGCTGCGACCGCGCCCCGTTACCGACGTCGTCAGCAATGGCCGCCGACCTGTTCTCTTGGTGAAGACGGCCCAGGGGCGCACTCTGCGGGCAACCGCCAACCATCGCGTTCGAACGTTCGAGGGATGGCGGCGGCTGCAGGAGCTCTCGGTTGGCGACCGGATCGCATCGGCGAGACGGCTGCCCGTCGCCTCTGGGACGCAGTGGCCGAAGCACGAGCTGGTGGTGTTGGGCGGCCTACTATCCGAGGGGAACACGTGCCACCCCTCATGCCTGTACTTCTACAACAACAATCCGGCGGCGATCGAGGACTTCGCGTCAGCGGCAGCTCAATTCCCACTCACGTTTCCGCGGATCACCAGGCGGCGTGACGGGCGCATGGAGGTGTGCCTTAGCAGCGGGTACATCAAGCCACTGACCCTACCGTTGACGGATGGCACCAACGCCCTCGTTCTTGAGGACGCCGCCGTGCCGGTTCGCTCGGGCGCCTTCCGCTGGGCCGCGGAGCTCGGCATCCTGGGCAAGCGCGCCACGGAGAAAGCCATCCCGGCGGCAGCATTCATGTTGGCCGATGAATCCTTGGAGATTCTGCTAGGCAGGATGTGGGCGGGTGACGGCTTCATCGCCGGCACCGGCACGAACCATGTGCCGTTCTACGCCACGTCGTCGAAGCGCCTTGCTCGCGACGTGCAACAGCTTCTGCTCCGGCTGGGCATTCCGTCCGGCCTGCACACCAAGCAGTTCCGGTACCGGGGCACGCTCAAGGCCGGCTACACCGTTCATCTCATCGGCGAAGGCGCAGCGGAGGCGTTCCTGGAGCGCGTCGGCCCGCATTGCACCGGCAGGGAACGGCGCAGCTGCAGCTGCTTCGCGATCACCTCGCAGCGACACGACGCGGTCAGGCATCGGTGGATACGATCCCTGCCGGTGTCCGAACCGTGGTCGACGCAGAGAGGCGCCGAGCCGGGTTGACATGGATCGACCTCGAACGACGTACTGGCGTTTCCATGGTGGAGTTCTATGGTGGGGAGGCCGCCAAGCGCCCTTGCAGGCGCTCCACCATCCTCCGCCTTGCCGACTTCTTCGGCTCCGATCGCCTTCGCCAGGCCGCTGTCTCAGACGTCTTCTGGGACCGCATCACCGAGATCAGGCTCGACGGCATCGAGGAGACGTACGACCTGACCGTGGACACCGACCACAACTTTGTTGCGAACGACCTGGTCGTCCACAACTCACACAGCGTGGCGTACGGACTGATCTCCTACCAGACCGCATACCTGAAGGCCAACCATCCGCTCGAGTTCATGGCAGCGCTGCTCAACAGCCGCGGCGGTGACTTCGACAAGCTCAAGCAGACCATCCTCGACGCACACGCGCATGGATTGGTCGTGCACAAGCCCGACGTCAACCGCAGCGGCGCCGGCTTCACCGTGGGCGAAGTAGCCATCGGCGAGATCCTCTTCGGCCTGCAGCACGTCAAGAACGTCGGCGAGAGCGTGACCCGCGCGCTGATCGCCGCCCGCGACGAGGGCGGCCCCTTCACCGGCCTGCTCGACCTCTGCCTGCGCGTCGACAGCCGCGACCTCAACCGCCGCGTGCTGGAGTCACTGATCCAGTGCGGCGCTCTCGACTCCCTGGGCGACCGCCACGCGTTGCTCCGCCAGCTCGACTCGGCCATGGACCATGCGGCGGCGGTGCGGCGCGAGCGCGACCTCGGCCAGACCGCGCTGTTCGGCGACGCCGTCGACATCATCGGCACCCTCGTCCCGCACGTCGCGCCGGCTGACGGCGACTCCGCCCCGGGCAGGAGCGACGACTCCTGGCTGGCGTGGGAGCGTGACCTGCTCGGCATGTACCTCAGCGACCACCCCCTGCGCCGCATCGCCACCACCCTGCAAGCGCGCGTGGACACCTCGATCAACGAGCTCGGCGGTCACCTCGACGGCCTCATCGTGCAGGTCGGTGGCTGCATCCGCGACGTGCGCGCGTTCGTGCCGCGCAAGAGCACGACCGGGCAGCGCATGGCGTTCCTGCAGATCGAGGACCTCACCGGCAGCTGCGAGGTGGTGGTGTTCAACCGCGTGTTCGAGGAGGTGGCCGACCTGCTCCGCCCCGACGCGGTGGTGGTCATCCGCGGCAAGGTGGAGATCCAGCCGGCCCGCACCCGAACGGGGCGTGGACGACGAGGAGCGCGAGAGCGAGCCGTCGAAGATCCGCGCCGACGCCATCTTCGCGCTCGACGACCCACGGCTGGTGGCGTGGCGGCGCAACAGCACTGTGCATTTCCGGCTCTCACCCGACCAGCACCACCTGGTCGGCCCGCTGCAGCAGGCGATCGCCGACCACCAGGGGGACGCCCCCGTGGTCATCCACGTCGAGAGTGCGGAGTTGATCGACGACATCGCGCTCCACGACGGGTTCTCCGTCGACCCGGGGCCCGGGTTGGAGCGCACTGTCGAGGCTCTGCTCGGTCCCGGCGCGTACCGGCTCGAGACCCGCCGCGAGCGCGCTCCCGAACGCGAGGCGTGGGGCGCAGGACGGCGCGGCACTAGAACACTCCCGCGGCGTCGAACAGCGCGCGCCCGACGAAGTACAGCGCGAGGAACACCAGGAACGCGATCGCGGCGCCGCCGTCGATGGCTGCGCCGCGCGGAACGATCGCCAGCGAAGGGACGCACCAGCGGGTCGGTGAAGCGTCGCACCATCAGCACGATGGGATGCCAGGGGTCGGCGTGGAAGAGCGAGAACAGCAGCCGGACGAACAGCACGATGCAGAAGAAGATCGACGATGCCCAGCACCACCTGGCGCACCACGTCGAGCACGGCGGCTCCGGGCGACACCGAGCCCGACACCAGCAGCGAGTGGACCACCTGCTGGAGCACGTAGAGGACCGCCAGCGCCAGGAGCGGCGAGAAGTCGATGCCACTGAAGCTCGGCAGCACGCGCTGGAACGGTCGCAGGATCGGGTCGACGATGCGCCGCAGCCAGCGCGCCATCGGGTGCCATGGGCTGATCGGCAGCCACGACAGCATCACGCGTGCGAACACGATGAGCTCGAGCACGGTGAAGAGCAGGTCGATGATCGAGGCGAGCGGAGCCGTGCCGACGTCACGTCATGCTCGCGCCACGCTTGACCGTGTCGACGCCTCGGCGCCAGGCCAGGTACACCAGCGGGGTCACCACCACCAGCATGATGATCGCCGTCCACTGCGCCTGGTGCAGGCCGAGGCCGAGCACCGGCTCGCTGGCGCGGAACTGGAAGAGGATGAGCTGGCTGACCGCGTACAGCGGGATGTACGCCACCGCCAGCGCGCCGTTGCGCACGCCCCGGCGCCGCAGCACGAAGAGGATCACCCCGATGACGATGGTGCCGAGCGCCTCGTACACCGCCGCGGGCTGGTAGTACCACGGTCCTCCCGGGTAGTTCACCAGGTGGAACCCCGTCTGCAGCACGGCATGCGGGTTGGCGTACGCCGGTCGCCCAGGGCAGGCTGCTCGGCGCGCCGAGGATGTCTCCGTTGATGACGTTGCCGATTCGCCCGATCGGCTGGCCGACGACCGCGAAGATCACCGCCGCGTCCCAGAGCAGCCACGTCGACAGCGCGGTTGCGCCACGCGAAGACGGCGACGGCGGCGAGGCCTCGCGATGATGGCGCCGAAGAAGGCCATGCCGCCCTCCCACACCGCGATGATGCGAATCGGGTTGTGCAGGTAGTCACCGAGGTTGGGCTGCTGGAGCACGTAGTAGAGACGGCCTCCGAGCAGGCCGAAGATGATCGTCCAGACCAGGGCGCGCTCCGCGGTGCGGCGATCGATGCCGCGCGGCTCCACGTGGGGCAGGACGCCATAACGGAAGGCCACCAGGAAGGCCACGGCGTACATCACCCCGTACCAGTGGACCGACAGGCCGCCGATGTGGATCACGGGGTCGATGTCGATGCGGATGGTTCCGAGGGCGCCATTCAGCGCAGCAGTGACCATTCAGCGATCATCCCCCACGGCCTGCCGCGGCTGCACTCGCAGGATCCGATAGCCGTCGTGGGACGCCACCCTCTCGACGTCGAACCCCTCCCCGCCGAGCCATCGCGCCAGTGAGTCCGAACCGAGATGGCGATGCACGACGAGATGGGCGGCGGCTCCGGCCTCGAGGCGGTCGAGCCACGCCGGTCAGCAGTGGATGGAGCAGCGGCCAGCCCGATGCGCACCGGCGGGTTGCTGTACACCGCAGCGAACCGCAGACTGCTGGGCACCTCCTCGGGTGATCGCGGCGATGACGTTGGTCGCCCCGGCGGCCGCCGCGTTGGCAGCGGTCAGCTCGAGGGCTCGCCGGTTGACGTCGACGGCCCAGATGCGCGCGGCCGGCGCTCTGAGCCCCAGCGTCACAGCGATCGGTCCGTAGCCGCACCCGAGGTCGAGCAGGTCGCCGCCGGGCGGCGGCGAGGGAGCGCGCCGCAGCAGGAACCGCGTGCCGCTGTCGACACCGTGGTGCCCGAACACCCCGCGTCGCTCTCCAGCGTCAGGGAGACGTCCGGCAGTTTCAGGGTGACGCGGCGCCGCCGGGAACGGACGAGTGGGTCGCGGTCGAAGTAGTGGGACACGCGCGCGGATTGTCGCCCCAACCGGCGCGATTCGCCCGCCCGCGCGGCGCAGAAAGCTCATACCGCACGTGAAGGATTGGCAACGGATCGCCGTTCACTCGTGGCCCCGGTCGTCATACTCGCGAATGTGAGCCAGGCACTCGCGGCACTTCAATGGGCGGTGGGCGCGGCACTGTTCCTGCTCGGCGCGCTCACCGTCGTGGACTGGTTGCGCCATCGCGGCCAGAGCCGCCGTTACCTCGCCGTGGCGGTGGGCCTCCTCGGCCTCCTCGCGATCCTCGGCAGGGTCACGCAGTTCTCCGGCACTGCCGCGATTGTGCTGGCCGCGGTGAGCATCTTCCTGCTCATGGCGTCGGCATTCGGGTTCGTGCTCTTCCGGAACAGCCTCATCCCCATGCGCGCGTGGGCACTGCGGTCGTCCGCCGTGGTGGTGGCGCTGGTCACCGGTGCAGCCATCGCGGTCAACCTCAACAACCCGGCAACCAAGCCCACCGGCGTGCCGCTGCTGGTCGACGTGCTGCTGCTGCTGACGTGGTGCGCCGTGGTGGGAGCGTCGATCGTGCGGCTCTGGCGCGTGTCGGGAACGCTGCCGCGGGTGCAGCGCGCGCGGCTCCGTTCGCTGAATGCGGGGTTCGCCGGGATCATCCTCGCGCTGCTCGGCACCGTGGCCGCCGTGGGTGCATCGAACAGCGCGACCCTGCAGCTGGCGGTCGAGAGCGTGGTGCTCCTGAGCATGCCGCTGCTCGCCATTGCGCTGACCCCGCCCGGCTGGCTGCGACGGATCTGGCGTGAGGGCGAGGAGATCCAGCTGCGCCAGGCGCTCAACAACCTGCTGCTGTTCTCCCCGGATGAGGAGACGCTCGCCGCTCGTGCCCTCGAGTGGGCCGCCCGTCTGCTCGGCGGCGGTGCGGCGATGATCGCCCTGGACGGCCGCGTGCTCGCGCTGACCGGGATCGCCCCCACGGACGGCGACCGTCTCCACCACGAGCTCGAGGGCTTGCGCGGCTCGGCCGGTCTCTCGTTCACCAGCACGCTGGGTCCCGCCGCGGTGGTTCCGCTGCAGCTCGCAGGCCGGGGAGGGATACCTCGCTGTGCTGGCGGGCCCGTTCACACCTCTGTTCGGCGACGAGGAGCTGTCACGACTCGCTCAGTACGCGGTGTCGATCACCGTCGCCCTGGACCGTGTCCACCTGGTGGTGGGGGTGCGCCGCAACGCCGAGCTGCTCGACCTCGCCTACGACGCGGTCTTCAGCTGGGACTTCGACACCCGCGCCATCCAGTACTGGAACAAGGCGGCATCCGAGCTGTACGGGTACAGCCGGGAGGAGGCGATCGGCAAAGACCCGCTGCCGCTGCTGCAGTCGGAGCACTCGATGCCGCTCGAGATGATCGTCGCCTCTCTGCTCGAGCACGAGCACTGGGAGGGGGAGCTGCGCCAGGTCACCAAGGACGGCCGCACCCTGCCCATCAGCGCACGCTGGGCGGTCCAGCGCGACGCCGAGGGCAAACCCATTGCGGTGCTGGAGATCAACCGCGACATCACCAATGAGAAACGCGCCGCCGACGAGCTCCGCCATGCTCGCGACGTGGCCGAGCAGGCCAGCAACGCCAAGAGTGAGTACCTCTCGCGAATGAGCCACGAGTTGCGGACACCCCTGGCCGCAATGCTCGGCTTCAGCGATCTCCTCGAGATGCGCGAGCCGCGCGAGGACCAGCTCACCGCCATCGACGCGATCCAGCGG
This sequence comes from Candidatus Dormiibacterota bacterium, assembly GCA_963717185.1. Classification (GTDB taxonomy): domain Bacteria; phylum Chloroflexota; class Dormibacteria; order Aeolococcales; family Aeolococcaceae; genus Aeolococcus. The sequence goes on along the minus strand of CAVQVY010000053.1, from coordinate 11,668 downwards.
GCCGGCTCGCATCTGCTGAGCCTGGTGAACGACGTGCTCGACATCGCCCGCATCGAGGCGGGCCGCGAGAGCCTCTCGCTGCAGCCGCTGGACGTGCGCACACTTCTCGAGGAGTGCGTCGGGCTCGTCGCCCAGACCGCCAACGAGCGCAGCGTGACCATCAGCATGCCGCATCGAGGGTCCTGACCGCATCTACATCCGAGCCGACCGTCAGCGGCTCGTGCAGGTGCTGCTCAACCTTCTCTCCAATGCCATCAAGTACGGCGCCGAGGGCGGCCACGTGGTCGCCGGCGCTGCGGCCAGGGATGGCGCCGTGGAGATCGAGGTGATCGACGACGGCCCGGGACTGGACGAGGCACAACAGGAACGGCTCTTCCAGCCGTTCGAGCGGCTCGGCGCAGAGCGCAGCCACGTCCAGGGAACGGGGCTGGGCCTGGCCCTCGCCCGCCAGCTCACGGTCGCCATGGGCGGCTCGCTGCAGCTGCGCAGCGCCAAGGGAGAGGGCGCCACCTTCATCGTCCGCCTGCAGCAGGCCACGGGCACGGACTCCGCCACGGTCATCCCTGCCACCGGGCCGCCTGTGCTGCGCGACGCCGTCGCCGGGCGAACCGTGCTGTACGTCGAGGACAACCTGGCCACGATCGCGCTCGTCGAGTCGATCTTCGCGCTGCGCCCCAACGTGCGCCTGCTCACCGCCATGCAGGGTGGCATCGCCATCGACCTGGCGCGCGAGCACCGGCCCGACCTCGTCATCCTCGACCTGCACCTGCCCGACCTCAACGGTGACGAGGTGCTCCGCCGCCTCCAGGACGACCCGCGCACGGCCCCGATCCCGGTGGTGGTGTACAGCGCCGATGCCACCGAGCGGCAGGTGCGCCGGCTGCTCGAAGCGGGGGCGATCGCCTTCCTCACCAAGCCCGCGCGGGTGACCGAGTTCCTCGAGATGCTCGACGGCGTGCTGGGACGTGCGCCGACGAGGTGCGCACGGGCGCCTGACGACCGCTAGCGGTGGGTCTCGTCCTCGCGGGCCAGCCGCAGGGCGGCGGTGGGGCACGCCGCGACCGCTCGGCGCGCGAGCTCGAGGAGGTCGCGGCTCATCGGCCGGCCGTCGATGATCGGGTACCCCCAGTCGTCGAGCGTGATCCGCTCCGGCAGCAGCTCGGCGCACATGCCGAAGCCGTCGCAGCTGATCGGGTCCACGCGCAGCCGGCTCATCGGCGGTCGCGCGTCCAGTCCGGAGCCGCGAGCAGCGGCGCCGGGTTGCGGTCGCAGCGGCCGCGCCTGATGTGGGTGGTGACGTCGCCCGAGAACACCCGCAGCGCGCTGGAGAGCAGCACCAGCGCGCCGTCGGGGTGGTGGCAGGCGCCACGCCCGGCGATCTGGGCGATCCAGCGCTGCAGGCGCTCCGCGTCGCGCGGCTTGGCACGGCCGGCGGCCACCTCGGCGGTGGTCGCGGCCAGTGAGGCGAGGCCGTGCTCGCACGGGCCGCACTGGCGCGCGCTCTCCCGCGCCAGGAAGCCGACCAGCGCCGCGGCCTGGGTGACGCCGCAGTGGCCGTGCGGGAACACGGCGATGACCCCGCTGCCGAGCGGAACGTCGATGCCCAGGCGCAGGTCCCAGGCGTCGTCGGCGGCGACCCAGCGACCGAAGTAGCCGCCGACCAGCACAGCGGCGACGGCGGCGGTGGCTCCCCCGGCGGCGCTGACAGCCTGCGCGACCGTCGACCCGCCCGGCAGCTCGTGCACCCCGGGCGAATGGATGGCCGCGGTCATGGTCACCAGGACGGTGCCAGTCGCCTCGTCGGCGCCGGCGAGGCGGTAGGCCTCCGGCCCATCGCCGGGCGACCAGGGCGGCATGCGCGAGCGTCTCGACGTTCTGGACCAGCCGTCGGGCGCCCGTCGACGCCGCTCTCGAACGGGCGGGGCGGCACCATGGTGGGCTTCGCGGCCCCCCGTTGAGGTGGGCGATGGCCGCCGACTCCTCGCCGGCGACGTAGCGGCGCGGCGCTCGTCACCACGGTGACGGGGACGGGCAGGTCGCGAGCCGTCCGGCGCTCGTCGATGGCCTGCCGGACGGCGGCGGCCGCGTCGTCGTGGGCGCTGCTGACATACACACGACCGCGCGCTCGGCGCCGACCGCCTCGGCCGCGAGGAGCGACGCCGTCGAGGACCAGGTGTGGCCGCGAGGTCATGAGCATGCGGTCCTTGCCGCTGAGCGGCTCGGCCTCCGCGCCGTTGGCGACGACCACGGCGTTTCCCCGCGAGCGTTCGCGGGTGGCCGCCCATTTGCGGGCTGTCGGGTACCCGGCGCCGCCCCGGCCGCGCAGGCCGGCCTCGTCGACGACGGTCGATGAGCGCTCGCCGCCGGGGAACCGCGGCCGCGGGCCAAGCCGTGCGAGGTGTTCGCGCGAGCAACTCGGCGCCGTCGGCGGGCGGGGGGCCGTCGAGGAGGCGCGATGCCGTCACCGCCGGCATCATGCGCGCCGCGCCTGGGTGACCAGCTGGCCGGCGATCGTGCCGTCGGGCTGCTGGCTGAGGGTGATGTCGACGGCGGTCTGCCCGCACGTGGCCTGCACGTCCTGCGCGACCGCGGCGGTGACGTTGCACACGGTGGCGCCGCTCTCGGTGATCAGCAGCTGTCCCGCGGGTGTTGGCCGCGCCACGGCGATGACGATGCGGAGGTTGGCATCGCGCGCGTCGCGGAGGTCACCTGCACCGCGCTCGTGCCCTGGACGACGGTGCCGGTCAGCTGGTCGGTGAGCCCGGCCGGCAGCGTCGGCGCGGGGGTGCTTGTCGGCGAGGGGGTGGGCTGGGCCGCAGCCGCTGGCGGCGACAAGCAGCCGGTCCGGCGTCCCGGCCGCCTTCGCCCACCCGCTGTGCAGCGGTCCCGGCGGCCGCGAAGCCCGAGCAGCGCGATGGTCGCGGCCGCGGTGGCCACGAGGCTGGTGGCGCGCAGCACCCGCGGCACGCGCGGCCGCGGTCGCTGGTCAGCCGCCAGACGATCGCGAACACGCACCGCCCCGACGCAGCCGAGGCTGAGCGACCAGGGCCCACGGCGGAGCGCACGTCGCTGCCCGTGCCGAGCGTGTGCAGCATCGCCAGGGGCCAGCACGCGTACGCCGCCCAGTGGACCACGCGCCAGACCCTGAAGCCGATGCGCTGGCGCAGCAGGCTGGTGATCGACCAGGGCGACCAGCAGCTCCATGGAGACCACCCCGAGCCCGAGCCACACGGGGCGGTAGGAGCCGGTGAACGGTGCCACCGTGTTGAGCGCGGCGATCCCCGCGAAGGGGTCGACGATCGAGGTGATGATGTGGATGGCCAGGAAGACCAGCACCAGCAGCGACAGGTTGCGGTGCACGCGCCTGGGTCAGGAACCGCGGCCAGTCCCGGCTGTCCCAGCGCATCGACGGTGACGATGCCCAGCACCAGGATGGCGGTGAGCAGCAGCAGGCTCACGTACCCGGTGCTGCGAGCCGCGTACCAGAGTGCGGTTGGCCCGGAGGCCGCGATCAAGCCGCCAGCTCCGCCGCTGACCGGCCAGCGGTTGAGGTGCAGCACCACGCCGTCGTGGGCGACCAGCCGCGCCGGCAGGCCGGTGAACTCCAGCCAGCCGGCAGCGCGCTCGCCGCGCACCATGGCGGCGGTGCTGGCGTGTTGGCGTCCACACACGTGGCCGCGGCGACGCTGATGGTGCGGTACGGGCGACTGCGCCGGCGCACCGGTGCGCGGGTCGACGATGTGGTGCAGCGTGCCGCGCCGCCGCGGCGCCAGTGGCGCACGCGTGGAGCTCGACGTCGCCAGGCCCCCGCCGTGCGCAGCGTGATCGCCTGCCCGGGCGCCTCGGCGCTGGGCGGCGTGGTCGTCGGTGACGCGCACCGGCCAGCCGCCGGCGGGCGGCGTCCCCGCGACGGCGATGTCGCCGCCGAGGCTGACGAGCACCGCCGCAGCCGGTGGCAGCATGCGCCGCCGCGGCGGCGCGGTCGGCGCCGAGCGCCTTGGCGGTGGCGCCGAGGTCGAGCGGTGGCCGCGCGGGCAGGGTGACCAGGGCGGGCGCGTCGGTGATGCGACGCCGGTCCAGCCGGGCGGCTGGCACGGCACGGGAGGGGGGCGCGTCGGCGCCGATGGTGGCGAAGTCGGCGTCGTAGCCGATCGCCGCCATGGCAGCCGCCGACGGTCGGGTCGACGTCGCCGTCGGTGAGGCGCGCCGCGCGCAGGGCCACGCGGATCGCCTGCGGCGAGCAGCGGGCTGACGAGCACGGCGCAGCCCGCCGGCGGCGTTGAGGCGGCTCAGGTCGGAGTCGTCGCGGAAGCGGCTGCAGGCGCGGTCGAGCGCCGTCGACCTCGGCGGCGACCACCTCGCGGGCGGCGAGGGAGCTCCGCCGGTCGGTCACCGCGACCACCACCGACGTGCCCGAGCGCGCGCCACCCGGCGCTGATCACGCCTAGGAGCCGCCGGAGGCGATCGGCACGCCTGCCGCCGCCCGCCGAGCCCCGGAGCCGTCCCCGGGGGGCTGGGCGGGTGGCTGCAGGCCGGTGACGGGTCCTGGGTGGGGACGGCTGGTCGGTCTGCGAGGAGGGACGGTGCGGCCGCCGAACGTTCCCGCCGCGACCGCGGCGCCGACCGAGGGTGAGCACGCCTGCCCCCGCCGCGGTGGCCATGGTGATCAGCGGACGCGCCGCTGGGCGCGGTCGCGGTCGGCCGGGCGTGGTCCGGTTCACGCGGTCAGGGTACGCGCTCGCCCTTACGTGCTGTCCCTGCGCTCTGTCCTGCGAATCAGCTGTGCGACAACAGCTGTCGTCGCGGCCTGTGCACCATTGGAGCACGTGCAGACCATCGAGAGCGTGCTCGTCCTCAGCCCCACCGACCTGGTGGCGTTCACCGGGTGCGAGCACCGCTCCTTCCTCGACCGCCGGTGGCCCGCGGGGCAGCTCGAGCGGCCGCGCCGTGACGACCCCTTCAAGACGTGCTGCGTAAGCACGGGAGCTCCACGAGCAGAGCTACCTGCAGGCGCTCACGCGGCCGCGGCGCCACGGTGGTCGAGATCGCACGCCCGGCGGGCACGATCGCGGGGCTCCGCCGCCGAGGCGGAGACGCTGGCGGCGATGCGCGCCGGGGTCGACGTCATCTACCAGGCGAGCTTCTTCGACGGCCGCTGGCGCGGCCACGCGGATTTCCTGCGCCGCGTCGACACCCCGAGCCGCGCTCGGGCCGTGGAGCTACGAGGCCCACGACACCAAGCTGGCGCGCTCCACCAAGGCGGGCACGCTCCTGCAGCTCGGCGACTACTCGCGCCAGGTGGCGCGGCTGCAGGGCCACGCCCCGCGGCGCTGCACGTCGCCTCGGCGACGGCACAGTCGAGTAGTTCCTCTACGCGGACATCTCCGCCTACCTGCGGACCGTGCGGCTGCGCTTCGAGGCCGCCGTCGACAGCGGGCTGGATGGCCACCTCGCCGGACCCGGTGGCGCTCTGCGCGTACTGCGACTGGAAGGACCGCTGCACCGCCCAGTGGCGCCGCGACGACCACCTCTCGCTGGTCGCCGGCGCTCGGCGCGACCAGCGCACCCGGCTGGTCGCGGCGGGCATCTCGACGCGCGCCGCGCTGGCCGGCTGCCCCGCCGGCACCGAGGTGGACCAGATCCGGGCCCCGGCGCTCGAGGCGCTCGCGCCCAGGCTCGTCTGCAGGTGGCGTCGGAGCGTGCGAAGGCGCCATCGCCGTGGGAGCTGATCGAACCGCGACGCCGACGCGCCACATCGGGGCCTTGCCGCGCTCCCGCCCCTCTCCGCGGGACATCTTCTTCGACATGGAGGGCGACCAGTTCGTCGGGCCCGACGGTCGCGAGTACCTCTTCGGGTGGGTCGAAGGCGACGCACCGTGCGCGCACGTTCCGGGAAGCTGTGGGCACACGACGCCGCCGCCGAGAAGGCCGCCTTCGAGAGCTTCATCGACATGGTCATGGCGGCGCGCCGGCGCGACCCCGGCATGCACGTCTACCACTACGCGTCCTACGAGGTGTCGGCGATGAAGCGCCTGATGGGCCGCTACGCACGCGCGAGGAGGAGGTGGACGAGCTGCTCCGCGCGCGGGGTCTTCGTCGACCTCTACCGGGTCGTCAGGCAGGGCGTGCGCGTCGGCGTCGAGTCCTACTCGATCAAGAAGCTCGAGCCGCTGTACATGGCGCCCCGTGCGGCGCAGATCACCGACGCGGGGACCAGCGTCGTGCAGTACGAGCTGTGGCTCGACGACGCCCGACGACGCGCATCCTCGAGGTCGATCCGCGCTGTACAACGAGGACGACTGCCGCTCGCTGGTGGGCTTGCGTGGCTGGCTCGAGGCTCGTCGCACCGAGCTCGAGGGAGTGTCGGGCCCCTGCCGCGCCTGCCCGTCTCCGCGGGCGTTGCACCCGAGGCCGTGGCGGCGGCCACCGCAGCAGCCGACCGCCTCGCCGCCGAGCTCACGGCGGGGATCCCTGGTCGACGCGCAGAAGCAGACCGCCGAGCAGCGGGCGCTCTCGCTTCTTGCCGCGCTCCTCGACTGGCACAGGCGCGACGCCAAGCCCGCGTGGTGGGAGTACTTCGCGAGGCGGGACGCGACGGACGACGAGCTCATCGACGATGCCTCGTCGGTCGGCGGGCTGGTCTTCGACGCCGAGGTTGGAGTGGTCAACCGCTCACGCCTGTTCCGGTTCCTGTTCCCCCCGCAGGAGACCAAGCTGCGGGTCGACGACGCCGTCGAGGATCCGCGCACGTACCTCAACGACGCCGGCAACCGGGTGACCGGCGCGCCGGCACCATCCACCATATCGACCCGGCCCGAGGTGAGCTGCTGATCAAGCGCACCGACCGCCCGGACCCCTGCCCACCGCCGTGGTCCCCGGCGGCCAGCCCGACGCGGCGGCGCTGCGCGCGGCCCTGATGCGCCTCGGCGAATGGGTCGCCGGGCACGGCATCGACTGGCCGGGGTGCCACCGCGCGGCGCGCGACCTCCTGCTGCGCCACCGTCCGCGCGTCCGCGGCCCCGCCGATGGCGATGCGCTCCGCCGGCGCCAGCGAGGACGCGGTCGAAGCCGCCCGGCGCTGCATCGCCGATGCCGAGCAGGCCTGCATCCCGATCCAGGGGCCGCCCGGGTCGGGCAAGACGCACACCGGCGCCATCGCGATCGTCGACCTGGTCACCACGGCGCCGCGACGCCCCGTTGCGATCACCGCGCTGTGCCACCGCGCCATCACCCAGCTGGTCCACGCGCGTCTGCGAGGAGGCCCGGGGAGCGGGGTCACCATCCGCGTGATCCAGAAGAGCGACGACCGCGCCTGCGACGACCCGCAGGTTCAATGCGTGACGACCAATGCGCCGATCGTGGCAGCCCTCGACGAGGGCACGGTCGACGTCGTCGCCGGGACGCCGTGGCTGCTGGCCCGCGAGGACATGTCGGAGCGGTTCGACACGCTCTTCGTGGACGAGGCGGGACAGCTGTCGCTCGCCAATGTTGTCGCGGTGTCGGGGTGTGCGCGGAACCTGGTGCTGCTCGGTGATCCGCAGCAGCTCGAGCAGCCGTCCCAGGGCTCGCACCCGCCCGGCGCGGCTGCGTCGGCGCTGGGGCATCTGCTCAACGGAGCGGAGACCGTGCCGTCCGACTGCGGGCTGTTCCTCGACGTCACCTGGCGTCTGCATCCAGACGTCTGCGTGTACATCTCCGAGAACTTCTACGACTCGCGTCTGCGTTCGAGCCCTGACAGCGCGCGCCAGCGCGTGCTCGGGGACGGGGAGCTGTCGGGCACGGGCCTGCGCTGGCTGCCGGTGCGCCACACAGGCAACCGATCGGCCTCCGAGCAGGAGGCGGTCGCCGTGTCGGGGCTGGTGGCCGGGCTGCTGGGACGCGACTGGATCGACCACCACGGTGTGCAGCGACCGCTGACCGCAAGGGACATCCTGGTCGTCGCCCCGTACAACGCCCACGTCGGCGCGCTGCGACGCGCGCTGCCGGACGACGTCGCCGTCGGCACCGTCGACCGCTTCCAGGGCCAGGAGGGCGCGGTGGTCATCTACTCGATGGCCACCTCGCTCGCGGAGGACGTCCCCCGCGGCATGGAGTTCCTCTACTCGCGACACCGCATGAACGTGGCCGTGTCGCGGGCGCGCTGCCTCGCTGTGCTCGTCTGCTCTCCCGACCTCCTGCGTGTCGCGTGCACGACCGCGGCGCAGATCCCGCTCGCCAACGCGCTGTGCGCGTTCGTCGAACGGGCGCCGACACTCCCGAGTCCACAGGAGGACGCCGAGAGTTCGACCGGCTCGCTGGCGATGCTGTAGCTGAGGCGGAACCGGCCGGCGCACCGATCGTGCCGGCCGGCTCCGCGCACGCGCTCAGCAGCCGCACACCTCCATCACCCGGGTGCCCCAGTTGCGCAGTCCGTCGGTGGTCTGGCTGCTCGTCGGCGGCACGTACTCCGTCGCCAGCCAGAACGCCTTGCCGCCGGGATCGAGCGCGGCCCACGAATAGTCGCCCCAGCGCGTTGCGTTCGGATCGTACGGCCCGGACCCGGTCATGGCGGTGATCGGTGCCCCGAACGCCGTCGCAGTGGGTTGCAGCAGCGCATACGCCGCGGTGGCGAAGGTAGTTGCCCCGCTCTGGCTGAAGACCATCACCGCCAGGCCTGCGGAGTCGACCTGGATCGCCGGGTACATGATGTAGCGGGTGGCCTCCGCCTCGTAGCCCTGGCGGCTGATCGTGGCGCCGCCGATGACCGCGCCCGACAGGGTCGGCTTGACCGCGAACCAGGCCGCGCCGGATCGTTCGGTGGAGTCGTTGGGGATGGTCACCGCCGTGGTCAGGGCTCCCCACAGGGTGCCGCCGATGAACTGCGTCTGCTGCATGCGGTCGTCACCGGTGTCGAGCAGGCTCGACGACCCCTTCTGCTGCGCCTTGGGCGGGAGGCCGTAGGGCTCGGACGTGATCACCGTGCTCGACAGGGTGGGGACGTGACCGGATGCCGTCGCTGCGGTGTTGGTCAGGGCCCAGACGCCGAGACGGTTGTCGAACGTCCCGTTGGGGTCGAGCGCGTCGAGGAAGTACTCCGCCGGGCGCGCTCCGTTGGTGAGCGCGGGCTGCACCGAGGCGGCCAGCGCGCCACCGATGTGCAGGTTCTTCCAGTGCGCGAAGTTCGAGGCGGTGCCGGCGACCAGCTGCGCCTTGTTGATCGCGTAGATCTGCGCGCCGTTGTACTGCGGGCCGTTGATCGAGAACTCGTTGGTGCTGATGTAGACGTTGTTGGCGTCGATGCCGAGCAGCGGCTGGTCACCGAAGCACGGGCAGCCCTCGCTGCTCGGCTGGCTGTTGTCGGTCGTGTCGATCGAGTACTCCGTCCACATCTTGGTCGGGTCGCTGGTCTGCTGACCGCGATCTCCTGGGCCGACGCGGTGGACGAGTTGTTGAGGAAGAGGATCTCGACGAACCAGCGGCTGGTGGCCGGGTCGTAGTAGCAGCGCGGGTCCGAGGTGAACTCGGCACCACCGATGTTGAAGATGTCGTTGACGTTGAACGGACCGACGATGCGTCGCTCCCGTCGGTGTGGTACATCCGGTACGCGGAGTTGACCGGCTCGAGGACGAAGCCGTTGCCCGCGCACAGGCCCTGGTCGGGCGGCTCGAACTCAGCGCCGAAGTTCGTCTGCTCGCTGTCGAGGCTGCTGACCCCGTTGAAGTTCTCCAGCAACGTGCTGGTGCTGGCAGTGCCCGACGAGCTGACGACCGGCGCCTGCGTGGTGCGCGTGGCCGCGCTGCCCTGGGTGCGGGTGGAGCGCGCGCCCCGCTGGCGGGCGGAAGGCGCGGTCGAGCTGGCGGCCGCCGGGTGGCTGGTCACGGGCTGGATGACGCCGTGCACGCCGGAGTACTGCGTGGCCGCCGGTGCGGACGCCTGCGCACGGCCGGACGGAAGCCCGGTGGCGACGGCGCTCGAGCCGAGCAACCCCGCGATCACGAGCCATCGGAGTGGGCGTCGGGTCATGCCAGGGCCTCCTCTCGTTGCGTGTGGGCCATGCAGCGTTCCACAACGGGACGCACAGATGCAAGCAAACGCACTGAAACAGTCAGCGTGAGCGTTGAGACAGGGCGTCGGCCGTTGTGGGTTCGACTCCCACTCCCGGCAACCCGTGGGCAGTCGGCGGCCGCTGGGGAGGCGGCGCCAGCCGGCGGTGCGTTTGATATGCTTGCGGCGATGGGGGGACGATCGACGCGCACCCGCGCAGCGGCTGCCACCGTCGCGCTGGTCGCCTCCGCGCTGATGCTCACAGCTGCTGACTGGCCACGTACCTGAGCGACGGGTCGCGGGACGGCACCAGCTGGAGACATCGCTCTCGGTGAGCGATGCCCCAAGTCTCAGCAAGCTCTGGTCCTACCAGACCGGCGCAACCATCGCGGCGTCCGCAACGGTGGTGAACTCGGTCGTCTATGTGGGTTCCTGGGATGGCTACGAGTACGCCCTCGACGCCAAGAGCGGTGCGCTGAAGTGGCGCACCAACCTCGGCATGACCACGGGCAACAGCAATTGCTCGCCTCACACCCTTGGGGTCAGTTCCGCGGCGACCGTTGTCAACGGCACCGTGTACGTCGGCGGTGGTGACGCGTACTGGTACGCGCTGGATGCCGCCACCGGGACAGTCCTCTGCAAGGTGAACACCGGCGACAACAGCGCGTCGGGTGGCCACTACAACTGGGCCAGCCCGCTCATCTACAACGGCTACGCATACATCGGCATCGCCAGCCTGGAGACTGCCCGCTCGTCCAGGGACAGCTGCTGCAGGTGAGCCTCTCCAGCCACCAGGTGGTCAACACGTTCGACGTGGTGCCCAACGGCGACGTCGGCGGGGGCATCTGGACGTCGCCCACGGTCGACCCCGCGACCAACCTCATCTACCTGACCACGGGCACCCGCGCCAACAGCAATGACCTGTACGCCGAAGCAGTGCTCTCGATCAACGCCTCCGACGACACGCTCCACGATTCGTGGCCGCTTCCGGCCAACCAGGAAACCAGCGACTTAGACGGGCACGACGCCGACCTGCTCGAGTACCGCCGACAGGGACTCGGGGCCCGCCGCCGCCTACCAACAAGAACGGCCACACGTACGCCTTCTCCGCGCTGGAGACCTCCACGATGGCTACACGTGGGCGAACGCAGGTGGTGGCCCAATGCAGGGAGTCTGACCGAACGCCGGCAGCGGCACCGCGTCATCGATGCACGTTCGCTGGCGGGAAGCTCTTCGCGGCGGTGGCGCTCACGACAATCGGCGGAACGAGCGAGCCCGGGGCCGTCAGAGCGCTCGACCCCGCCACTGGGAGCGTCATCTGGGCTCATGCGACGCCGGCCGCGGAGGTGGTCCCGGCCCTCGCCAGCGACAACGGGCTCGTCATCGACGCGGCCCCGGCTCCACCATGGAGGTGCTGAACGCGGCGTCCCCGGTCTCGGCTGTATGCCTTTGCGGTGCTGGAAGAACCACCTTCTACGGCGCGCCCACAGCATCTCCAACGGCGAGATCTTCGCGGGGAGCACGGACGGGAACCTCTACACCGTGGGCTTGCCCTTCTACTCCGCCGTCCCGCCGTTCAGCCGCCGCAGAACGTCGGCGCGCCGAGCGCCACGGTGACACCCGACGGGTCGACGCAGCTGGTGTT
>CAVQVY010000052.1:0-10181 GCA_963717185.1 Candidatus Dormiibacterota bacterium | reverse complement strand
GACGAAGATGCCGGCGCCGACGCGCACCGCCACCGCGATGGCGTCCGATGGGCGTGAGTTGATCTCGACATGACGCCCGTCGACGTGGGCGAGGATGCGCGCGTAGAACACCTCGTTGGCCAGCGACGTCACCACGATGCGATCGACGTTGATGTCCACGGCTCCGAGGATGTTGGCAAGCAGGTCGTGGGTGATCGGCCGCTCCGGGGTCATCCCGGTGATCTTCAAAGCGATCGCGTTGGCCTCGTTGATGCCGATCCAGATGGGCAGGTAACGCTCGGCGGTCTTCTCCTTGAGGATGACGACGTGCTGCCCCGTGGGCATGTGCACGCGGATGCTGTCAACGGTCATCTCGATGAGATCGGCCATGCCTCGATGATACCGCCGGGTCGTCGTGCCTCCCCAACCTCGGCGAGGTCACTCGGACACGCTGGCGCCCTGGCCGGGACCTCCTCGACGCGGAGCTCGAGGCGGTAGCCGCCGCCACCGAGCTGCGCGCGCAGAGCGGCGAGCAGGTGAGCGGCCAGGCACTCGCAGGTGGTGTTCACCACCGGCAGCAGCACGACATCGCCGCGAGGGATGACGAAACGCCGCGACCCCTCGGTGAGGGTGACACCGGCGGCGGTCTCCTCGACCCCGACGTGCGGGGAGAGGGTGGGCACCAGCATGCGCTCGTCGAGCTCCGCGCAGAGCATGCGCAGCGCGCTCTTCAGCGCCGAGAAATCGACCACGGTGCCCTCGCCGTCGACGCTGCCACGGGCACGAACGCTGACCCGGTAGTTGTGCCCATGGAGGTGTTCGCTGCGTCCCTGGTGGATGGAGAAGTGGGCGGCGCTGAAGCCGATGTCGCCGCGCGCGAGGTCGAGGCTGGCCTCCATGGCTGCGTACCATAGCCTGCTGTGGAACGCGACACTCTGCTGCTCATCGACGGCCATTCGCTGGTCTACCGCGCGTTCTTCGCGATGCCGGCTCTGACCAACAGCCGCGGCGAGGTGACCAACGCTGCCTACGGCTTCACCTCGATGCTCCTCAAGGCTCTCGGCGACCACCACCCCACCCACGCGGTGGCCGCCTTCGATCCTCCCGGTCGCACCTTCCGCCACGACCAGGACTCCACGTACAAGGCCGGCCGCAAGCCGATGCCTGAGGACCTGATCCCGCAGTTCCCCTGGACGCGCGAGGTGGTCGAGGCTCTGGGGATCCCGATCATCGAGGTGCCCACCTTCGAGGCCGACGACGTCATCGGCACGCTCAGCGTGCAGGGAGAGCGCGCCGGCCTGGACGTGATCATCGTGACCGGCGACCTCGACGCACTCCAGCTGGTCACCGACCACGTTCGAGTTTTTGCCAACCGTCGCGGTATCTCGGACACCATCGTGTACGACGTCGACCGCGTCTGGGAGCGCTACGGTTTCGCACCGCCGCTGGTGGTCGACTTCAAAGCGCTGCGCGGCGACATCTCCGACAACATCCCCGGTGTGCCGGGCATCGGCGACAAGACGGCGATGAGCCTGGTGCAGGAACATGGGCCGCTGGAGGCGATCCTCGCGGCCGTTCCGTCCATGAAGGAAGGCAAGGTCAAACGCCTGCTCACCGAGTACGAGGACCAGGCCCGGCTCAGCAAGCAGCTGGCCACCATCCAGCTCGACATGGACATCACCCTCGACATCGAGGGGTCGCGGCTGGGGCCGCACGACGACACCGCGGTTCGGGCGGTGTTCGACCGCCTCGAGTTCCGCTCCCTCCTCGGGCGCATCCCCACCTACGGGGCCCCGGCCTGGACCGCCCAGCCGGCCGTGCCGGCCGGAACCGCCGACGGCCAGGGGGCGCTGCTGTTCGACTCGATCCCGGAGGCGGTCGACGTCGTGGTGGTGGACAGCATGGCGCAGGCTGAGGAGATGAGCGCACGCCTGCGCGGTGCAGGCGATATCGCGGTGCGCAGCATCATCGACGGCAGCGCCAGGCGTGGCGAGGTGGCCGGCGTCGCGCTCACCTCCATGGAAGCGCCCGACCCCGCGTACTACGTTGCCGTGGGACACGAGGATGGCAACGCCTCCGACGGAGTGGTCGACGTCGTCGCCCGGCTGCTCGGCGACGGGTCGATCGTCAAGCACGGGTATGACCTCAAGCAGGAGCTGCTCGGCCTGGAAAGCCCGCGGCGTGGAGGTTCGAGGGCTCGGCTTCGACTGCATGCTGGCCGCGTACCTCTGCATCACCACGCGCACGCGCGTGCCCCCGTTGACCGTGCTCGGACACGACCTCTGCGGGCTCACCGAACAGCCGGAGGACGCGCTGCTCGGCAGCGGGCGAGCGCGCCGCCGGGTGTCGTCGGTGCCGGTGGAGGAGGCCGCCCAGTACTACGGCAACGTGGTGGCCCTGGTGCCGCCGGTGAGCACCGCTCTGCGTGCCCAGCTCGACGAGGGGACGCTGAACGCGCTCTTCGAGACCGTGGAGATGCCACTGATCCCGATCCTCGCGGCCATGGAGCGGGTGGGCATCAGGGTGGACTGCGACGAGCTTGCCCAGCTGTCGGGTGAGCTGCAGAAGCGCATCACCGAGCTCGAGGGCATCGTGGCCGACACCGCCGGGTACACCTTCAACCCCGGTTCGACGCAGCAGCTGGCCACGTTCCTGTACGACAACCTGGGGTTGGCCGCGGGCAGGCGCACCAAGACCGGCCGCAGCACAGACGCCGACAGCCTCGAGTCACTGCGCGGCGAGCACCCCGTGGTCGACGTCATCCTCGAGTGGCGACAGCTGACCAAGCTGAAGAGCACGTATGTCGACGCCCTGCCGCTCCTGTGCGCCGCGGACGGCCGCGTCCACACCTCGTTCAACCAGGCGGTCGCGACCACCGGCAGGCTCAGCTCCGCCGACCCCAACCTGCAGAACGTGCCGGTGCGCACCGCCTGGGGCCAGCGCATTCGCCACGCCTTCGTCGCCGACCCCGGCCAGCAGCTGGTCAGCGCCGACTACTCACAGATCGAGCTGCGCGTGCTCGCCCACGTCAGCGGCGAGCCCGAGCTGATCGCCGCGTTCGAGCGCGGTGAGGACATCCACCGCCGCACCGCCGCGGAGGTGTACGACGTCGCGCCGGAGATGGTCACGCCGGACCAGCGCCGCATCGCCAAGGTGGTCAACTTTGGCGTGGTGTACGGGCTGTCCGACTTCGGGCTGGCACGCGACACGGGCATGGACCAGGAGGCGGCGCACACCTTCATCGAGAAGTACTTCGACAGCTTCCCCGCCGTCACCCGCTACCTCGAGCGCACCCGCATGCACGCGCGCGAATGGGGCTGGGTGGAGACCTTCATGGGGCGCCGCCGTCACCTTCCCGACATCCGCGCGGCCAACCGCCAGCTGCGCGGCGCCGCCGAGCGGATGGCGGTGAACATGCCGATCCAGGGGGCTGCCGCCGACATCATGAAGCTCGCCATGATCCGCTGCGACGCCGCCCTGCGCGACGCCGGTGTGCGCTCGCGGCTCCTGCTCCAGGTCCACGACGAGCTGGTCCTCGAGTGCCCGGCCGACGAGGTCGAGCACGCCGTTTCCCTGGTCCGCGAGGCCATGGGCGGCGCGGCCGAGCTGGTGGTGCCGCTGGTCGTCGACGTCAAGGTCGGGCACAACTGGCAGGAGATGACACCGCTCCGCGAGACGGCGAGTGCCGGAGCTACCTGAGGTCGAGACGGTGGCGCGCGACCTGCGCGCCGCGGTGGTGGGACGGCAGGTGATGGAAGTGCAGCTCGGCCACCCCAAGGTGCTGCGCTTCCCGGTCCCGGAGGTCTTCCGCGCGGTGCTGCCGGGGCAGCGCTTCGAGGCGGTGACCCGCCGCGGCAAGTTCATCATGTGCGAGCTGCGCAGCGGTGAGGACCTGGTGTTCCACCTCGGCATGACCGGCCACCTTCTGGTCTGCGACGCCGATGCCGCGATACCGCGCCACACCCACCTGCGGGCGACGCTGGATGACGGACGCGAGCTGCGCTACGACGACGCCCGGCGCTTCGGGCGCATCCTCCTCGGTCCACGCACGGTTCTCGAGGACTCGCGCGTGCTGCCGGTGCTCGGCGTCGAACCGCTGTCCACCGACTTCACGTCGGCGCGTCTCGACGCGGTGCTACGCACCACCACCCGCACCGTCAAGGCCGCCCTGCTCGACCAGCGCGGTGTCGCCGGGCTCGGCAACATCTACGTCGACGAGGCCTGCCACCTCGCCGGGGTGCGACCTCAGCGCCGCTGCCACACCCTGACCCGGTCGCAGCGCGCCGCGCTGCACGCTGCCATCCCTGCCGTCCTGCTCACCGCCATCCACAACCGCGGCAGCAGCATCGACGACTACCGTGACCTCTGGAACTCCAAGGGAAGCAACCAGGAGCGGCTGCAGGTCTACGGCCGCGGCGGCCAGCCCTGCCTGCGCTGCGGTGCCACGCTGCGCCAGGCGACCGTGGCCGGCCGCACCACCGTGTGGTGCCCGGCGTGCCAGCGATGACGCGCGTGACCTTCGTCAGCTACGACGGCGAGCCGCCGCTCGGCGGCCAGGGGGTCGAGCTGCGCGGCATGCGCGCCGCGCTGACGGCGCGCGGACATCCGGTCACCACCGTCACGGGCCACGGTGACCACTGCGAGCGCTTCCCGCGGGTCACCGGACGTGCACCGCTCGACTTCTCCATCCACCTCAACCGCCACCCGGGGTTGGTCGCGCGCTCGCGCGCCGACGTCGTGCACGCGCTCGGCGGCCCCGGTGGTGTGCTGCTGTTGCGCGCGGTCGGCGCGCCACTCGTGTACACCGCCAACCACACGTACCGCATGGCCCACGGGCCACGGTCGGCGCGCCGTCTCCTGTCGCCACTCGAGGCACGTGCGTACCGTCGCGCGGCGATGGTGCTGGCGATCTCGCCGTCGACGGCGGCATCGGTGCGCGCGCTGGGCGTCGACCGCGCTCGGATCGAGGTGCTGGCGCCGGGCGTCGACGTCCCCGAGGAGCAGCCCGCCGAGCGTCGCGGCTTCCGCCTGCTTTTCGCGGGACGATGGGAGCCGGAGAAGGGCGTTCTCGACGCCGTCACGGTGATGCGCACGGTGATCGCGCAGCGGCCCGATGCGACGGCCGTCGTGGTCGGCGGCGGCAGCCTCGCCGCCCAGGTTCACCACGCCGCGGCGGGCGTCCCCGGGCTGACCGTGGCCGGCCGCGTCGCCGATGTCACGCTGGCTGGCGAATATGCGCAGGCGTCGGTGGTGCTGGTGCCGTCGCGGTACGAGGGCCTGGGCCTGGTCGCGCTCGAGGCGCAGGCGCGCGGCGCGGTGGTGGTGGGCTACGACGTGGACGGGCTGCGCGACGCGGTGGCGGAGCGCAGCCCGCTCGTCAGCCCCGGTGACGTCGGCGCCATGGTGAGCGCCTGCCTCCGCCTGGCCGACGACCGGGCGCGGCGCGATGAGCTGGACAGGCCGCCCACGAGTGGGTTCGCGCCGGCCATTCGTGGCAGCGGATCGGGCAGGCCCTGGAGGAGGTGTACGCCGCGGTCGGCAGCGATTCGTGACCACCTGGGCGCCGGGCAGACCGTGGACAGCCTCCCGGTAGACTGAGATCCGTGCCCGCCCTGGAGATCGTCTCGTCCTTCGCGCCCGCCGGTGACCAGCCGGCGGCGATCGATGCGCTGCACCGCGGCGTCGGTGATGGGCTTCGCGAGCAGACGCTGCTCGGTGTCACCGGGTCGGGCAAGACGTTCACCATCGCGCACCTCGCCGAGCGCCTGCAGCGGCCGATCCTCGTGCTGTCGCCGAACAAGACGCTGGCCGCCCAGCT
The DNA here is from genome assembly GCA_963717185.1 of Candidatus Dormiibacterota bacterium. GTDB lineage: Bacteria > Chloroflexota > Dormibacteria > Aeolococcales > Aeolococcaceae > Aeolococcus. The sequence continues at coordinate 4,384 of CAVQVY010000052.1, read as the reverse complement.
GTGGGCGGAGTTCCGGGAGTTCTTCCCCAACAACGCGGTCGAGTACTTCGTCTCCTTCTATGACTTCTACCAGCCCGAGGCGTACATCCCGCGCACCGACACCTACATCGAGAAGGACTCGTCGCGCAACGACGAGATCGACCGCCTCCGCAACAGCGCCACCCGCGCGCTGCTGACCCGCCGTGACGTCATCGTGGTGGCGTCGATCTCGTGCATCTACGGCATCGGCTCGCCGGAGAACTACCTGGGCGAGTCGCTCAAGGTGGGCCGTGGCGAGACGTGGCGCCGCGACATCCTGCTGCGCAAGCTCGCTGACCTGCAGTACTCGCGCAACGACGTCGACTTCGGCCGCTCGAAGTTCCGGGTGCGCGGCGACGTGCTCGACGTCCAGCCCGCGTATGAGGAGGTGGCCACGCGAATCGAGTTCTTCGGGGACGAGATCGAGTCGATCAAGGAGTTCGACCCGCTGACCGGTGAGATCCTTGCGCAGCGCGAGGAGTTCACCGTGTTCCCCGCGTCGCACTACGTGACCCCTGCGGACAAGATGAAGACGGCGCTCGAGCGGATCCGCGAGGAGCTCGCCGAACGGGTCGCCGAGCTCGAGTCGCGCGGCCGGCTGCTCGAGGCGCAGCGTCTCCTGCAGCGCACCAACTTCGACATGGAGATGATGCAGGAGACCGGCACCTGCGCAGGCATCGAGAACTACTCACGCCACCTCAGCGGTCGCGCGGAGGGGGAGAGGCCGTTCTGCCTCCTCGACTTCCTCCCCGACGACACCGTCGTGGTCGTGGACGAGTCGCACGTCGCCGTCCCCCAGATCGGCGGCATGTACGGCGGTGACCGCTCGCGCAAGATCCCGTTGGTGGAGTACGGCTTCCGGCTGCCGTCGGCGCTCGACAACCGCCCGCTCACCTTTGCCGAGTGGGACTCGATGGTGGACCAGGTCATCTACGTCAGCGCCACGCCAGGGCCGTACGAGGAGGCCCATTCGCAGAACGTCGTGGAGCAGATCATCCGCCCCACCGGGCTGGTCGACCCCACCGTCGAGGTGAAGCCGTCGGAGGGCCAGATCGACGACCTGCTCGCGCAGATCGCCCGCAGGGTCGAGCTCAAGGAGCGCTGCCTGATCACCACGCTGACCAAGAAGATGGCGGAGGACCTCACGGACTACCTTCGCGAGGCGGGCGTGCGGGTGCGCTACCTGCACAGCGACATCGACACGCTCGAGCGCGTCGAGATCATCCGTGACCTGCGCCTCGGGGTGTTCGACGTCCTCGTCGGCATCAACCTCCTGCGTGAGGGCCTCGACCTGCCGGAGGTGTCGTTCATCGGCATCCTCGACGCGGACAAGGAGGGCTACCTGCGCGGCTACCGCTCCTTGATCCAGACCATTGGCCGTGCCGCGCGCAACATCAACGGTCACGTCGTCATGTACGCGGACCGGCGTTCCGAGGCGATGGAGCACGCAATCGCCGAGACCGACCGTCGCCGCGCCGTGCAGACCGCCCACAACGAGGCGAACGGCATCACCCCGCTGTCGATCATCAAGGCCGTGTACCAGATGGAGACCCATCGCGACGACGTCAGCGTGCACGCGGCGGAGTTCCAGGAGTCGGCGGGGCTCCCGCCCGACGAGCTCCTGCGCCTGGCCAAGGAGGTGGAGCGGGAGATGAAGCGCGCCGCCCGCGACCTCGAGTTCGAGCGTGCCGCCGAGCTGCGCGACCGGCTCACCGGCCTGCGCCGCCGCCTGGACGACCCCGACGCAGAGGCAGCGGCCGCGGTGGCCGCCGAGCGTCAGCGCCCGCAACGCCGCCAGCGAGGCTACGCCCGCCGCCGTTAGGACGGATCGGCGGCGGATGGAACCGCGGAGTCAGTAGAACCGCGACCGCGCGTGTCTATTCTCGCGTGGACACTGCGCAGAGGAGCCTCATGCTGCGGACAACTGCGCGCGCGGCGAGCGCGGAAGCGAGCTTCGACGCGCTGCTCAACGCGGAGCGGCGGCGGCTCTACGGCATCGCCTATTCCATTCTGCGTGACCACGCGGAGGCGGAGGACGCGCTCCAGGAGGCGATGCTCAAGGCCTGGAAGAGCTGGGACCGCCTGCGCGACGAGGGAGCACGGCCGACCTGGGTGGCGCGCATCTGCGTGAACCACTGCATCAACAGGCGCAGGTGGCTGCGCCTCCGTCCCGGGGCTGCCGCCAGGATCGACGTCGCCGCCACCCCGGACCCGCGCTTCGAGGGACGGCTCGTCGACCTCGATCGCAGCTACCTCAAGCTGTCGACCCGGCAGCGGGCGGCCATCTTCCTCCACTACCACCACGGGTACTCCATCGACGAGTGCGCCGACCTGATGAGCTGCCACGCCGGTTCGGTTCGCACTCACCTGGCGCGTGGATTGGCGTCGATGCGCAAGGAGATGGCCAATGTCTGATCCCACAGCGCTCGCCGGGGACCTTCGCGAGGACCTGCGCGCCTACTTCGCGATGACCACGTCGACGATGCTCCCACGGCGTGTCGCACAGATGAGCGCGCGCACGCTTGTCTCGGCACGCAAGCCGCGGGCGGCGTGGTTCGCCGCGGCCGCGGGTGTGGTCGCCACGGCAGCCGTCGCGGTCCTGGTGGGGACACACGCGCTGCCGCAGGGAGGCGGGTCCGGCAGCTCGCTGGCCACGGCGAACGGTGCCGCCGGCGTGGCCCCGCAGGACCGGGCGCCGGCGCCCGCCACGATCTCCTACCCTGGCGTCGACACCGCGGTGCTCGCCATGCACGGAGTGCGGCTCCTCCTTCCCGCCGGCCACGGGGCACCGGTGCTCACGCCGCTTCAGGCCCAGGGTGCGGCCGCTGCAGCCGCTGGCGCCGGGACACCCGGACCAGCCGTCCTCACCTTCGCTGAGCTGTCCGATCGCTCACCGGTGACCTCGTGCCTGTGCTGGGCGGTCGACGTACCGGTCGCCGCCGGGCCGGTCCAGACCAGCCCGGGCCGGCCGCCGCAGCGCACCGAGCTTGTCCTCGTCGACGGGGTGAGCGGCCGGGTCGTCGAGGCGTTCTCCGGGAACGGTGTGCCATGAGCGTGAGAGGCTCCCGGCTGACCGTCCGCCGCATGCTTGCGATCCTTTTTGTCGGCGCCTCCGTCGCCGGCTGTGCCGGGGCGGCGAACTCCGCCGGCATCGAAGCGCAGCCCAGGGCGGCCGCGGGCTCCGCCGTTGCCCCCGACCAGCTCAGCGCAGCCGTTCCGGCGACGACCGGCGCGCCCGCAGGGCAGCCCACCGGGATCATCGTGGGCACACCGCCGAGCTCCGACATCGAGCGCGCGGTCAGCGCGACGTACACCGTGCGGCCCGGCAGCTTCCTCACCTCGTTCGAGGGCGTGATCACCCGGGGCGTGGGCATGGGTGGGTACGTGGTGAGCTCCAGCACGCAACCGGACAGCACCGGCCGCATCGTCAGCGGCGCCGTCACGCTCAAGGTCCCCGCCGCCAAGCTGGCCGACTTCCTCAACGGCATGCCGTCCAGCTTCGTGGCATCGTCGATCAACTTCTCGGCCATCGACCACACCGCGCAGTTCGTCGACGTCAACGCCCGTCTCACCTCCGCTCGTGCGCACCTCGCCGCGCTCGATGCGCTGCTCGCGAAGGCCACCTCCCTCGGCGAAATCACCAGCCTCGAACAGCAGGTCGAGAGCGTGCAGACCGAGATCGACACTGAGCAGGGGCAGCTCAACGCGCTGACGGCTTCTGTGGAGCTCGCCACCGCCACCGTGCAGATGTCTGAGCGCGGCGCCGCCGTCGCCGCGGCGAACCCGGTGAGCAGTGGCGTGGGCAGTGGCTGGGACCACGCGGTCCATCTCACGGCCGCGGCCTCGAGGGAGTCGTGACGGCTCTCCCGCTCCTGCTCCTGCTCGCGGCTGGCCTGGTGGCCTGGCGGCTCGTCTCCGGACGATGGCGCCCGGGCGCCGTCCCGACCCAGCCGAGTAGGCGCGGACCGGCGGCGGACGAAGCCGGCGCAAGGGCTCGACACCCCGGCGAGCGTCCGTCACAATGAGCGAACAGTGTTCGCCACAAGCTCACCATGACAGCGACCCGGCGCCGCGCCTCCAGTACGTCTGCTCGGACTGTGGCGCGGCCACGCCCAAGTGGCAGGGCCGCTGCGACGGCTGCGGGTCCTGGAACACCGTTGGGGAGGGGATGCCCGTGTCGGGGTTCCAGGTGCGGTCGCGACGGCCCTCTCCAGCCGTCGTCGCGCTTCCACTCGACAGCGTCGGGGATGGCACCGGTCAGCGCCGCCCCACCGGCATCGACGACTCGACCGTGTGCTCGGCGGAGGGATCGTCGGCGGCTCGCTCATCCTCCTACAAATACCTGAACTGAACGAGTAGAGGACAT
>CAVQVY010000051.1:0-5088 GCA_963717185.1 Candidatus Dormiibacterota bacterium | reverse complement strand
GCCGGATCCCCGCGGCGCTGCGGGGGGATCCAGGGCAACCCCAGCGCCGCGTACACATCCTCCTCAGTTTCACCGGCGATGCGCGCGCCGTCATCATTGCGGAACACGCCGTACTGATTGAGTGTCAGGCCCATGCGCAGGGCGCGACCGCGAAGGCGGATGTTGTGAGCCTGCGAGCCCGTGAAATACTGCAGCGCCGCACCGAAGGACTCCGGGCGCCACCGCGCGGCAGTCGACCTGGAAGCCGCCGTCGACGTGGATCGAGCTCTTGGTGCCCCCGCGCGCGAGGGCATGCTCCGCCTGCGGGAGGGCGGCGAACGCGATGAGCACCGCCGGCGCGTCGCGGGTGCCGACCAGCAGGTCGTAGGTCGCCACAGCTCTCGCGGTCGCGGCGGAATGAGCCGGCGATCTCGACACGCTCCACCGCCGGGTGGCCGGCGATCGTGTTGCGCGAGGGACTCGGCGAGGGGGGCCACCGCGGCGCGGTGACGGCGCCGAGGCGGCGCGCCACCGCGGCGGGCGCGGCGTCGAGCGCCGCCAGGATCCTCTCGGCAGTGCGAGCGCGCAGCCGTGGAAGCCCGTCGAGCGCGCCGCGCCGGGCTGCGGCCTCGAGCTCGCCGAGGGTGGTGATGCCGCCCTCGTGCCACAGCGTCGCCACTGTCCGCGGCCCCATGCCGGGCAGCGCCAGGATGTCCACGAGGGTCGGCGGGACCTCGGCCTCGAGGCTCTCAAGGTAGGACGAGCGCCCGGTGGCGATCAGCTCGCCCATCTTGTCGGCGATCGCGGCGCCGAAACCGTCGACGCTGCGCAAGTCGCCCTGCGCTGCCGCGATGTCATGCAGCGACCTGCCGAGATTCTCCACCTGCATTGCGGCCAGCCGGTAGGCCCGCACCTTGAACGTGTTCTCGCCGCGGATCTCCAAGAGGTCGGCGATCCGCTCCAGCGTCCGAATGACGTCGGCGTTGCTCACCATTGCGACTGGACTTCGAATCTATCACACCGGCGATGCGACCGAGCCACGGCTTCACTACACTCGCGACCCGATGCCCCTGACCGGCGTGCGCGTCCTCGACCTGAGCCGTCTGCTCCCGGGGCCGTTCGCCACCATGATCCTGGCCGGCCTTGGCGCCGAGGTCATCAAGGTCGAAGACCTCGACGGCGGCGACTACCTGCGCTGGATGCCTCCTGTGCAGGAGGACGGCTCTGCGGCGATGTTCACCGCCATCAACCGCGACAAGCGGTCTCTGCGCCTCGACCTCAAGTCCCAGCGCGGACGCGACCTGTTCCTCGACCTGGCGGCGCGGTCGCAGGTGGTTCTCGAGAGCTTCCGCCCCGGGGTCATGGACCGGCTCGGTCTCGGCATGGAGGTCTTGCACGCGCGGAACCCGCGCCTGGTGGTGTGCAGCATCTCCGGTTTTGGCCAGGATGGACCGGATCGTCTGCGTGCCGGCCATGACCTCAACTACCTGGCCCGCGCCGGCGTTCTGTCCATCACCGGCACCGCCGACGGTGAACCGGTCATCCCCGGCGTCCAGGTGGGCGACATCGGGGGTGGAGCGCAGGGCGCCGTGATCGCCATCCTGGCGGCGCTGCGTCGCGCTGAACAAACCGGAGAGGGCAGCCACTGCGACGTGTCGATGGTCGACGGCATGCTCAGCTGGATGTCACCACACATCGCAGCAGCGCGCGCCGGCGGCGGTTCCGCACCAGCAGGCATGATGCTCAATGGCGCGCATCCCTGCTACCACGTGTATCGCTGCGCGGACGGCTGGATCACCGTCGCCGCGCTCGAGCCGAAGTTCTGGGCGCGCCTGTGCGAGCTGCTCGACGTCGAGGACCTCCGCGACCTCGCATTCGCAGCGGGATCGGAGGCGCAACGGGCCGTCGAGCGCCTGGAGGGTGTGTTCAGGACGGCGACTCGGGCGCAGTGGCGCGAGCGCCTCGGCCACGAGGATGCCTGCTGCGAGCCGGTGCTCAGCATCGAGGAGGCGCTCGAGGATCCACAGGCGCGGCACCGCGCCCAGCACGTGGGCGGTTCACCTGTCTGGTTCCCCTTCAGGGTCGGACCCCAGGCGCACGCCCCGACCGGCCCGGCGCCGGGGTATGGCGCCGACAGCCGCGCGCTGCTGGCGGAGCTGGGTGTGACCGACGCCGACTACACGCAGCTGGTCGACGAGCGCGTGACCGGGTGAGCGCGTGAGCGCCCGTCCCGCTGCGCGGCCGACACGGCGCAGCGCGCGCACCCGCGAGCGGATCATCGAAGCGGCCACCGAGGTGTTCGCGCGCCGTGGTGTGCACGGCACCCGGGTTGCCGACATCGCCGAGCGCGCGGGGATTGCCTACGGGCTCGTCTACCACCACTTCCGCAACAAGGAGGAGATCCTCACCGCGATCTTCGCGGAACGGTGGGCGCAGTACGTGGCCTACCTCGAGGAGGTGGCACGCATGCCGATATCGTTCCGCGAGCGCATGGGCCGGCTGATCCATTTCTGGGTGGAGACCTACCGCCAGGAGGCCGACCTCATGACGGTGATGATCAATGAGATCACGCGCTCATACGAGTTCCTCGAGTTGCACGACATCACCGCCGTGCTGGTCGCCTTCGACCCGATCGAGCGCATCATCGAGCAGGGTCGTGCCAACGGCGAGGTGCGCGCCGACCTCGACGCCAAGCTGGCCACGTACGTGGTGCTCGGTGTCGCCGAGATGGTGCTGACGGGCTACGTCATCGGCAGCCTGCCCCGCGCCGACCAGGAGGCGTATGCGCGGGACGAGCAACAGCTGCTGTCGCTGCTCCTCGACGGCATGAGCCCCGCGGGGGCGTAGCCACCGGCTCAGGGGGCTCCGACCACCTCGCGCCACCAGTCATGGACCTGGCCGGCGGTGGCCTCCCGGCTGCCCTCGTTGTCGATCACCCACGTTGCCCGGGCACGCTTCTCGTCAATCGGCAGCTGCGCGACCAGCCGTCGCTGGGCAGAGATGTCGTCGAGCCCGTCACGCTCGCGAACGCGCAACAGCTGCGTGGCCGGGCGCGCGTACACCAGCATGGTTCCCTCGAAAGCGCCCTCCCCGCCGCGCTCGAAGAGCAGCGGGATGTCGGCCACAACCAGCGGTGCCGACGACTGGAGGGCTTCGACAATGCGCTCCTGCAGCAGCGCGTTGATCCGGGGATGGGTGATCCGTTCGAGCTCGTCCCGCAACCCGGGGTCGGCGAAGACGATGGCACCGAGTGCTGCCCGGTCGACGGCACCACCCTCGTCGAGGACCCCGCCACCAAAACGCCGCACCACGTCCTCGACCGCAGGAGCACCCGGCAGCAGCACCTCGTGGGCGATTGCATCGGCGTCGACGACCACCGCCCCGCGCGCGGCCAGCATTGCGGCGACCGTCGACTTGCCTGTTGCGATTCCGCCGGTCAGCCCGATGATTGCATCGCCGCACCCTACACCGCGATCGAGCGGCGGCGGCGGTTCATTCGGCCCCTGCTACAGTGCCCGTCCATGCGTCGCCTGCCTCTCATCCTGCTCATGACCCTCGGCCTGCTCACCGCCTGTGACAGCGGCAACTCCAACGGGGTGACTGTCAACTTCGTCGGCAACAGCACGTGTGACACCAGTGGGCAGAGCCCGTACTCGCCGTCGCCGCCGAACACCAACACCACGCCGGTCGGCCAGGCCATCGACGAGATGCCCCATTTTCACGTGGCGCAGGGCACGCAGATCACCTACATGCACAACCCGCCCACCAGCGGCTGTCACTACAGCCTAGGCTCGGGCATCGCTCCGCTCAAGCCGGGCATCTACGTGCCCAGCCAGACCACCAAGCTGACCCCGGAGTACTGGGTGCACAACCTCGAGCACGGCTACATCGTGGTCAGCTACAACTGCCCGGACGGGTGCCAGTCCGACCTCCAGACGCTGCAGGTACCTGTCGCTGCCGCCGGACGCGGGCGGCGCCGTGCCCTACGCGAAGTTCATCGCCGTCCCGTACTCGGCGCAGAAGGAGAAGTTCGACGTCAAGTCGTGGGACTGGTTCGACCCCCTCGGGTCGACGCTGAACCTCGACGAGATCAAGAAGTTCTACGCCTGCCACACCAAGCAGGCACCTGAGGGAGCCAACGCCCCCTGACGCGGCTACGCCGCGGCAGGGGGACTCCGGTGTTCTTACAGGGGCGAGACAGCTTCTACGCCCCTCGCCGGGTCGGAATGAATCCGACCCTGCTCACCCCACTCTTCGGCGCAAACTCGCGCCGCGCGGCTTTTCGCCGCTCTGGGGGGCTCCCGGTGTTCTTACAGGGGCGAGACGAACTTCTCGCCCCTCACAGGGTCGGAATGAATCCGACCCTGCTCACCCCACTCTTCGGCGCAACTCCGCGCCGCGGCTGCGCCGCACTCCTCGGCGCAAACCCGCGCCGCTTCACTTGATCAGATGCCAGGTCGCGAGATCGGGCGGCGGCGGATTGTCGATGCCGAACGCGGCGAGCACCTCATTGTCGAGGCCGCCGCCGTGGTAAGCCTCGGTCACGGCGTAAATGTTGTCGACGCCGCGCGCCTCGATCTGCGCGCTTTCGCCGTTCAGAACAGAGCGAGCTTCTTGCGCTCGCTTTCCGGGATGGCCGATCGGTGACCGGCAGAGCAAATATCCGGCTGGATGCCGATGGCTCGCAGTTCGCGCACCGGTGCGGGTCCATGACCTAGAATCCTCATCATGAGGGCCGCGCCGGGCGGCGGCTAGACCGCACGCGGCCATCGAGTGAGACATCTGTCAGCTCACGCGGAGACGCGGAGGGCGTGGAGTGAGGAAGAGGGTCGAAGAGTTCCAAGACCTGCTGCATTAACTTTTCCTCGCCGCGTCAGTCAAAGAGGGTCTCCACGGCATTGTCAATCGTTACCCGGCCCCCGGCCCCCGGGCTTCCTGCTGTGGGCGCGGCGCTGGCCCCCGGCCCCCGGCCCCCGGTCCCCGGGTCCCCGGCCCCCGGTCCCCGGGTCCCCGGTCCCCGCGGCAGCCGCGGCGCTTGCTCGGTTGGTGCCGGGTTTCCCTGCCGTCGGTGCGGTACTGGCGCGCCCGGGCTGGGCGACAATGGTTGAC
>CAVQVY010000050.1:0-24553 GCA_963717185.1 Candidatus Dormiibacterota bacterium | reverse complement strand
GGTCCACAGCTCCAGGTCCAGGGTGAGGCCGAGGTCCTGGCCGACCATCAGGGCGCTGGTGATCACTTCCACGGCGCCGCCGCGGTCCGCCAGCAGCTCCGCGACCGAGGTGGCCTGGTGGAAGCCGAGCTCGTCCACCACGACCACGGTGCCTTCCGGCCGGGCCGAGCCGTCGGCCACCTGGCGGACGTCCACCACCCGGGGATGCCCGTGCGCCCAGTTCGGATGTTCCGGGACGGCGCCGGTGGCCAGGACGACCACGTCGGGCCGCTCCGACCGCAGGAACCGGGCGTCCACCGGGTGGCTGGTCTCCACGTGCACGCCGAGCCGCCGCGCCCGGGCCGCCAGGCTGCGGGAGAGCTCACCGAACTGGCCGCGGCCCGGCACCCGGGCCGCGACCGCGGCCTGCCCGCCGGTGCCAGGAGCGCGCTCGAACAGGGTGACCCGGTGCCCGCGCTCCGCGGCGGTCACCGCCGCCTGCAGGCCGCCGGGGCCGCCGCCGACCACGTACACGCGGCGGCCCGCGCCCAGGCAAGGAGCGACCCCGCGCCAGGCGAGCGTTCCGCGTCATGCCCGCGCCCCGCCAGCTCGGCGGGCGGCGGCAGCGGGACGGATTCATCGCCAGGTCCGGGGGTTGGCCGTGGAGCCGAGCCAGCGGCGCGGCACCCCGGGGGCCGGGGAAGCTTGGCCCTTGTGTCGGATTCGTCGGTCAAATGCGGGTGTTGTAGTGCGTGATGACCACGCTCATGGCAACGGCCGCGGCAGGGCACTTCGTGCTGCGTGCCTCGGCGCGCGGGCCGTAACACCACTTTCGCCAGGTAGTGCGTCCAGGAATTCCTAGTCCGTACTCTCGACGAATTCCCACGCGGGCCAAGCGGACCGAAGCCGGACCATTCCGTATTCAGATCACGGAGTGGAGCGGGAGACGAGGCTCGAACTCGCGACCCTTACCTTGGCAAGGTACCGCTCAAATTCTGTATTCGACAGGGGCCGAAAATGGCCTCTGAACCACTACTTACCCCCAACTTCCACGGCGATCCATATAGATCACACGGGCTACACGCTGACCGCACGGGCGTCCACGCTGGTCACGAACGAAGGCCGCAGGCGGGGGAGGGTATTTGGCGCCGGACCTTCGTGCTCAATCGCTGGCGGCTCACCAGCCGTCCTCGAGTATTTCGTGAGCGTAAACTCATGGCCCCTGGTCCGTGGCTTCAACGCCGATTCGTTCTGCGGCCACAAGAAGGATCAACTCAGAACGTGAGCGGATCCCGAGCTTCCGGTACACGTTGCCGAGATGGAACTCGACGGTCTTGGGGCTGATAAAGAGCACGGCAGCGGCCTCCCGGTTCGTCGCGCCCTCGGCGATGGCGAAAGCCACCTGCAACTCTTGCGAGGTGAGCCGCTGCGCCGTCGGGGTGCCACGTGGCGCACGGTTCTCACCGCTGGCCCGCAGCTCCGCGCGAGCGCGATCCGCCCACGGCACGGCACCCAGCCGCTCAAAAGTGTCGAGTGCAGCCCGCAACGGAAATCTCGATTCGCCTCGTCGTCTGGCGCGACGCAGGCGCTCGCCGAGGCGCAGCTCCGTTCGTGCTCGCTCGAAGGGGGTGTGGGTCAGGTCGTGACAGGTCAGAGCCTCGGCGAAGTGCGTGTCGAAATGATCGTCATCGGCGAGAAGTCCGCGACAACGCGCGACCGCGGCGCGGGCGAATATCCGCTCGGTGCGCTGTGCCTGCTGATCGAAAAGATGCAGGGCTGTCTCGGCTTCCTCGCGCCGGCCCACCTGGATGTACGCCTCGACCAGATCCGCTCCCCAAGGGATGATTTCCGGGATCGACGAGGCCCTGTTCCCTCGTCAACTCGGCCACCACTTCGAGCTGAACGACCGCTTGGTCCGGTTTCCCCCGACCAAGCTCGAGCAGGCCGAGCACAGCGGCGGCGTAGCTGAGGATTGACCCGAGTCCATGGCCTCAGCGACCTCGCGGGCGAACGCCACGTGCTTGCGGCAGTCGTCCTCGCGACCCTGACCCGCCTCGACGTACGCCAGGCAGATGTGGCTGTAGCTGGAAAGGTTCGACCTGGCCCGTCTCGGTGGCAACCCGGGTCGCTTCGAGCGCCCCGCCTCGGCTGCCAGCCACCACCCGGTACGAAAGTCGAGCTCGGAGAGCATTGATAGGGGAAAGGGCAGCAGGAAGAGCGCATTCGCCGAACGCACGGCCGCGATTGCCCGGCGCAGCACGTGACGAGCCTCGGCGTAGTCTTCGACCCAGATTGACCCGTGCGCTGCGGGATGGATGTTGATCGCCTGGGCCTTGTCCAGGCCGACCTCGCCCTCGTATGCCACCCGACTGAGCGCCAGGAGCGGGGCGGCGGTGACGGCGTCCCCGGTGAGGATGAGCGCGTTGCAGAGGATGAACTCAGCGATCGCTTGGGCTTCCGCGTCACCAGCGCGCGCCGTGTCGACGGCTCGCCGCGCAATCTCGAGGACAGGGCCGCACTCGCCCGTCATCGTTGCCACCACCGCGGCCTCGGCAAGCATGGCCGTGGCCCGACCTGGATCGAGAACGGCAATCCGCCCCGCCTCGTCCAGCAGCATCTCCCGCGCGTCCAAGGGCGATTGCAGCCAGAGTAGGAGCCGGCTCCTCCAGAGTTGGATATCTGCGCGGGTCCGTGGGTCACGGGCGGCGGCGAAGGCATCGCTCAGCAGTTCAGTGGCCTGCGCGATGTTGCCGACGACGCTCGCGTCCTGCGCCGCTTCGACCAGGCGGCGAGCGCGGTCCTCATCGTCGGGGCTGAGCCGGGCCGCACGCTCGAATGCGCGTGACGCGGCAGAGTGGCCTCCGCGCATTCGGGCATCGAGGCCGGCCTGGCCGAGGGCCGCGGCGATACTCTCGTCGGGCTCGACGGCCGCAGCCGCCAGGTGCCACGCGCGAGCGTGCCCGCCTCCGTCGCCGACCGCCTCGGCCAGGGCACGATGAACAGCCCGTCGCTGCAGTGCTGAGGCCCCGTGATATGCCGCCGACCTCAGGATGGGGTGGCGCCACGCCACCCTGCCGCCCTCGATCGTGACGAGGCCATCACCCTCAGCTGGCTCGAGGTCACGGATGTCGAGACCAAGGCTCCTCGCGGCAGCGGCGAGGACACTCATTTCGGCCGCCTCGCTGGCTGCCGCGAGAACCAGCAGCAGCTGGGTCTGGCTCGGGAGCGCCTCCACTCGCCGGCGATAGTTCTGCTCGATGGTTGCCGTGGCAGGCAGGGGCTCGTCGATCGACTGCGTTCCGCTCACCTGTTCAGGTGTCAAGACCTGCACCATCTCGACAAGCGCCAGAGGATTGCCCTCGGTAAGTCGGTGAAGGCGCCCGGATACCGTACGGGACAGGGTGCCGGCGGCCACTTCGGCGAGCAGGAGGTGCGCTGATTCGCGGTCAAGGCCTACGGCTTTGATCTCGGGTATCCCGGTGACGTCTGGGTAAGCATCCGCGCCGTCCCTGGCGGCGAACAGCAAAACGATCCCCTCGCTCTGCAGCCGACGAGCCGTGAAGAGGAGGGCCTGGCTGGAGGCCAGATCGAGCCAGTGGAGGTCATCGATCAGGCCGAGGACCGGCCCCTCCTCGGCCGCGGCCGCGAGAAGGCTCAGGGTTGCTGCGTCCACAGCCAGTCTGTCTCCTGCGGGAGGGCCAATCGAAAGAGCGCCGGAGAGCGCCTTGTTCTGAAGGCTCGGAAGCTTGTCAATTCGACCGAGCAGCGGCCGCAGGAGGCGCGAAAGCCCGGAGAACGCGAACTCCGATTCCGATTCGATGCCTGCGGTTGTGAGCACAGTGAACTCTGCGGCGCCCTCGGCGGCGTACCGCAAAAGGGAACTCTTGCCGATGCCCGGGTCCCCGCGGATGAGCAACGAGCCGCTCGTACCCTCTCGCGCACCGTCGATCAAGCCGTCGATCACGGCACACTCGCTCGCCCTGCCAAGGAGCGACATGGGTAGGCAGGATAGCGACCGCAGTTCCCTCGCGCCGGGGGAGTCTCCGCCAGCCCTCGGGACTCTCCCAGTATCCGCCGCGCTGGCTGAACCCTAAGGTCGAACTCGCGGAGGGGCCGTCATCCGCTGCCAGACCTGACGACGGCAACGGGGGCGCCTCATGGACAGGTGGGGGCGGACTGACCCATCCCACGGTCGGCGGGCGCGCGACTACCGCCCGCGCATCGCTGCGATCGTTGCTGTCACGACTGCGCTCGTCATCGCCGGCGCGGGCTTGCTGCCCACCTCCGTCCGCGCCGCGACACCCGTCGTCGCGTGGGGTTGGGGCGCCACCGGCGATGGGGAGATCGGCAACGGAGCGACGAGCCCGGACAGTCCCACCCCGGTGCAGACGACGATGCCCTCCGGGGTGAGCTTCACCGCCATCGCCGCCGGGGCCGCGCACAGCCTGGCGATCGACACTGCGGGCAACGGCTGGACCTGGGGAGGCAACGGCGACGGCCAGCTCGGCACCGGGAGCAGCACCAACACAGGGTGCGCCTGCATCGAGACACCGGTCGCGGTGAGCATGCCGTCGGGGATCAGCCTGAAGGCAGTCGCCGGCGGCCAGGCTTTCAGCGTCGCGCTGGACACGGCCGGCGGCGCTTGGGCGTGGGGCTACAACCAGGAGGGCCAGCTGGGCAGGAACACGACCGGCACCGACCAGCCAACGCCCGCCGAGGTGGCCATGCCGACCGGCGTGAGCTTCACCGCCATCGCCGCGGGCGAGAACCACAGCGTGGCTCTCGATACGCATGGAGACGCGTGGGCCTGGGGGTACAACCCCAAGGGGCAGCTCGGCGACGGGCCCAACACCTACAGCCCGGTTCCGGTGGCGGTGACCATGCCGTCGGGAGTCACCTTCACTGCCATCGCCGCCAACAGTGAGGGCCAGCACAGTCTCGCGTTGGACACTGCCGGTAAGGCCTGGGCGTGGGGGTACAACCAGTACGGCCAGTTGGGCGAGGGGGACCAGACCGACAGCGATGTGCCCGTGGCGGTCACCATGCCGGCCGGGGTCAGCTTCAGCGCGATCGCCGCCGGCGCCAACTTCAGCCTGGCGCTGGACACCAGCGGCAGGGCATGGGCGTGGGGAGTTAACAACTCCGGCGAGCTCGGCAACGGGACCGAGACCGGCCTCAGTGCTAACTCGACGCCGGGCCAGGTGACCATGCCCAGCGAAGTCACCTTCGCCAGCATCGCGGCGGGCAACGTGCACGGTCTCGCGTTGCAGTCGACTGGTCAGGCGTGGGCCTGGGGATCCAACAGCAGCGGTGCCCTCGGCAACGGCACCCCCGAGACCGCCGACGGCGTAACCCCGGTGCAGACGACGATGCCTCCCGGGGTCAGCTTCACCACCATCGCCGCCGGCAACAGTTTCAGCCTGGCGCTCGGCGCGGCGCCGGCCACCACGACCGCTCCTCAGGTCACCACCCAGCCGGCCAACCAGAGCGTCACCGCCGGTCAGACGGCGACGTTCACGGCCGCGGCGAGTGGCACCCCCACGCCCACGGTGCAGTGGAAGGTATCGACCGACGGCGGTGTGAGCTTCAGCCCGCTCACCGGCGCCACATCGGGCACGTACAGCTTCGCGACGGTCGCCGGCGATGACGGCAACCGATACGAGGCCGTGTTCACCAACTCGGTGACCTCAGTGACCAGCAGCGCCGCCACGCTCACCGTGACGTCCGCCCCGACAGCGCCGGTCGTCACCACGCAGCCGCAGAACCAGAGCGTGACGGCAGGGCAGACCGCAAGCTTCGTCGCCGCGGCGTCCGGCAGTCCGGCACCGACCGTGCAATGGGAGGTGTCGACAGATGGGGGTGCAACGTTCCACTCCGTCTTCGGGGCAACGTCGACCACGCTGTCCATCAGCGGAACCACGGTGGCGCAGAACGGCAGTCGCTACCGGGCAGTGTTCACAAACAGCGGCGGGAGCGTGCCGACGAATGCCGCAACCTTGGCGGTGTCGCAGTACACGCCGGTGACCGAGTTTGCGGGTGTCGATGTGGGAGACAGCAACGGAGTCGTCAATTGGAGCCTGGTGGCCGCCTGGGGTTACAAGTTCGGATACGCGCGGGTGGGTGACGGCCTACTCCTCGACACCCAGTTCCAGGCCAACTGGGCGGGCATGAAGGCGGCCGGGCTGAGGCGGGGTGCTTACTTCGTCTTCGAACCCGGCACGGATCCATCGGCGCAGGCCACCCGGTTCATCAATGCCATCAGCGGCACATACACGACCGCCGACCTCATCCCCGCCGTTGACGTGGAAGTGACCGGCGGCCAGAGCGCAGCGACGATCGCCACCGAGCTGCAGACCTTCGTCGGCCGCGTGGGCGGGATGCTCGGGTTCGAGCCGATCATCTATACGTCTGCCGGCTTCTGGTCAGCAAACCTCGCCAACTCCACGGCGTACACAGGCACCCCCCTCTGGATTGTCGACTGGGGTGCTGTCAGTACGCCGGCGGTGCCGGCCAACGATTGGGGCGGCAACGGCTGGATGATCTGGCAGACCAGCGCCACGGGCAGCGTCCCCGGCATCAGCGGCTCTGTCGACATCGACCAGATCAACGGCCTGCCGACGATCCCGCTGGCGATCACCACGCAGCCGCAGTCGCAGACGGTGGTGACAGGACAGACGGCGACGTTCACCGCCGCTGCCAGCGGCACGCCCGCGCCGAGGGTGCAGTGGCTGGTGTCGACCGACGGGGGTGCGACCTTCCGCCAGATCATCGGTGCCACCTCGGGCAGTTACAGCATCGACGCCACCGCCACCAACGACGGCAACCAGTACGAGGCCGTGTTCACCAACACTAGCGCCTCGGTCTCCACCACCCCGGTTACCACCGTCCCGGCCACCCTTCACGTCACCACCGGCGGACCAGCGCCTGTCGTCACGCTGCAGCCGCAGAATCAGGCGGTTGACATCGGCGGGACCGCCAACTTCACCGCAGCGGCATCAGGGACGCCGCCGCCGACCCTGCAGTGGCAGGCGTCGACCAACGGCGGTACGACGTTCGCTGACGTGGCGGGGGCGACGTCAGTCACGCTCTCCATCAGCGGAATAGTGGCGACCGAGTACGGCAATCAGTACCGGGCAGTGTTCACCAACGGCGCCGGCAGCGCCACTACCAAGGTCGCGACGCTGGTGTCACCCTACACCGCGGTGTCGGGGCCCATCGGCATCGATGTGGGAGACAGCAACGGAGTCGTCGATTGGAGCCTGGTGGCCGCCTGGGGTTACAAGTTCGGATACGCGCGGGTGGGTGACGGCCTACTCCTCGACACCCAGTTCCAGGCCAACTGGGCGGGCATGAAGGCGGCCGGGCTGAGGCGGGGTGCTTACTTCGTCTTCGAACCCGGCACGGATCCATCGGCGCAGGCCACCCGGTTCATCAATGCCATCAGCGGCACATACACGACCGCCGACCTCATCCCCGCCGTTGACGTGGAAGTGACCGGCGGCCAGAGCGCAGCGACGATCGCCACCGAGCTGCAGACCTTCGTCGGCCGCGTGGGCGGGATGCTCGGGTTCGAGCCGATCATCTATACGTCTGCCGGCTTCTGGTCAGCAAACCTCGCCAACTCCACGGCGTACACAGGCACCCCCCTCTGGATTGTCGACTGGGGTGCTGTCAGTACGCCGGCGGTGCCGGCCAACAATTGGGGCGGCAACGGCTGGATGATCTGGCAGACCAGCGCCACGGGCAGCGTCCCCGGCATCAGCGGCTCTGTCGACATCGACCAGATCAACGGCCTGCCGACGATCCCGCTGGCGATCACCACGCAGCCGCAGTCGCAGACGGTGGTGACAGGACAGACGGCGACGTTCACCGCCGCTGCCAGCGGCACGCCCGCGCCGAGGGTGCAGTGGCTGGTGTCGACCGACGGGGGTGCGACCTTCCGCCAGATCATCGGTGCCACCTCGGGCAGTTACAGCATCGACGCCACCGCCACCAACGACGGCAACCAGTACGAGGCCGTGTTCACCAACACTAGCGCCTCGGTCTCCACCATCCCGGCTACCCTTCACGTGGTTGGCCCCGCGGCGCCGCCGCCGGGAGCGCCGACTGGTTCCCTGGGCGCGCCGAACTCAGCTGTGTACAACTCGGCAGTCGCGGCTGCCGTGACCCGCCAGGTAACTGGCGCAACCGCAACGCTCCAGGCACCGGCGGGGGCTCTTCCGAACGGCACGGTCCTGAGCGTTTATCCGGTGACCAACCCGTCGGCGGTCGAGGCGCAGTTGCCCGCTGGACAAGGGTACGCCGTGTCCTTTGCGGTGTCGTGGCGGGCTCCCGACGGCACGTCGCCAACCGCCTCTCATCCACTCACCTTGACCATCAATGACCCGACGATCCAGCCGGGCGACACCATCTACCTGGAAACCGCCAGCGGCCTGGTCGCTGTCAATGCAGTGGTGACTGCCGGCGTCGCCGTCATCACATTCAGCACCGACCCCATGTTCGTGATCGGCGCGCCCCGGCCAGCGATCACCAGTCCGGCCTCTGCCAATGCGGCGACCGGGCAGGCATTCAATTTCACGGTGACGGCGACGGGCTCACCAGCACCGACGATCGCCGCGTCCGGTATCCCGCCGTGGTCGACGCTGACCGACAACCACGACCGCACCGCCACGTTGAAAGCGTCGCATCCCGTCGCTGGGGTGTACCACTTCACGATCACCGCAGCCAACGGGGTGGTGCCCAACGCCCGACAATCCTTCACGCTCACCGTCAGGGGTGCGCAGGCTGCACACTTCGTCGGCCTTCCCTTCGGACTCTGTTTCATGGGGCACAGTTGCGCAGTTCGGATCGGCGCGAGCGGCTGGCCGCCACCTACGCTCAGCGAAGTCGGATCGCTGCCGAAGGGCATGGTCTTCACAGCCAACGGGAACGGAACGGCCACGCTGTTGGGGACCCCAGCACGCGGGGCCCTGGGCATCTACCTGCTCACCGTGACGGCTTCCAACGGGGAAGGGCCGCCAGCGATACAGCACTTCTGGTTGCTCGTTCTGTAGCAGATCGATCAACGGTCTCCTGCGCTGTGCCGGACGCCACCGCAAGCGCGCGATATCGACGGACGCGTGTGTGCCACAAACACAATACGCAGCTCCTCGGCGTCTCGGCAGGGGAACGTGCGTGCCAGGGAGCGACCGGCGCCAGAGGTAGCTATCCAGATACTGGGAAAGGCGCGCGGTTAGGTCCGATCCGCCGGGTCAACGCTGACCACACGGGAAGGCAACACAGATCCTACGGCGGTACACGCTGATCACAAACGCGGCAATCGCCCGAGGCGGCGGGAGATGCGGCCGGGGCTCGTGCACCCGCCCGGGCCCGTGGATCCCCCTGCGGGCTGGGCTGGCCTACGGGTTAATCCGGTGGTCGCGGCGGCAAATGGCTACTCCTGGGTGGAAGGTGTTGCCGCCAGAGGAGTAAAGGGGTCCCACGGCGGAGTTGATGCTTGTGGTGGCCGCCCGGACCGATATACAGTGCGGGATTCCCGCATCCGCGGGTCAAGGATGACGCTCATGACGCAGGCAGTCGACAGAACTGTCAGTGAATCGAAGCAGGCGGCGGACCATGACGAGATCTCCAAGGTCGTTCAGTTGTACATCGATGGCGCGGCGAAGGCCGATGTGGCGAAGCTGACTGAGGCTTTCCACGAGGACGCCCGAATGTTCGGCGAAGCGGGCGGTACTAGGTACGACGAGCCCATCAGCGAGATGTTCAAGCTGCCAGCAGCGGATACCGGCAACTACACGGCACGAATTGTTTCGGTTCACCAGACTGGTGATGTGGCGACGGCCGAGGTCGCCGAGGATGGTTACTGGGGAACCGTGTCGTTTGTGGACTACTTCGCGTTGGCGCGCATCAACGGAACTTGGAAGATCGTTAACAAGGTGTTCGCGCACACCGGCGGAGAGATGCCCTCGGGCTAATCTCCCCGCGGAGGTGACCGGACGTCCCGACACTCCCGAACCGCGTAGCGAGACGTTGGTGACCCTCGTCGAGATGCAGCCCAACTCGCTTTCGCGACGCCATCGAGCGGCACCGGCTCAGTTTTCAGCTTTGATGACGACTATCTGCGGATAGGCCTGAACCGGATACCGCCTCTGGGCGGCGGGTAGCCATTGCGCAAATGAGCTTGGCCGCGGTTCGCCTGGGGCGGCAGCCGGTTGGAGCGGGAGACGAGGCTCGAACTCGCGACCCTTACCTTGGCAAGGTAATGCTCTACCACTGAGCTACTCCCGCTCGCGGCCGCCGAGTATATCTCAGGCCTCTGAAGGCTCCCTCAGTGCCCGGTGAACTCGGGTGCGTGCTTGGTGATGAACCCCTCGACGCCGGCGGCGAAGTCGTCGCTCTCCGCGGCGAGCGCCTGCGCGTCCTCCTCGCGCTGCAGCTGCTCGTCGAGGGTGCTGTCGAGCGAGTTGTGGATGAGCTGCTTGATCAGCCCGGCGGAGCGTGGTGCGCGTGCCGAGGCGCGCGGCGAGACTCGGCGGTGGCGTGGGCCAAGTCCTTGTCGGGCACCACTCGGTGCACCAGGCCGAGGCGCAGGGCCTCCGCTGAGTCGACCGTCTCGCCGAGCATGGTCAGCTCCAGCGCCTTGGCCGTGCCGACCAGGCGGGGCAGGAAGTAGCTGCTGCCGGCGTCGGGGACCAGGCCGATGCGCACGAACGCCTGGATGAAGGTGGCGGACTCGCCAGCGATGCGGAAGTCCGCGGCCAGCGCGAGCGACATCCCCGCCCCGGCGGCAACGCCGTTGACAGACGCGATCACCGGCTTCTCCAGCTCGCGCATCGCCTGGATCATCGGCACGTAGTGGTTGCGCAGGTGGCCGCGGATGTCGACGTCGCCGGACTCGAGCCCAGCGCGCAGATCCTGGCCGGAGCAGAAGCCGCGACCGGCACCGGTGATCACCACCACGCGGATGCTGTCGTCGGCCGCGGCCTGGAGGCACCCGGCTGCGACGGCGTCGAGCACCTCGTCGGTGACGCTGTTGAGGACCTCTGGGCGGTTGAGCGTGAGCGTGAGGACGCTGTCCTTGGTTGTGCTGAGGACCACAGGCGCTGTGCTGACGGACATGCCGACCACTCTAGCGCCGCGGTTCTACGGTTTGGCCGCCACCCGCTCGCCGAGCTCGCGCAGTCGCTCGAACGTGTAGATGCCCGTGTTGTGTCCGTCCGCCCACACCACGTTGAGGCCGTATGAGCCCACCAGCGAGATGTCCGCGAGGTCATCCTCACCGGGTTCGAGGGTGGGGCGCACCGAGAACCGCCCGGCGCTGCCCATCTCGCCGTGGCAGGCCGCGCACGGGCAGGCGCGGCGCAGCACGTCGAACGGGATCCGATGAACCGCCCCGTCGTCCCACTCGACCAGCAGCGCGCGTGCCGGCTCGTCGTAGTCGAAGCGGCTCGGCAGCGGGCTCACCGCCCCAGCATAGGCGGCTACCCGGGCTGGTCCGGCGATGCCTCGGGAGCGTCCTCGGCGAACACCGCCCCGAGGTCGGCGGCCAGGCTGATGTCGCCGGCGATCCCGATCCGGCCCTCGATGAAGGCTAGGGTCCCGTCGAGCTGGCCCACGGTCATGGCGACGAAGTCGGCGGCGGTCATCGATAGCGTGACGTCCGGCGCGTCCGGTGCGCCTGCCCCGGCGCGCCCCTGGCCTCCGGCGAGCACGATGTGAAACAGGCCGCCGCCGTTCCCGCTGAGGTCGAAGGCGTATGCGGCCTCGCGCCCCTCCGCGCGCTGCGGATCCGCTCGCAGCCGGGCGTCGATCGTCGCGAAGATCGCTGCGGGGGTCTCGACGGGTTCAGCCCCTGGCACGCCGTCCCCTCCTGCCCAGCCGGTTCGCGCGCCCCGACTCTAGTCCCGCATGGGCCGCCACCTGCCGTGCGACGCCGGTGGGGCAGTGATGAGAGGTTGCTGAGAATGCCCCCAGTGTCGGCCTCTTTCCACCTCCTCTAAGGAAGCGCTCCCAGACTGGGCGTCGAGATGAAGGTGCCCGACATCCGCCTCAGCCGCCGCCAGGCCATCGGCGCCGCCGCCGGCACCGCGCTCGGCGCGGTCGCCCTGGCGTACGGGTTCACCGAGATCAGCTCGGGGCCCGCCGCGACGGTGAGCGCGGGTGGTTGGCCGAGCCCGCTCAGCGACAAGCGCGCCATGGCCGCCCACCTGCTGCGCCGCGCCGGCTTCGGGTACACGCAGGCAGACCTCGACGCCGCCTCGGCGATGTCCTACGACGACCTCGTCGACCAGCTCGTCAACCAGCAGCCGGTGGCGCTGGCGGCACCCGCCGACGTCACCAACCACACCATGCTGCAGAGCGCCTGGTACACGCACATGGCGACCACCGCCGCGCAGTTCCCCGAGCGGATGGCGTTGTTCTGGCACGGCGTGCTGACCAGTGACTTCCGCAACTCCGCGCGGCTGCCCTTCGTGTACCAGCAGAACCTGCTCTACCGTGACGCCGGGCTGACCGACCTGCGCAGCCTGCTCTCGCGGGTCACCCGCGACCCGCTGATGATGCGCTACCTCAACCTCGACGCCAGCACCGCGGCCTCACCCAACGAGAACTACGCGCGCGAGCTGATGGAGCTGTTCACTCTGGGCCCGGGCAACTACACCGAGAGCGACGTCCGCGAGGGTGCCAGGGCGCTCAGTGGTCTGCGCATCCAGCTGTTCGACTCCAGTGGTTCTCGCACCGCGGCCCCGAAGTACGACAAGAGCAACCGGCAGGCCTACGCCGACCAGGTCAACACGCTGGTGTCGTCGGGAGCCTACTTCCGCGGCACGCTGGTGTCCCGCGTGCACGACTCGGGGACCAAGACGTTCCTCGGCCACACCGGCAACCTCGGGCCGGACGACGTCATCGACGTCGTGCTCGCCCAGCCGGCCTGCGCACCCTTCGTCACCCGCCGGGCGATGACCTTCTTCGCGACCCCGTCGCCGTCGGACGCCGACGTCAATGCCGTGGCCACCCAGTTCCGCGATAGCAAGTACGACCTGCGCACCCTGATGCGGGCGATCTTCCGCAGCAACGCCTTCACCGCGCCGTCGAACTACCGCTCGCTGATGCGCTCGCCCACTGACTACATGGTGGCCGCGATGCGCGCCCTGAACCAGCCCAAGCTGGCTGCGGTGGCGGTGCGATCGGCCCCGGGGATGGACCAGGTGCTGTACGACCCGCCCAACGTGGCGGGCTGGCCGGCCAACTCGGGATGGGTGAGCTCGTCCACCCTTCTGTCGCGCATCAACTTCGCCACCGCGGCGACAGCGCGAGCCGGAACCTTTCCCGACCCGGCGGCAGCACTGCGCACTCAGCTCGACGGCGTGGTCGGCAAGGACACCGCGACGGCGCTCAACGCCGCGCACACCGACACGGACCGCTGGTTCGCGCTGCTGGCCAGCCCCGAGTTCCAGTTGAAGTGAGGTTGCCCCGATGAGCGTCACCCGTCGCGACTTTCTCGCCGCCGGCCTGGTAAGCGCCGCCAGTGGGGTGATCGTGCCTCCGATCCTGGCCAAGGGCGTGTTCGCCGCCGGCATCGACGGCATCCACAACAACCGCGTGCTGGTGGTGCTCCAGCTCGCCGGCGGCAACGACGGGCTCAACACGGTGGTGCCGTACGCGGATCCCGCTTACGCCACCGCCCGGCCGAGCGTCGGGGTTCGGCCGGAGAACGTCCTCCACATCGACGGCAACGTGGGCCTCAACCCCGCGCTCAAGGGCCTCAAGTCCCTGTACGACGGCGGCCAGGTGGCCATCGTGCAGGGAGTTGGCTACGACAAGCCGACCTACTCGCACTTCGAGAACCTCTATGTGTGGGAGTACGCCGATCCGGCACGCGCGCAGACCGATGGCTGGCTCGGCAAGCTCCTCGGCGGCCAGCTCGACTCGCAGGGCCACCCGCTCGCCGGCTGCGCGCTCGGTGAGGTGAGCACGCCGCCCGAGTTGCGCGCTGCCAAGGCCACCGTCAGCGTCATCGAGTCCATCCAGGCGTACACGGTTCGTGGTGGCAGCGCACGCGCGGCGGCCACACCGAGCCTGTACCGCGCCACGCCGGGCATCTACGGCGCGCTGTTCGACCAGGCGCTCAGCACCGCCGAGTCCGGGATGAAGACGCTCAGCACCGGCGCCGCCTCGTACAAGCCGGCGGCGCAGTACACGGCACAGGGCACGACCCCGGCAGCCAACAGCCTCGGCGCGGCGCTGCAGCTCACCGCTCAGATGATCGTCACCGAGCCGTCGGTGAAGATCTGCCACGTGGTGATCAGCGGCTTCGACACCCACCAGGACGAGACCAACCGGCAGACGGCGCTTCTCGCAGAGGTGGACACCGCGGTGAGCGCGTTCATGCAGGACCTGAACGCGCACGGCCAGGCCGACCGGGTGGTGATGATGTCGTGGTCCGAGTTCGGCCGCCGCATCGGCGAGAACGGCAGCCAGGGCACCGACCACGGCGCCGCGGCCCCGCTCTTCATCGTCGGCAAGCCGGTCAAGGGAGGCCTGTACGGCGAGCAACCATCGCTGACCAGCACCATCGACGGCGGCAACCTCAAGTACACCGTCGACTTCCGCAGCGTCTACCAGACCCTGATCCGGGACTGGCTGCAGGGCGACCCCACGGCGGTGCTGGGCGCGTCGTACCCGGAGCTGCCGGTCATCAACGCGGCGTAACACCCGCGCGGCAGCCTCGTCGCGCCAGCTAGTCTCGAGCGATGAGCGACGACAGTCCCAGCGCCGAGGCGATCGATGCCGAGCGCCGCATGCTCGCCGCCAGCGACTTCCTCAAGCTGCTCGGCTGCCATTTCGACGAGGTGGGACCGACGCGGCTGACCGGCTGGTTCGAGGTGGGCCCGCAGCACCACCAGCCGTTCGGCATCCTCCATGGGGGCGTGCTCTCGTCCGTCGTCGAGACCTTCGCGTCGATCGGGGCCTGGGAGGCTGTGCGGGACAGCGGGCGCGTCACCGTGGGCGTGGCCAACGCCACGGACTTCCTGCGCTCGACCAAGTCCGGCCGCCTCAACGTCGTCGCTGCTGCCGTGTACCAGGGCCGCAGCCAGCAGCTGTGGGACGTCGTCATCTCGCGGGCGGACGACGGCAAGGACGTCGCCCGCGGCCGGGTGAGGCTGCAGAACATCGAACCGCGCTGAGGGCTGTGCGGCGGAAGGGGAGGCAGCGAGGAGCGCGAGGTCGTCGGAACTGCCGCCTTCGCCCTGCCAGCCGTACACTGAACTCAACGATGTCAGTACTCGACTCGATGTTCTTCGGCCTCTGGGTGGCCCTGACGGTGGCCTTCGTCGTGGTCGAGGTCCACACCCAGGCGTTCTATGCGCTCTTCGCAGCCGTGGGCTTTGGGGTCGCCGCGATCACCGACCTGACGGGTGGCCCTCTCTGGCTCCAGGGCGTCCTCTTCGTGGTGATCACCATCGGCGGCTGGGCGCTCGTCCGACCAACGCTCCGTGCCCGCTTCGATCGCTCTGCGCCGGTCACCAAGTTCCGCGGCATCCAGGCGAGCGCGGACGGGTTGGTGGGACAGCCGGCGATCACTCTCGACACCGTCGGCGACGAACATCACCCCGGCCACGCGCTGTTCGCCAACGACCGCTGGCTGGCCGTGACCGACGGGTCCGAGCCGCTGCCCGCCGACGTCGCGGTGGTGGTGGTGGCCGTCCGCGGCACCACCCTGCTGGTGCGCCCCGCGCAGTGAACCACCGACCGACACATGACACGAGGCGCCTTCGGCCGACCTCGCGCACGCAGAGCCGCTGAGGGGAGGGGGCATGGTCACCACCGGTACCGTCGTCACGTTCGTGGTCATCGCGGTGGCCGCGCTGATCATCATCATCGCGCTGGCCCAGGCCATCAAGGTCGTGCAGCAGGGGTACGTCGGCGTCGTGCAGCGCTTCGGCCGCTACGTCGCGCCGGTGCGGCCCCCCGGTGTCACGCTCATCCTCCCGTTCATCGACCGCCTGGTCCGCGTCGACATGCGCGAGACGCCGCGCACCGGTGACCGGCAGGAGGTGATCACCGCCGACAACGTCGCCGTCGCGGTCAACGCGACCATCTTCAGCCAGGTGGTCGACGCCCAGGCGGCGCTGTTCGCGGTGTCGAACTACTTCGTGGCCATCGACCAGCAGGCGCGCACCACCCTGCGCAACGCCTTCGGCAACGTCAGCCTCGACCAGGCACTGTCCCAGCGCGAGCGGATCAACGCCAGCATGCAGGAGCAGATGGAGCAGGTCACCGACAAGTGGGGGATCCGCATCAGCCGCATCGAGATCGTCGACATCACGCCCCCCGCGCAGATCCTCCAGGCGATGGCCCTGCAGAAGCAGGCCGACCAGGAGAAGCGGGCGCGGATCCTGCAGTCCGAGGGCCAGCAGACGTCCGCGGTCAACATCGCCGACGGCAACCGGCAGGCGGCCATCAAGAACGCCGAGGGCGAGCGGCAGGCCTTCATCCTCCGCGCCGAGGGCACCCGGCAGGCCCTGATCCTCGAGGCCGAGGGCCGCGCGCAGGCCATCTCCACCGTGTACGCAGCCATCAAGGCCGCGGCGCCGGACCCGACGCTGGTGGCGATCCTCCAGCTCGACACGCTCGCGAAGTTCGCCGACAGCGACAACACCACCATCGTGGTGCCCGCGGAGTCGGCGGCCCTGCTGGGTGCGGCTCAGGCACTGCGCTCGGTGATCGGCGTCGCGCCGACCTTCTCCGCAGCGGAGGCGCCACCACCCCCAGGCTGAGCGCTCAGCGGTCCGCAGGTACCATGGACAGGCCATGACCGCCGGACCGCTGCTGCGCGCCCACACCGATCCCCTCGCCGACCTGCCGGTGGCGTTCGACTACGACCACCTCTCGCTGGTGCCGCGGGTCGCATCCACGCTGTCACACCGATCGGACGCCTCCCCGGAGGTGGCGATGGGGCCACTGCGGCTGCGCCTGCCGCTGCTTGCGGCCCCGATGCCCGACGTCTGTGGCCCGCTGATGTGCCGAGCACTCAGCGCGGCGGGCGCGCTCGGGGTGCTGCACCGCTTCCAGCCGGTGGACGAGCAGGTCTCCGACTTCAACGACTTGCACAAGGGCGCGCCGACCACGGTGGGGGCCGCCATCGGCGTCACCGGCGACTACCGGGACCGGTTCATCGGCCTGTACGGCGCCGGCTGCCGGGTCATCTGCGTCGACACGGCGAACGGGGCGCACGAGCAGGTCGGCGCCGCCGTCGAGTGGATCCGCGGCCAGGCCGACGACGTGTTCATCATCGCCGGCAACGTCGCCACCGCCGAGGCGTTCCGCTGGCTCGAGGACCGCGGCGTCGACGCGATCCGGGTCGGCATCGCGGGCGGCAGCGTCTGCGAGACGCGCACCGAGACGGGTGTGTACGCGCCGACGCCGCACGCCGTCGCCGAGGCGGCGCAGGTGCGCCGGCGGGCGCTGATCATCGGCGACAGCGGCGTGCGCACCCCCGCCGACATGTGCAAGCTGCTCGCGCTCGGCGCCGACCTGGTGATGGTCGGCTCGGCGCTGGCGGGCACGCGCGAGGCGCCCGGACGGGTGATCGTCGTCGACGGCAAGAAGGTGAAGATCATGCGCGGCGCGGCGTCGTTCTCCGTGCAGCAGCAGGCCGGCACCGAGGATCCCGGCTACGTCGAGGGAACCGAGACGCTGGTGCCGTACAAGGGCGGCGTCGACGACGTGGTGCGCCGCTACCTCGCGGGCCTGCGCAGCTCGATGTCCTACATGGACGCGCGCACTCTCGAGGAGTACCGGCAGAACGTCAGCTTCATCGTGCTCCGCTGAGGGCGCGCTGCCGCCGGCCTCTCTCGCTCGCTCAGCACCGCGACCATCGCCGCGGTGTCGTCGCAGAACACGCCGTCGGCCCCGTTGCGAAGCGCCCGCGCCGCCGAGCGGCCGCTTCGCGCGCCCCAGCCGAAGAGCAGCAGCCCGGAGCTGTGCGCCATCGCCACGCGCGTAGGGGTGCAGGTGCGGTGGTAGAGGTTGAGCGCGTCGACGCCCGCGGCGCGGAGCTCGCGCACAGCGGCGCTCGCCGCTGCTGGCGCGGAGGACGAGCGTGGGGAACACCAGGCGCACGTCGCGCGTAGCGCCGCCGCCACGCCGCCAGCGTGTCGACACGCCAGTACGTCAGCCACAGCCGCGATGGGTCGCCGTGCTCGCGGGCGGTCGCCACCACCTGCTCGACGGCGGCGGGCGCGGCCATGTCGAGCGCGACGTCGACGTCGCGCCCGCATTCGCGGTAGAGGTCCTCGAGCGTGGGCACGCCGGCGGGCAGCTGGTCGCGACGCAGCGCCGACACCGGCCGGCGCAGCCGCGCCAGGATGCCCGGGTGGATGAGCACGGCAACGCCGTCTGCGGTCAGCGCCACGTCGCTCTCGATGCCGGTGGCGCCGAGCGCACACGACTGGCGGAACGCGGCCACCGTGTTCTGGAGATGACGCTGCTGCGCGCCGCCGCGGTGGGCGAACCCGATGGGCAGATCGGGCGCAGCGAGGCTCATCGCGCGGCTGGGACGGGTAGCGGTGCCACCAGGGAACCGTACGCGGTCGCCCCCGACGGGCCGCCGCGGTGAGCGGCCGCCCGGCCGCGTAGGCTCTCGGGGTGAGCGATTCCCAACCCGACCTGTTCGGCGCCGAGCACGGCGATGCGCCGGCCGCCCCGGTGGCGGCGACCCGGTCGGTGACGCCGCTGGCGGCGAGGATGCGGCCGCGCACTCTCGACGAGTTCGCCGGCCAGGACCGCGCCGTCGGCCCCGGGACCGTGCTGCGCCGTGCGCTCGAGGGCGACACGGTGCCCTCGATGATCCTCTGGGGTCCGCCCGGCAGCGGCAAGACGTCGCTCGCCAACATCCTCGCCGAGATGTCCGGCGCCGCGTTCGAGTTGGTCAGCGCCGTCTCGTCCGGCGTAGCCGAGCTGCGCAAGATCATGGAGCGGGCGCGCGACCGCCGGCGCCTCGGCCAGCGCACGGTGCTCTTCATCGACGAGATCCATCGTTTCAACAAGGCGCAGCAGGACGCGGTGCTCCCCGACGTCGAGAGCGGCGTGGTCACCCTTCTCGGCGCCACCACCGAGAACCCCAGCTTCGAGGTCAACAGCGCGCTGCTGTCGCGCGCCCGCGTCATCCGCCTCGAGGCGCTGTCCGACGAGGCTCTCGGCGTGCTCATCGACCGCGCCATCGCCGATCCAGACCGCGGTCTCGGCGGTGTCGACGTCGACCTGCAGCCCGATGCGAGGCAGCGGCTCATCGGCCTCTCGGGTGGTGACGCCCGCGTCGCGCTCGACGCTCTGGAGCTGGCGGTCGCCGCCACCGGGACCGGCGGTGGGCGCGCGGTCATCGACGTCACCGCGATTGAGGGCGCGCTGCAGAACCCATCGCTCCTCTACGACCGCGCCGGCGACCAGCACTACTGGCTGGCGTCGGCATTCATCAAGTCGATGCGCGACAGCGACCCCGATGGCTCGATCTACTGGCTGGCACGCGATGCTCGAGGCGGGGGAGGACCCGATGTTCTGCGCGCGCCGGATGGTGATCCTCGCTGCCGAGGACGTCGGGCTCGCCGACCCCACCGCGCTGGGCGTGGCGGTCTCTGCGCAGCAGGCGGCGCGCTTCGTCGGGATGCCCGAGGGCTTCCTGCCGCTGGCCGAGGCCGCGCTCTACCTCGCCACCGCCCCGAAGAGCAACTCAGCGATGCGTGCGTACGTGGCCGCTGTCGACGACGTGCGCGAGACCCTCCATCAGCCGGTGCCGCTGCACCTGCGCAACGCGTCGACGTCGCTGAACCGGGGCATGGGCTTCGGCAAGGGCTACACGTACGCGCATGACCAGGCGGGCGCGATCGTCGACCAGCAGCACCTCCCCGATGAGCTGACCGGCCACCGCTACTACACCCCGACCGACCACGGCGCCGAGGCGGGCATCGCGCAGCGGCTCGACCGCATCCGCGAGCTCATCGCGCAGCGACGCGCGAACGGCTCGAGCGACGCGCCTCCGCCGCCCGCTGCTGACCGCTGAGCGCGGCTCAATCCTCCAGGACGGGGTGGGCGGTGACCTGGTCGACCATGTAGTACACGGCGACCAGGGCCGTGATCACCAGCACCGCCACCGCGCTGACGAACGCGACGCCGACGCAGGCGGCGTACAGCACGATGCCGGCGCCGAAGCGCAGCAGCGACTGGATCGACACCGGCGGCGCCTTCCCCGAGCTGCGCAGGCCGGGATGCGCGCCGATCCATGCATACGCGGCGTCGAACCACAGCGACATCAGCAGCAGCGAGCCGCTGAAGAGCGCCGCCGCGAGGTGCGACTGGTCGCCGCCGACGACGAGGAAGCGAGCGAACAGCGACGTCGAGAACGGCAGCAGCACGACAGACATCAGTAGCCCGAGGTTGAGGAAGAGGAGCGGGCGGTCGACGCGGCGCACCGCGTCGAAGACGACGTGGTGGTTGACCCAGATGATCCCGATGGTGAGGAAGCTGAGGACGAACGCCGCGAAGTCGGGCCACCTGTCGGCGAGGGCCCCGAGCAGGTCGCGGGTGTTCACGGCGGGCGGCACGAGGTCGAGCACCAGCAGGGTGATCGCGACGGCGAACACCCCGTCGCTGAACGCCTGGACGCGCTCGGCCTTCACCCGCCCGGTGCCGCCCCGTCCTGGCTGAGGGCGCGGTCCAGGGCGGCGACGCTGGCCGCCACGTCTTCCTCCGTGTGCACGGCCGAGCAGAACGCGCTGGTATGGAGCAGGTCGACTCCCTCGGCCCGCATCCGGTCCGCGAGCGTCGCCTGCGCCGCCTGGTCGGCGAGCTTGAGGTGGATGATGCTGGCCAGCCGCCACACGCGCCCCTCAACGCCGCGCCGGCGGATCACCTCGCGCCACTCGGTCTCCAGCTGCATCGCGGTCTCCGACGCCGCCTCCTGCGGCGCGCCGGTGGCACAGATGTCGAGCGTGGCGATGCCAGCCGCGGCGGTCAGCGGGTTGGCGTTGAAGGTGCCGGGATGCTCGATGGTCGACGCCAGCAGCTCCATTAGTTCGCGCCGGCCACCAACCGCGCCCCCGGGGAGGCCGCCCGCCATGACCTTGCCGAACATCGAGAGATCGGGGCGGATATCCAGCAGCGACTGCATGCCGCCGATGGCGACGCGGAAGCCGGTGACCACCTCGTCGATGATCAGGAGCGCGCCGGCGCGGTCGCACTCATCACGGAGCGCCTGCGCGTATCCCTCCGGTAGCGGATCGCGCCCGTAATGCGCGCCCGAGCCCTCGAAGATGACGGCCGCAACGTCCTCGGTGTCGAGCGCTGCGCGCAGGGCCGCGATGTCGCCGGCGCGGATCACCCGGGTGGTGAGCAGCTGCGTGATCGGCACCCCGGCCGACGTGCGTGGCTCACCGTCGACGAGGTTGGCGCTCACCGGGTCCGACCAGCCGTGGAAATGCCCATCGAGCTTGACGAGCACGTCACGGCCGGTGGCGGCGCGTGCCACGCGCACCGCCAGCATGGCGGCCTCCGTCCCGGACGCGGTGAAGCGCACCTCATCGACTGACGCGACCATCGCGCAGATCCGTTCTGCCCACTCGACCTCCAGCGGGTGGCCGGCGCCGTAGTGGGTGCCACGCGCGACCTGGTCCCGCACCGCCGCGACCACCGCGGGGTGCGCATGGCCGAGCAGGAACGCCCCGTGGCCCATCGTGTAGTCGATGAGCATCCGTCCGTCGACCAGCCACTTGTGGGATCCCTCGGAGCGGGCCACGTACAGAGGCGGCGAGTAGGCGCGGGCCACGTGCGTGGTGCCACCAGGGAGCACACGCGCGGCGCGGTGGGCGAGGTCGGTGGAGCTTCCGGTCACCGGCCGATTGTCGACGGTATCTGTGGCGGGCGGCGTGGTTCCAGTTGTCCACCACGCTGCCAAAGCAGGCGTGAGGCCCGGCCACACGGCGCATGACCGGGCTCTGGCCTACCGGCATAATCGGGCGCCACAGATCGAGGAGGCCGGCCATGAATCCACCCGACGCACCCAATGATGCTGGAGCAAAACCTGACCAGGCAGGCCGCGGCAAGTTCGGCGATGGCCAGACAACTCCCCTGTATGAATTCCACGCATCTCGCCTGAAGGGTGGCCGCCTGTTCACCCCGAATGTCATCCGAGTTTGGCCAGACCGAATCGAGGAATATGAGTT
Organism: Candidatus Dormiibacterota bacterium; assembly: GCA_963717185.1. GTDB lineage: Bacteria > Chloroflexota > Dormibacteria > Aeolococcales > Aeolococcaceae > Aeolococcus. Next base: position 2,357 of record CAVQVY010000050.1, on the reverse strand, counting down.
CCACGCTCTACGGAAAAAGGAGACCCGCGCCGTCGGATATCAGCAAGTGTCGGAGGTCACCCTCGCGAGAGGATTGGTCTGGTCGAATCTCTCAATCGAGTCGAGCGGCGGGAAGTCGATCTTCCTCGAGGGCGTTCCCAAGGCTGACGCTGACAGGGTGAAGCAGTTGATCGATGACGGCGTCGCGCGGGCGAAGATCGGAGGTGGTTCCGGAGCCGGACCCTCCGTGCCCCCTCAACCCGACCTGGCCGATCAGCTCCGCAAGCTCGCAGGGCTGCGGGATGACGGAATCCTCACCGACGACGAGTTCGAAGCGCAGAAAGCGAAGCTACTTGGGTGAGAGATGGCACCACGAGGTTCCAGTAAGGTTCCACGGTGTCCGGTCGCTAGGATCATTCGAAACGAGGTCGGCTTCACGGCGACGTAGCCAAGTGGTAAGGCAGAGGTCTGCAAAACCTCCATCGTGGGTTCGATTCCCACCGTCGCCTCATCTCGGTTTCAGTGAGGCGGTGGTGGCTTGTCTCAAGTGATGGCGGCCGCGGCCACTGCATTCCAGTGATGAGGCGGTGAGGATGTGCCGCGGCTACGAACTGAGCGGCGGCGAGCCCTTCTGACGATCTGCACCTAGCGCGGCGGCGGCCGTGCGTGGGCCACAGCGCCTTCATTTCAGTCTGTGGCGAACGAGGCCGCAGTCACGTTCACGGAACCAGCCACTCGGCGGTCTGCCCGAATCCACTGTCCGTGGTGAATTGCACCTTTGCTACTGGATCGCCACTCGTCACCTGAAATGTGATGAAACCCAATTCACTGGCCCCGGGACCGATGTTTACAGAGTTGGACGCAAATTCAGGTCCGGCCGCGGTATCCGTGAAGTCAGGGCTGAACGACTGGCCCTGGGCATCAAGAACCTTGGCGTCGTTGTCTGGTGCGTCCGAATACGCGACCGTGCCCGTGTTGGTCAATTTAAATTGGGCTGCCACGTAGCGCTTGCCTGCGTCAGGCGATGAAAAGCCGTCCGATGACGCGGTGGGGTCAACGATCTTCACAAGTTGAACTGACAACTCCTCATTGTTGTTGCCGGTAATAGTCACGCTGGATCCAAGGTGTGCAATTGCCGCCGCCGGGGAACCGCTAGTTCCCGTGGCACCACCTCCAGCGCTCTGCGGCTGGTTGTTTATGCCGGACGAGGTGCTGCAACTCGCGGCGGTGGTTAGAAACGCAACCGTAACGAACGTGCCGACCCACAGAATGGCGTTTGTTCTCATCCGTCTTCCCCTTCCGTTGCCCCTTGGGACGTGCGGGATTATAGGTCGCGGTACCGGCATGGGCAACGGTCACGGAAGGTGTAAAGGTCCGATGCGCACAAGGCGAGACTGGGCCGACTGCGTGGCTGCCAGAGGGCCACCGGACGTCCGGGAACGGAAACGAGCCCCGACAGGTGTTGTGTGCGGCGACGAAGGCAATGACCGATGACTACTTGTAGCGCATGTCACGCTGGGTGCGGAGCGCGCACCCGTAAAACCACCCGGCCACTGCGCAGCGCCAGCCGAGCCAGCTCGACGACCAGCCACGCCGCGCCCACGTAGACCAGCGGGTAGATGGCCAGCCGGTACCAGCCGTTCCATTGGGTGACCTTGCCGGGCGAGGCGCCGAGCATCACAAGGGACATCGCCACCACAGGCACGATGAACACCGCCTCGCGCCAGCGACGGCGCGCCACGCAGACGGCAAGCGCCGCGAGCACTCCGAGCAGCCCCGCGTACCAGACGGGATCCCTGAAGGGGACGCGGTTGCCGTAGCCGGAGGCGAGGCTCATCAGGAACGCCAGCGGGTTCGACGGAGTCATGACGCGCCAGCTCCACCTGGGTGGTAGCCACCCAGGTCGGCGCAGTCGACGAGCGCGCCCCATGCCACGATCAGGCCCACGCCCACCAGCCCGGCCCCAGCGACGGCGGCGGCGAGCCGCCAGCGATGGGCGACCAGCAGCAGGAGGCAGGCCGACCCGGCCACCACGACACCCGTCTCCTTCACCAGCGGCGCAATCAGACACAGCGCGAGCAGCCAGCCGATGCCGGCCCGGTCGCGGCGTCCTACCAGCAGCAGCGCGCCGAGCAGGAGCACCGCCAGCAGCCATTCGGCCTCCACCAGCGCGGACGCGGTGATCGCCACCGGCGTGAAGGCCAGCAGAGCAGCCGCCAGCGCCGCCACCGGCCGGCCGAGGTGCCGGCGGACGAGGAGGTCTCCACGAGCCCGATGCAGACCACGCTGCACAGCACCGAGCACCAGGCGGATGATCGCAGGGACACGCAACTCCGGCGACGTCTCGCCGGCGAGCAGCGCGAACAGCCCGACCACGG
>CAVQVY010000049.1:0-61989 GCA_963717185.1 Candidatus Dormiibacterota bacterium | reverse complement strand
GGGACACCGCCGCCGCGATGGCACCGGCGGGCGCGCCTGGAAGTGCGAACCGGGCCTCCACCTGGGGGTCGACCAGCTCGACGGTCGCGGTGGTGCCGGCGGAGGCGGCGGTGCTGAGCACCAGGGTGTTGGTCATCGCCCAGAGCGGAGGTGCCACCACGCTGGTTCCCGATGCCACCACCGACAGGGCACCGGAACGCAGGTCGAACACGGCCACGTCCGTGCGGGTGGCGAGTGCCAGCTGGGCACCGTCGGGAGACCACGATGGCGCCGTCCCACCGGAGATGTCGTCGAGGACCGCACCGTCGACGGTGTCGATGACCTCGAGGATGGAGGTCAAGGCCACCACGTCGTGGACGACAACCGCGACGTGCGACCCGTCCGGGGAGATCGCCGCCGCCGAGTAGGTCTGCAGCGGCGCACGTATGGCCACGGCGCCGCAGCCAGTGGCGATGGTGCAGCGTGGCGCGGTCAGCAACACCGGCGCCGCGATCGGCTCGCCGGCCACGGCCGGGGCAAGAGCGGGCATGAGCACCTCTGTCGGGTCCTCACCCTGCTCACCGGCGAGGACCACCGCGTGCGCGCTCTCGACGCGCGCCCCGCTGACGAAGTGCAGTGCGGTTCGAGCAGCCAGGAACTGCTCGTCCTCGCCGCGCGCGGTTGCGGCCACGGTGATGGTGTAGGCCGTGTTGGGGGCGAGCATCTGCCCGGGGAGGATCACGAACCGGCTGTGGTCGTTGAGGTTGCGAACCACTCTCGTGCCCGGCACATCCGGCGAGAGGGAGATCGCGCCGGCGGTGGACGGTGCGTCCATCGGCGCGGAGAAGGAGACCGCCAGTCGAGCGTCGACGGCGACGTCGGAGCTTCGGTCCGCGGGCGTGGCCGCGGTCACCAGCGGTGCCGCTGCGGTGGTCACGTCCCAGTGGTGATCGAGGTCGTTCTTGTCGCCCTGCGCATCGGAGAAACCACCGGCGAGCGTGAACGTGTAGCGGGTCCCCGGCCTGAACACGGCGCCCTGGTGGATCAGCTCGAACCCCGGCTGGGGGTCGAGCCAGTGGATCCAGCAGGGGGCTGTCGATCCCGCAGAGAACACCGTGGCGAAGTCACAGCCGGGGATCGCCGGGCTCACTGGTTGCGCGCCGGTCGTGGCCGTGACGGTGAAACGGCCGGCCACGCTGGCATGGGTGACCGGGCGATCGAAGACCACGCGCACCGGGGCGTCGGCCGGGACCGACGTCGACCCGCGGTTCGGCTCCAGGGAGATGATCTGCGGCGGCGCGGAGAAGCAGCTGGTGAGCGCGAGGGCCGTTATGGCGCCGCCGACGCCACCGACGAGCAGGCGCGCGATGCGCCGCAGGCGGTTGGGGGCGGCCGGCTCTACCAGGGTCCTAGGACGGTCGGGACAGGACCGCCTCTGCGTCGATGCCCTCGCGCGAGCTGTCGTCACCGCGCACCTCGATGCGTGCCGGCCGCTCGGTGGCCAGCGCGGCGACCCCGTCGGTGCTGGTCTGCGGCGCGCGCGAGCCGGCGGTGTACGCGGCCAGCACGCTGCCCTGCTTGAGCAGGATCACGCCCGTCTCGGTGCCGCCCACGACGATCACCGAGCCGTCGAGGCGCTCCTCGGCGAGGTACTCGAGCAGTGCCGGGAAGTTGACGAAGCGCGCCAGCAGCCCGGTGAACATCGGCGGCCCGGTCAGCAGACGGGCCACCGACGTGACCGTGTCGCTGTCGAGCTCCACGACGTCGATCAGCCCGTCGCCGGTGTCCATGCCGCGCCGGAAGATGCTGAAGGCCTCCTCACCGTGCGCGGAACCGTCGTCTCCGGCCTCGGCCTCGACGAGCTCGCCGTCGCGGAAGAGGAGGACGCCCTTCGAAGACCCGCTGAACAGGCGGATGAAACCGGTGTGGCGATCGCTGCGCAGAGTTCGGAGCAGGCGCGGGAAGTCGACGAACGCGCTCTTCAGCCCCTCGTACTGAACGTGCCCGGAGGGGATCGGCAGCGACCCCACCGGGGCCGCCCCGCCCGCGCCGCCGGCCGGAGCGCCGGGCGAGGCCGGGCGGAGAGTGGTGGCACCGCGCCCCGTCGCCTCGGCAACCAAGGGTGTCACCGCCGGCTCGGCAGGCACGTAGGTCGGCGAGAACTCGGCCGGTGCGTACGCGGGGGCCGCGTCGGCACCGCGCCCCCCCGGTGTCCACGGCGTGCCGCCGCTGGGCTCACCGCCGTCGCCCTCGGTGGGTGCGTTCCATGGTGACTTCGCCCCGCTGCCCGGCTCCGAGACGGAGGCGGCGGGGCTCCAGATCGACAACTCCGAGGAGGCAGGCGGCGGTGAGGGCGCGCCGGCGCTCTGGCCCTCGATGGCGTGCAGCGACGGGACCACGCTTGCCGCCGCGCCCGCCGGGACCGCGGCGGGTTCACCGCCCTCCTCTGCAGCGGCGATCAGCTCGGCCGGTGAGGACTTGATGGTCTCCTCGGCAGGCAGCTTGGCGCGCGGGTCGAAGTGGAAGCTGCCCGCCCGCCAGCCCAGCGCGCGGATGACCACGTCCTCGCCGTCCCCCTCGGGGCTGACCGCGTGGAAGAGGTGACCGAAGAGGAAGAACATGGAGCAGCTGTCGGTGCCGTCCTCCAGGGTGAGTGTCCCGGTGGCCCGCTCTGACTGCATGGTCTGCAGGAGCGCGGCGAGGTCGGACTCCTGCAGCGATCCCTGGGTCTGCACTTGCGTGGCTCCTGTGACTGGGCGGTCCTGATCTCCAGAGGTAGGCGGCGGCCTCGAAATCGGCTCCGTATAGTACCAACCGCCCCACTGAGCGGCCAGTTCGCCGCTTTGCTTCCAAACCAACCCGACGCGCCTAGAATCGGGATGGGGTCAAGAGTTGTGAAGGACGGTACGGTGGACGGTCGGCAGCCCATGGTCCTGGTCGTCGATGACGACGCGTTGGTTCGCAAGTCTGTGCGGCTGACATGCAAGTCCGAGGGCTATGCCGTCACCGAGGTGGAACGCGGCCTGGACGTGCTGGCCGCCGTGGAGGCCGTGCGCCCTGACCTCGTGCTGCTCGACCTGATGATGCCGGACATCAGCGGCTTCGACATCTGCCGCGACATCCGCCGGGCCGGTCACCGCGTGCCCGTGGTCATCCTCTCCGCCAAGAACGACGAGATCGACGTGGTGCTCGGCCTCGAGATCGGCGCCGACGACTACATCCAGAAGCCGTTCCGTCCGCGCGAGCTGCTGGCGCGCATCGCCGCGCACCTGCGCAAGGTCAACGAGCCGGCCTCACGCAACGGCGAGGGAAGGCGGCTCTCGTTCCGTGGGTTGATGATCGACACAGGTGAGCGACGCGTGGTGCGCGACGGCGACGACATCACCCTCACGCACACGGAGTTCGACCTGCTTGCCTTCCTCGCCGGCAACGCCGGCGAGGTGCTCTCGCGCGATCGAATCCTCTCCTCGGTCTGGGGATACGAACATCCCATCGAGACCAGGGTCATCGACGTGCACGTGCGCAACCTGCGCCGCAAGATCGAGCCCGACCCCAGCCAGCCGCGCTACATCCTCGCGGTCCCGGGCATCGGGTACCGCTTCACCAACACGCGCCCGGAGAACGGCCGGTAGACTGACCTCGATGCCCACCCCACCGATGCTCCGATCCCGGGGGCCTGCCGTGGCCGCCCGCTCGATCCCGGACCCCCTGGTGGCGGTCAACGTCGCGGCCCTCGCCGTCGTCGCCACGGGACTTTTCCTCGCCGCCATCCTCGCCGTGTACGACTGGAAGACGCCCGGGGCCGAGGCGCCGCTGGTGTTCTGGACGGCGATCGTGGCCGTCGCCCTCTTCGCCGTCGACGTCCTGGTGGTCAGCTTTCGGTACCTGCGCCGGCTCCGGCTGGGACTGTAGGTGTCGCAGCACCCCGCTGAAGGTCTTCCGCCCAGCGACTCCCCACAGGCAAGGCCTCCGTTCCCGTCCTACGAGGAGTTCGCCTCGGACCTGCTCGAGGCGATCGACGGGAGCGGCCTGAGCATCGAGGACGTGCGCCACCACGTCGAACCCGGCATCGGCGAGCGACGCTTCGAGTGCACGGTTCGGCTGTCACCGTCCGAGCCACCGTCGCGCTACCACGTGCACGTCAACTTCGCGTGGGACGCGCTGATGACCTACGTCGCCAGCTACGGCGCCGGCGCCGACTGCGAGCTGTACCACGACGAGGAGGACTCCCAGGACTGCCCGCACCAGCACCTCACGCCGCAGCCCTTCGTCGAGGTCGAGGCCGAGTTCGTGCTCGGCGACGGCGGGTATGAGCTGCAGGACGTCGGCGAGGTGGGCACCTGGGTCGACACCGTGCAGACGCTGATCGGCAAGGCCTTCCCCGACGACGACCGCCCCTCGGTGCACATCGGCCTCGCCGCGCTGGGCAAGACCACGCTGGTCGAGAAGTTCACCGCCGAGCATTCCTGGCTCATCGACTTCGAGCGCCCGCCCGACCTCGGGCTGATCGCGCGCCAGGTGCAGACGGCGCTCCGGCTCGTCCCACAGCTGGCGGACCGTCTGCCCATCTGATCCGGTAGAAGCGGGAGGTCGGCGCGGGACATCTTCTTGCGCTTCAAACAGGCTTCGGCGCCAGGTGCTGGAAGACGGGACGTCGGCGGGGGACATCTCCTAGCCGCTCAGACAAGCTTCGGCGCCAGTGGCGGCCGCGCCGAACGCTATTCGCGTCCGTCGCGACCTCGGGCGCCTGCAGAACTCGCGGTACGGAGACGTCCCCCGCCGACGTCCCTTCGTTGGCCGCTTGAGAGGTCTCTAACGTCCGAGCTCCTCCAGCAGCCTGCCGATGAAGGGGCGGTTGGCGATCTCCGGGTGTGGAACCACCAACCCCGGCTCGTCAACCACGATGTCGCCGTTCTCGCCGAGCAGGAGGATGTCGACGTCGGCGCGGCGCGGGCCCCAGTGGTACGTGTCGCGTCGGCCCGCGGCGACCTCGGCGGCGCGTGTGTGCGCCAGCCAGCGCTGCGGTGTCCACGGCTGCGGGGAGCGGAGGCGCAGCAGCTGGTTGTGGAAGTCGCCCTGCCCGGTGACACCGATCGGCCTGGTGAGGATCTCGCTGGATGCCGCCTCGATGACCACCCCCTCCCGGCGAGGTGTTCGCGCAGCGTGGCGAGCGCGCGACCGCGGTTACCGAGGTTGCTGCCGAGCGCGACCCAGGCGACGTCGGTGGTCACCCGGTGGGACCGGGCGGTGGAAGCACGGCGATCTCCGGCGGGGTCCCGCGCACCACCGCGTCGGCGACGCGCACCGCTCGCACCGCGGCGGCGACGTCGTGTACACGCACCATGCTCACGCCGGCCTCCACCGCGAGGGTGAGCAGTGCCAGCGTTCCCTCGACGCGCTCCTCGGGTGGCAACCCGCCGAGGATCGCGCCGACGGTGTGCTTGCGCGAGGGTCCCAGCAGGACCGGGCGCCCCAGGCCGCGGAGCTCGCGGAGCCGCCGCATCAGCTCGAGGTTCTGCGCGGGCGTCTTGGCGAAGCCGAAACCCGGGTCGACCACGATGCGCTCCGCGGTCACCCCGTGTGCCTGCGCGATCCTCAATGACTCGCGCAGCGCCGCACAGATGTCCTCCATCAGGTCGCCGTACTCGGTGCCGTGCTGGTTGTGCATGGCGACGACGGCGACGTGTGGGTGTTCGGCGACGACGTCGACCATCGTGGAGTCGCCGCGGAGCCCCCAGACGTCGTTGATGATCACGGCCCCGTCCGCGACGGCTGCGGCCGCAACCTCCGCCTTGCGGGTGTCGATGCTGACCGGCACGTCCACGGCTGCGCACACCGCGCGGAGCGGCGGGAGGACGCGGGCGAGCTCCTCGCGGGCATCGATCGGCTGGGAGTTGGGACGCGTGCTCTCACCGCCGATGTCGAGCACATCCGCGCCCGCGTCCACGAATTGACGGGCACGCTCGACGGCGGCGTCGACGTCGCCACCGAGCGCGTCGCCGGCGAAGGAGTCCGGGGTGACGTTGAGCACCCCCATGACCAGCGTGCGCGCAGAGAAGTCCAGCACGTGCTCGCCGGCGCGAACGGGCGCCGGGGCCGCGGTCCGGGCCATCAGCACCTCGCCGATGGCGACGCCGAGCGACTCCGCTGTCTCGCTCCACTCCGCCAGCGTCGCCGGGAGCGCTCCCATGACCATCAGCGGTGCCAGGAGGAGCGCGTGCCGGCCCTCCGCGTCGCTCAGCACCACCCCGCCGCGCGGATGCAGCACCCTCTCCAGCACGCGGGTCTGGTCCGGGGCGAGTCCCTGGACGGCGAGTGCCTCCACGGCGCCGTGGGTGGCCAAGGCGGTGAGGCGCTCAGCGGGTAGGCCGAGGCGAAGCACCGCGTCGCGCAAGGCGCCCTCGGGCCCGGGCAGGAGAGGGCGGACGTTGTAGCGCGCCGCCACCGCGGCGTCGATCACGCGCCGGGGTCGCCGGGCGCCAGGTCCGCGGGCTGCAGATCGCCACCCGCCTCGCGTTTGGGCACCATCACGCTGCGCTTGAAGATGCACACGCGCTCGCCGCGCTGGTTGAACGCGCGGGTCTCGACACTCACGACGCCGCGATCGGGCTTGCTCGACGACTCCCGCTTGTCGAGCACGGTCGTCTCCGCGTAGATGGTGTCGCCGTGGAACGTGGGGTTCTCGTGCTTGAGCGACTCCACCTCGAGGTTGGCGATCGCCTTGCCGCTGACGTCGGCCACGCTCATCCCCAGCGCCAGGCTGTACACGAGGTTCCCCACCACGACGTTGCGCTTGAACTGCGTGCGCGTCTCCGCGTAGTTGGCGTCGAGGTGCAGCGGGTGGTGGTTCATGGTCAGCAGGCAGAACATGTGGTCGTCGAACTCAGTGATCGTCTTGCCGGGCCAGTGCTTGTAGACAGCACCGACCTCGAACTCCTCGAAGTACCGACCGAACTGCACGCTCACCCTCCGTCGACCCGACAGCGGAACTCTAGCCAGCCACGCCCATCGGGCGCCCATGCGTGGGGATTGGCAGCGATATGCTCGCCTCCGCCCGTGGGTGGGAGCGGGGGAAGCACAAACAGGGGGTGGACCATGGCCGCGAACGTCGCTGACACAGAGATCAGGGCCGTGCTCGACGGAATGATCGAGGCGTTGAACGCCGGTGACCGCGACCGGCTCCGGACGTTCCTTTCCCAGCAGGGGGGCACCCACATCGGCAGCGACGGGACGGAGTGGTTCACCAACGACGAGCTCCTCGGCTCGCTCGGCGGCGGTGACGCCACCGGCATCCAGATCGTCGTCGAGGAATGGGAGATCCACGGCGGCAACGGCGAATTCGCCTGGGTCGCCGGGCGCGCCCATTTCGAGGACGAATCCAAGCAGAGCCCGGCCGTCCGCCTCAGCGTCGTCCTGGCCAGGGAAGGCGACCACTGGGTGGCGGTCCACTCCCACGCCTCGCTCGGCGTCGCAAACGCGGAGATGTTCGGCTAGGTCGTATCAAGCTGCAACTGACAGGAGCCAGGAGAGGAGAGGGGGGCGTCGCGGCGTAGTGCGCATGTCCGAGCAGCGAGGGAGACCGACTGGGCGAAGCCCAGGGGCTCCCGATGCGCCCGCGAGGTTGCGCACGAAGCCGCGACGCCCCCCTCTCCGCCTTCTACGGAGTCGAGGGACAGACGGCCCTACTCTTTGATCTTGTCGCCCAGCTCGTCGGCCTTGTCCTTGATCTTCTGGCCGACGTTCTTCACGTCCCCGGCAGCCTGCTGCGTCTGTCCCTTGCCCTTGAGCTCGTCGTTATCGGTGAGGTCGCCCGCTGCTTCCTTGACCCGCCCGGCGAGCTTGTCCGCCTCTCCACCCATAGCCGTGCCTCCGTGAGCTGACGTGTTCAGCCCAGCCTAGAACTCGATGTCACCGGCGACACCAGCCTCAGCGAGCTGCTGCCCGCGCCCTCGCTGGTGAGGGGATGGCGGCGATCACGTCGTCGACGCGAGGGTGGTCGCCGGCCGCCCTGCTCAGGTAGCTGTGGCGGCGAGGCGATGTCCGTCGATCCTTATCGACCCACAGTACGCTGAAACCATGAGCGGGGTCGTGCCGCCCGACCGGCCGGGCGCAGGCGTGATCGTCGCGGGGGAGTCGCTGGCTCTGCTCGCGGCGCTCCCTGACGGCTGTGCCGGGCTGGTGTACGCGGATCCGCCCTTCAACACCGGCTCGCGCCGCCAGGGGTTCCGCCTGCGCACGGTGCGCGATGCCGGTGGCGATCGACGTGGCTTCGGCGGCGTCAGCTACCGCAGCGACCGAACCGACGTCGCACGCTTCGACGACCACTTCACCGACTACATCGGCTGGCTTCGTCCGCGCCTCGAGGAGACGCGACGGATCCTCGCTGCGCACGGCAGCCTCTACCTGCACGTCGACCCTCGCGAGTCGCACTACTGCAAGGTCCTGCTCGACGAGGTCATGGGCCGCAACTGCTTCCTCAACGAGGTGATCTGGGCGTACGACTACGGTGGGCGCACCAGCAGCCGCTGGCCCGCCAAACACGACGTCATCCTGGTGTACGCGCGCACCGCCGGCGCGCATCACTTCGACCTCAGCGAGGTGGACCGCATCCCCTACATGGCGCCCGGCCTGCAGACGAGCGAGCGCGCGGCGCGCGGCAAGACGCCGACCGACGTCTGGTGGCACACCATCGTTCCCACCACCTCGCGCGAGCGCACCGGCTATCCCACGCAGAAACCGCTGGCCATCCTGCGTCGCATCGTGGCGGCGTCATCGCGCGCCGGCGACCTCGTCGTCGACTGGTGCGCCGGCAGCGGGACCACGGGGGTGGCGGCGCGGGAGCTGGGACGCCGGTTCGTGATGTGCGACAGCAGCCCTGACGCCGTGGCTGTGATGCGCCGCCGTCTCGGCGCCGAGGTCGCCGTCGTGCAAGTGCCCGAGGACGATTGAGCCGGGTCACGGCCGCCCCACCACGCCGTGGTGTGCACAATCCTGCCGTGAGCGGGCGTGTCGGGCTTGTCGGCAGCGGTGAGTTCACCCCCGCGACCGAACAGGTCGACGAGGTGCTGCTCGAGGGAGTTCCCCGCCGCGTCGTGTTCCTGCCGACGGCCGCGGCGCTCGAGGGACCGGTGCGGGTCGCGTACTGGGTCGAGCTCGGCCTCGCCCATTACCAGCGGCTCGGTGTCGACCCAACTCCGTTGATGGTGCTCGACCGGCACGACGCGGACAGCCCGGATCTCGCCGCGCAGGTCGCCGGCGCGGGTCTCGTGTACCTGTCCGGGGGAGACCCCACGCACCTCGCGGCGACGCTGGTGGGCAGCCGCGTCGGCGACGCGATCCTCCAGGCGTGGCACAGCGGGAGCTCCGTGGCCGGTTGCTCCGCCGGCGCGATTGCGCTCATGCAGTCGGTGCCTGACATCCGTCGTCGCGGCGACCCTGTTGACGGGCTGGCGTTGGTGCCGGGCATGCGCGTCATGCCGCATTTCGACCGGATCGAGGAGTGGATGCCGGGCGCGGTGCGCTGGGCGATCGAACGGACCCCACCCGGCGTGCACCTGGTCGGCATCGACGAGGACACGGCGATCGTCGGTGGGCCGCAGCGCTGGAGCGTGATGGGCCGCGGCTCCGCATGGGTGCTCACCGCCGCTGATGCAGTCAGGTACGCGAACGGTGCCGACATGGTGCTGTCCGACCTTCCCAGCGACTGATACGGCTACGCGGTGGCCGCCTTCGCGGTGACCTCGACGAGGGCCTCGAGCACCTCGGGCCACACCGGCGGCGGCATGTGATGACCCATGGCCGGGATCATCAGCAGGCGCCCGCCTGGCAGGGCGGCAGCGGTCTGACGGCCGTTTTCAGGCGGGACCAAGGGATCCTGCTCGCCGTGGATCACCAGGGCGGGGATGCGCAGCCGGCACAAGGCCGGGGCACGGTCGGGTGCGGCGGCGATCGCGATGACCTGGCGCAGGGCGCCCTCGGGATGGAAGCTGCGATCGATGGCCAGCGTCGCCCGCCGTCGCGCCTCGTCCTCGTCGAACGGCAGCCCGCGGCCGTTGATGAGCCGGCGCAGCGCCAGCGAGTGCTCGATCCTCTCCTCGCGGTTCTGCCCGGGCGGGCTGAGCAGCGCGAGGCGCACGTCGCTGTCCGCCTCGACCACCGCGGGTCCGCCGACGGTCGACATGATCGACGTGAGGCTCAGGACGCGCTCGGGATGGTTGATCGCGATCAGCTGCGCGATCATGCCGCCCATCGACGCGCCGACGACATGCGCGGCAGCAACGCCCAGGGCATCGAGGAGACCGACGGCGTCATCGGCCATGTCGTCGAGCGTGTACAACGGCACCGGGTTGCCCGCGAGCGCGGCCATCACGTCCGGGAGGCCGAGGTGGTCCAGCTTGGTTGAGAGGCCGACGTCGCGGTTGTCGAACCGGATCACCCAGAAGCCGCGCTCGGCGAGCAGCCGGCAGACGCGCTCGTCCCACTCGATCATCTGGTATGCGAGGCCCATCACCAGGAGGAGCGGGGCGGCCGAGGGATCACCGAAGGTGTCGTACTCGACCTCGATGCCGTTGGTCTGGGCGCGAGGCATCGTCGGAGTTCTAGTTGGGGTGGCGCGTACACTCGCGCGCGATGGAGCAGCCGCCGGCGCCGCCTCCCTCCGCGCCACCACCCCCGCCGTCCCCGGCATACGGGTACACCCAGCCGTTCGGGGCTCCGCAGGTGCTCGGCTGGACGCCCCCACCGCCGGTCCACCGTCGGCGTTGGTGGCTCTGGGGTTGCGGAGGATGCGGAGCGATCGCCCTGCTCGCCGCCGCAGTGATCGTCTTCTTCGTCATCCGCATCTTCAGCAGCAGCCCGCTGCGCCAGTTCCCCACAGAGACGGGGGCGGCGACGACGGAGGACAACTTCCAGTCAGCCAACAACCAGGTGTCGGAGGACCTGCTCATCGTCGACCCACATTCGCTCACCCAGGTCGAGACGTACTACCAGCAGACGCTGCACCAGAACGGCTGGACCACCGACACGCGCGATCCCTCCCAGGCGAGCAGCGGCGACACGTGGACGCTCGGCCGCACCGGGTCGGCGTCGCAGCGCGGCTCGATCACCTTCACCACCGTCGGCGCCAGCACCCACATCGCCGTCGTCTTCTACTACTGAGCGGAGCGGCTCAGATCTTGTAGCGCTCCAGCAGGCCCCGGGCGATGATCAGCTTCTGGATCTCGTTGGTGCCCTCACCGATGACCAGCATCGGGGCGTCACGGTAGAGGCGTTCCACTTGGTACTCCTTGGAGAAGCCGTAGCCACCGTGGATGCGCATTGCCTCGGCGACGCACTCGAAGCACGTCTCGGTTGCGAAGAGCTTGGCCATGCCGCACTCGACGTCGGCGCGCTCGCCTGCGTCCTTCTTGCGCGCGGCCATCTGGGTCATCAGTCGTGCGGCGGTGATCTTGGTGGCCATGTCGGCGAGCTTGAGCTGGATGGCCTGGTGCTTGGCGATCGCCACGCCGAACGCGTGCCGCTGCTGCGCGTACTCGATGGCCAGCTCGAACGCCCGCTGAGCGACGCCCACGCCACGAGCGGCGACGTTCACGCGGCCCAGCTCGATGGCGGCCATCATCTGCTTGAAACCCTCGCCCTCCACGCCGCCGAGGAGGTTGGTGGCGGGCTGGCGGTTGTCCTCGAAGACGAGCTCGGTTGTCTCGACGCCCTTGTAACCGAGCTTCTCGATCCGCTTGGTGGAACGGAAGCCGTCGTACGTCTTCTCCGCGAGGATGCACGACATCCCCTTCCACACCGGTTTGGCATCCGGGTCGGTCTTGACCAGCGTGGCCACCACCGTGGAATGCTCGCCGTTGGTCGCCCACATCTTGGTGCCGTTGATGACGTAGTCGTCGCCATCGCGCAGCGCCCGCGTCTCGATCGCCTGGACGTCACTGCCACAGTTGGGCTCGCTCATCGAGAATCCGCCGTGCATCTCGCCCGTTGCCATCTTGGGCAGGAATCGCTGCTTCTGCTCGTCGGTGCCGAACTGCTCGATGAGGTAGCTCACGATGAAGTGCGTGTTGATCACCCCGGTGATCGACATCCAGCCGCGCGCAATCTCCTCGCAGCACATCGCGTACGTCTCGTAGTCCAGCCCGGAGCCGCCGTACTCCTCGGGGATGGCGAAGCCGAAGAAGCCGAGCTCCTTCATCTTGGCGACGATCTGGGTGGGGTACTCGTCGTCGTGCTCGAGCTGGTGGACGGTGGGGATGATCTCCCGCTCCACGAAATCGCGAACCATGGCCACGATCTCGCGCTGCTCGGGACGCACCTCCACGCTCATGGCGCCGACTCTACGGCTGCGGCACGCTCGCCCGGGTCGGCGTCGCCACGAGCCACCGCCGCGCAGCGCTCCGATGCGATCCGCACGGCTCGCGGGTCGATGTCGGCGGCCACGGCGTTGCAGCCGGCCAGCAGGGCGGCCACCGCGGATGAGCCGCTGCCGGCGAACGGGTCGCACACGGTCATCCCCGGCGTCGCGCTGCCGGCGAGCATCCGGCTGAACAGGGCCACCGGCTTCTGCGTCGGGTAGACGCCCCGGTGGATGCGTTTGAGCGCCCACACGTCGGCGAGGTCGCGGCGCGAGAGTCGGCGATGGCCCTTGGTGGCGAAGACGATGGTCTCGTGCCGCCGCCGGAAGTAGTGACCCATGCCCAGGTTCACCTTGTCCCACACGATCAGGTTCTTGACCGCGAAGACGTCGCGCATGAGGTGCCCCAGGGAGAGGAGGGTGAAGCTGTCGAACATCACGTAGATGTGGCCCCCGTCGTTCATGACACGGTGGCACTCGCGCAGGAAGGCGAGGAAGGTGTCGGGGTCGTCGCGGAACTCGGTGAACCACCGCTGGTTCGCCTCATCGCTGTACCGTCCCACGATGCGTCCGTGGCCGAACGACATGTGCTGGTTCATGCCGCTGTAGGCAGGATCAGTTGTGACCACGTCGACCGAGCCGTCGGGGAGCGACGCCAGGAAGCGCATGCAGTCGGAGTGCTCCACGCGCCACGGAGCCGCCATCGGCCGTTCCAGCGCGGTCATGCCGCAACGCTACCAGCGAAGGCCTGACCCCGCGCTCAGCCGGCGACGCGTCTACCCGGCGGCTGCTTCGACGGCCTGCTCGCGTGGCGACGGGCTCAGGCCGGCGGCGCGCCCGCGCAGCTCGAACTGCTGGGCCATCTTGCGCGAGGCCTCGTCGATCATCTCGTCGCCGAGCATGACCGCGCCGCGGCGGTCCACCTCGGTGGCGTGACGGTAGGCGTCGAGGATGCGCACGGCCTTGTCGAAGTCCTCCTGGCTCGGCGTGAAGACCTCGTTGGCGGGCTCGATCTGGCCGGGGTGCAGCACCCACTTGCCGTCGTAGCCGAGCGCGGCGGCGCGCCCGGCGGCCTCGCGGAAGCCCTCGATGTCGCGGATCAGAAGGTACGGCCCGTCGATGACCTGGATGCCCGCGGCGCGGGCGGCGACGGCGAGCTTGAACAGCACGTAGTGGAAGATGTCGCCGGGGTAGTTGTAGCTGTTGGCGACGGTCAGCGAGGGCAGCTGCATGCTCGCTGAGAAATCGGCGGGACCGTACGTGATGGTCTCGATCCGCTTGCTGGAGAACGCGATCTGCTCGGCGTTCATCAGACCCAGCGCATCCTCCACCTGGGCCTCGATGCCGATGCTGCCGGGCTCGAATCCCAGCGTCTGCTCGAGGCTGCCAAGCGCGCGGTCGACGAACGCGATGTCGCCCGCGTTCTGCACCTTGGGCACCATCAGGCAGTCGAGCACGTCGCCGGCGCCGGTGACGACCTCGCGGATGTCCTCCAGCGCGAACTCGCTGCTCACCTGGTTGATGCGCACCACGCGCACCTTTGCCCTGCCAGTCGTGAGTGCGCAGTGCCTCGACGACCTTGGCCCTCGCGGCCGGCTTCTCGAGCGGGGCACACGCGTCCTCGAGGTCGAGGAAGACCTCGTCCGCTGCCGAGGCGGCTGCCTTCTCCATCATCCTCGGGTTGCTGCCCGGGCAGGCGAGCACGGAACGGCGCAGGCGCGTCGGCATGGGACCTCCTCCTAGGCGCCGGTGACCGGCGCGTCGCCGCCGTCATCCGGTGGCGGGGCATTATCGGGCGGTTCGCCACCGGCCGGCGGCCGAGGCCGGTCGTCGTAGGAGTCGCTCGCTCCGGTGGCGGGCGGGCTGCTGCCGAAGCCGGGCAGCTGGCCGCCGCCCTCGGTGCCGTCGCCCGGTCCGAGCGGGAACCCCAGGCCGCTGAACAGCTTGGCGAGCTCGTCGGGTCCGCCGAGATCCTCCTGGACGCGGTCCATCATCCGCATCAACAGCTCCTGGATCTGGGGATCGCCGGCCAGCTTCTCCTGCACCCCGCCGAGCTGGCCGAGCAGGTCTTTGACCGCCGCCTCCTGGGCCACCTGCATGAGCACGGGCTGGCTCGACGCGGCCACCACGGTCTGGGACTGCTCACGCAGGATCTCGAATCCGCGGCACGCCAGGCAGGTCCCCTGGTGCTGGCAGCGGCACAGCTGGTTCTTGAGGCGGTCGAATTCGCGGTGCAGCCCGCTGAGGTCGACCCCCCCGCGCTCTTCAGCCATGTGCTGATCCTAGTGCAGCGCGGCTTGTGGAGCCCTCGTGCCGGCGTCCCGCGCCACCGCTGCGCGGCCCTGTTCCGGTCCCCCCCAGCGCGGCAGACGCGAAGCTGGGAAGGCCGACTTGGCGAACAGCAGCTGGACGTCGGTGATGCGCCGTTCGAGGAAGCCGCCCTCGCACAGCGACAGGTACAGCACCCAGAACCGGCGGAACCGCTCGTCGAAGCGGGGATGCAGGCGATCGGCGTTGGCCAGGAAGTTGGCGCGCCAGGCGGCCAGGGTCAGCGGGTAGCTCGCGGTGATGTCCTCGAGGTCGACGAGCCGGAGATCACCGGTGCCCTCGGCGGAACTCCATCATCAACTCGACCGAGGGGCAGATGCCGCCCGGGAAGATGTGCGCGTTGATGAAGGTCGACGTGCCACGGGTGGCGAGGAACCAGCGATGCGGCTGGCAGATCGCCTGGATGGCGGCCAGACCGTCGGCGGTCAGCAGCCGGCTGCACACATTGAAGTAGGTGTCGAAATACCGCCAGCCGATCGCCTCGATCATCTCGACGGACACCAGCTTCGTGAAGCTGCCACGCAGGTCGCGGTAATCCTCGAGGAGAACGGTGACCCTGTCGTCGAGCCCGTGGCGGCGGACGCGCTGGGTGGCGAGCGCGTGCTGCTCGGTGCTGATTGTGGTGGTGGTGACGCGGCAGCCGTAGGTCTCTGCCGCGTACACGGCCAGGCCACCCCAGCCGGTGCCGATCTCCACCAGGTGGTCGGTCGGCTCCAGCTGTAGCTTGCGGCAGAGTCGATCCATCTTGGCGATCGACGCGTCGTGGAGCGTGTCCCCGGGATGTTCGAAGATGCCGTTGGAGTACGACATGGTGTCGTCGAGCATCACCTCGAAGAGGTCGTTGCCGATGTCGTAGTGCTGCGCGATGTTCTCGCGGCTGCGCTCGCGCGTGCTGCGATGCAACCAGTCGCCGGCGCTGCGCAGTGGCCGCAGCAGCGGGCTGATCGCCGTCTGGATGCGGTCGACGGTGTCGAGGTTGCGGATGGCGAGCCGCACCAGAGCGACCAGGTCGTCGCAATCCCAGGCGCCCTCCGCGTAGCTGCGCGCGGCGCCGATGCTGCCGCGCACCAGCGAGCGGTAGAAGGCGGGCCGGTGCACGCGCAGCACCGCGCGGACCGGGAACGTGGCCATGGATCCGAACCGGTGGCGCAGCCCGCCGTCCTCGACGATCTCCAACTCCCCGTTGCGGATGTGGGAGAGGACACGCAGCACGGCGGCGCGCACAGCAGCGTCGATGCGTGGGAGGTCACGCAGGGCGGGCGCCGGGCGCAGGCTCGGGGCGACTGCATTCATGCGGCGGCGGGCTCCTCGGCGGGTTGGTCGGGATGCGAATGGTAGGGAACTCGCTCGAGCCCCGTGAAGCTGCGCCGACGTTTCCGGGGCGCGCTGCTGCGGATCAGTCCGGCGCGAGAGTCCGGCGCTCGCGGAGTGGGCACAGCCGTGCCCTGTGCCACGATCGCGCGATGGCAATGCGATGGCAGCACCGCCGCGTCCGCCTCCCGTGGGGACGCCTCTCCGTGCAGGTGAGCGGCGACGGTCCGCCCCTGCTGCTCCTCCACGGGCTCGGCGGCAGCGGACGCTACTGGGCGGGCATCGGGCCACTGCTGGCCGAAACCCGAACCCTGATCGCCCCCGACCTCGCCGGGTTCGGCCGGTCCGACAAGCCGCGGATCGACTACACGCGCGACTTCCATGTCCACACCATCGAGGCGCTGCTGGCGGCGCTCGAGGTGGACGGTGGCGTCGACGTCGCCGGTCACTCGATGGGCGGCGTCCTCGCGGCGATCTTCGCGGCGCGCCACCCGGACAGGGTCGACTCCCTGGCCGTGGTCGCCTCGCCCTTTCCGCGCCGCCAGGTGCACCCGCTGCGCATCCCCCGCGGACTGGCCGGGCGGCTCGTCTACCGCACCCTGCAGCGTCTGCTCCCGCTGGTGTCACCCGTGGTGCGCTCGCCGGTCTTCCCGCGGGCGGTGATCGCCGACTACCTCCGCCATACCGTTGGCAGCTACCGGGGCACCTCCGACGCGCTGATCTGGGACCCGAGCGTTGCTGAGGAGCTCGCCACCCTCGACGAGGCGCTGGCCGGCAGCCCCCAGCTGCTGCTGTACTCCAGTGAGGACACCACCATCGGTCCCGACAGCCTGGACCGCTGGCAGGCTGTGCTGCCGCACGCGGAGGTGGTGCTCATGCCCGGGGCACACCAGCTCCTGCTGCGCGACCACTTCGCCACGCTCGCCGGCTGGTACGGAGCCCGCCCGGTGGAGGCGCCGGAGCCGGTTCGACTCTGACTGTCGCGCGGCCGTCATGGCTGCGTGTGTTGCAAGTGCAGTGCACTGCGCTATAGTCAGGACACGCGGGAGCCTTCGGGAACCGCTGCGCGGCCAGTGCGGCCGCCACGCCGTCAGAGCGTTGTCGTTGCTTGCACTGACGCCCGAATCCATCCCGGACCGGATGCATGACGCCGGGGACTGCACCCCCACCGGCGTCCGAGGTTTGACCGTCCGACTCATATCCCCGGACCTCGCTCTCGACCGTCTCCATCTCATCGTGCCCGACGGCAGTGACGCCATGGTGGTGCTCACCACCCTCGCGGACGGGGATGCCGACGACGCCGACCCACGCGACCTGTTCGCGCAGAGGATCAGCGAGGTCGGACACCTGACCGTGTCGTTCGGCGAGGAGGAGCCACCGCAGCTGCGCCTGGCGCTCCCCGACCTGACCCTGGAGTGCGTTCCCCAGGAGTCACCCGACCACGACCCCGATCACCTCGCCCTGCGCGTGCTGACGATGCGCCCGGCGATGGACCACCCGGACGGCAGCAAGGTGCTGACGGTCACCGCACGCACGCCGATCGTCACCGCGGCCAACGGCGTGGCCAGCGACACCCGCCGGCTGCTGGACTGGAGGGCAGCGAGCGCGGCCGCCGCCAAGTCGGCGGAGCTGTACGCGGCGCTCAAGCTGGTCGACAGCCTGGAGAAGGCGGAGCGTCAGCGCGCCGCCACCCAGCGCACCCACTTCATCGCCGCCAAGGAGTACTGGCGCTGCAAGCGCTGCCGCGCGCTCTGGCGTCCCGCCGACCACGAGCGCTGCCCGTCGTGCGGCCACGAGTTCACCGACGCGGACCGTCGCCAGCCCGAGGTGGGCAAGGTCGAGTTCACGGTCCCCGAGGGCGAGCAGATCAACCTCACCGCGGACGCCGCGGTCCTCGTCGAGCCCGAGGACGAGCCCAACTTCGTCGGCCGCGTGTCTCGCATCGACCACCACCGGCACACGGTCGAGGTCACCTGCCGCACGTTCGAGCATGCCGGCAGCGAGGGCACCATCACCCCGTCGTTCAACAAGGCCCTCTACCAGGCCAAGCGGAGCGTCCTCGCCGCCATCGCCACGCGCGACTTCGGGGTCGGTCTGCTCGCCCAGCTGATGGTCACCCCGCAGTGGGTCACCGCCCCCGCCTACGTCGAGGACCCTGCCGCGACAGCCCACGAGTGGCTGACCGAGGGGATGATGGCCAACCCGCCGCAGGACCGCGCGGTGGCCCTGCTCGGTTCGCTCGCCGCCGGGGAGGCGGTGTTCATCCAGGGACCGCCGGGAACCGGCAAGACCACGGTCATCGTCGAGGCGATCAAGCGCCGCCTGGCCGCCAATCCAGACGAGCGAATCCTGGTGACGTCGCACAGCAACCTCGCCGTCGACAACGCACTCGAGCGACTCGCCGGCACGCCGGGGATGCGCGCGGTGCGCGTGGCCCGCGCTGAGCGCGTGCACCCGACCGTCGAGCGCTTCCGCTGCGACGACGAGGACGACCCGCGGCTGCTCGAGGCCAACTGCTACTTCGCGACGTGCGCGACCGCCGCGACGTCGGCGATCACCGACATGAACTTCGACATCGTCATCCTCGACGAGGCCAACAAGGCGCGCGTCGACGAGGCGCTGCCCGCGCTGCGCCTGGGCTCGGCGCTGGCGCTGGTCGGTGACCACAAGCAGCTCCCCCCGGTCGAGGACGACGCGCTGTACGGCATCGTCGAGAGCGACGAGGCCCTGGAAACCCTGGTCAACCGGAGCCTTTTCGAACAGGCCTGGGAAGGTGGCCTGCCCGAGTCGGCGCGCTGCCTGCTCACCATCCAGCACCGCATGCACCCCGACATCGCCGCCTACGTGTCGGCGCCAGCTACGACGGGCAGCTGCAGGACGCGCCCGAGGTGCAGGCCTACTCGTACATCACGCGCACCCCCTTCCCCGTGGCGCTGCACTTCGTCGACACAGAGGGCATGCGCGGCGTCCGCGAGCGCCGTGGGCCCGGCGGCGCGCTGCGCAACGAGGCCGAGGTGCGCGTCGCCGCACAGGTGGTCCGTCTCCTCGACGAGCGCGCGCCCCGCGAGATGAGCATGGCGGTGATCGCCATGTATGCCGAGCAGGTGGAGCGACTGCGCCAGGCGCTCGGCCGCCGCCGCTTCAAGCGGCCCGTGAAGATCGACACCGTCGACTCCTTCGAAGGCCGCGAGGAGGACATGGTGGTCATCTCGCTGGTGCGCTCCAACGAGCGCGGTCGCATCGGCTTCCTGCGCGTGCCCAACCGACTCAACGTGGCCATCTCGCGTGCCAAGCACCTCGTCGCCTGCATCGGCGACAGCGCCACCCTCCGCGCCGGCGAGGAGTTGATGTACGGCGAGCTGGTCGAGGCCGCGCGCTCCACCGGGGGTTGGCTCAGCGCCCTCGACATCGTCAGCCCGGGCAAGCCACAGCGCCACCGGCGCGGAGGCGCATCCGTTCCGGCGCGCCTTGGCGAGGACGGCCAGCCACTTCCCGCCGCCGACGGTGAGGGCGAGGAGGGTGCGGCGCGCCGCCGCCGCCGCCGCCGCCGCCGCGGGTCGGGGCAGGCGCCGGCCGTGCCACGCGTCCCGGGCGAGCCCGGCCAGGTCGCCGCAGGCGGTGGACCGGCGCAGCTCGGCCCCGACGGCGAGCCGCTGCGCCGCCGCCGCCGCCGGCGCCGCCGCGGGCGTGGCCCCGCCACCGGCGCGCCGGTCGCCGGCGCCACCGCCCCTGTCGACGGTGCCGCGGTGCCCGGTTCCCTGCACTTCGCGCCCGGCGAGACGCAGAGCTTCCGGCCGAGACGCCGCCGTCGCCGTCGCGGCGGCGGAGGCGGCGGCGGCCCCCAGGGTGCTCCGGGACAGGGCAGCGAGGGCGGCGCGGCCTCGATCGAGCTGCCCCCGGCTGCCACGGGCTGAGCTGTCATGGCCGGGCAGATCACCGTCTTCATCCGCGCCGGCGACGCCCAGTGCGAAGCGCTGCTCCGATACCTCGACCAGCGTGGCCTCGCCTACACCACGCGTGACGTCACAGCCGACCCGTCGGCCAGCGCCATCCTCTTCGGCCGCCTCGGACGTGTGGCCGTCCCGGCGCTGGTCATCGACGACCGGATGATCGTGGGCTTCGACCCGGTCCAGCTGGCCCGGTTCCTGCCCAAGCCCGAGGACGACGGCCCCGGCGTGTCCTTCGGCGCCGCGGTCCGCGCCGTCACCATCGACATCGCCAAGGACCGGGGACTCGCTGCCGCGTTCGGTGTCGAGGTGGGCCCGGTCCACGAGGGCTCACCCGCAGCCGACGCCGGCATCCGCACCGGGGACGTCATCACCGCCATCGGGGGCTACACCCTCACCGGTGGCGCCGAGCAGTTCCGCACCGCCGTCGCCGCCCGCCACCCGGGTGACACCATGATCCTCACGGTCTGGCGAGAGGGCGCCTTCGTGGTCTGCACGGTGGAGTTTCCCCGCGAAGCCCCCGCGGAGCCTGCAGTCGAGGCGAACTCAGCCGAGGAGGCTGCCGAGGGCCCGTAGGGGGAGGTGGCCCGGGGACACCTCCGCAGCGCGAACCGGATTCGCAGGCGCTAGCGGAGGGATTCCTGCGTGTATCGGAAGTACGCCCAGAAGGCGACCGACGAGACCCCGAATCCGAAGAACAGGAGGAGCGTGGTGATGAGCGGCGCGACGCTGCGGATGTGGCTGCCGGATTCCGGAAGGACCATGATCTCCGCCATCGCCAGAGCGCCGACCCCGAAGATGAGCGCCCACATCGACCGGCTCCATCGGACGAGCTTGTGCCCGGGGAGGAAACGGATGGGTAGCAGCAGCAGAAGGGCGCGAACGATGCCGATCACGAACACCGCAGTGAGCAGGTCGGCAACGAAGACGAGCATGCCGCCCGCGCCGGGTTGGGCGGCGGCTGCGTGGAGGGGCAACCACACCCCCCAGGCCGCAACACTGAGTTCGATCAGCGCTCCAGAGGAGATGGCCACCTCACGCCCCTCCTCGGCTGGTGACTGGGCGCCGCTGAACGTGGCCATGAGAATCAGGCCGTACAGGTAGCCGGGCTCAAAATTGGTCAGCCGCGATAGCAGGACGCCCACAGCGGTCACTGCCAAACCGCCAGGGAGCGCGTGCAGGTGCCAGCCAGTCCCGATTCCGCGGCGGCGCCGGTAGACCAGGATTGCGAGGCCTCCCGCTGCTGCGCACATGATCAAGGCGAGACCGACACTTGCAGCCAGTGACAGCGTATGGAGGTTCCACCCAAACCCAGGATCGAGCCCAGCCCCGAGCACGCCACCGATCGTGATCACGACCGCGGTGGCCGCGCCGCGCCCGCGCCGCCCCTCCTCGTCCTTCAGAACCTCGTACGCGTTGACCAACCAGGGCAGGTGCGCCGTCCACCACCGCTTGATCCGAGCGTGGTTCGCCTCGTATGTGGCGTTGAAGAGCTCTGCGGGGAAGGGAACGAAGGCGATGAGAAGCAGGACCGCGAGAAGGGCGACCGCGAGTTTGATGGGCGACCCGAACGCTGACGACAGGGAGGCGAGGGAGGTGCCGAAGATCGTGGCCGGCGGCGGTGGATGTTGGCCGCTGCTGCCGGTGGTAGCGACGCCTGGCGTGGCGCTGTGCAGCGCTGCCGTCGGCGACACAGCCGTCGGCGTGGCTGCAGCCGTCTGGCTCGGCGACGGCGATGGGCCGGACACTGTCACAGTGGCCGCCCTTGCGCTGGTCACGTACAGGGTCAGGCAGGTGCCGCTGAGGTCGGCAACGATCCACGGGTGCGTGATCCAGGTTCCCTGGGCATAGGACGCTCCCGGCGCGAGCGTCCCATACGGCACGCGGTGGCCGGAGAAGTTGAGCCAGATGGCCTGGACCGACTCCGACGTGTGGTTGACGAACGTCACCACGGCGGGTGTGTTGTCGTTGAGCGAGCGCACCGACGACTCCCGCGCGCAACTCGGGTCGGGCGTGGGACCCGATGCCCGCGCCTCGGTCGCGAGGGCGACCGCTGCGCCGACCATCACGATGGTGGTGATGACCCCCAGCGCCGCACGCCTGGCCCGCACGTTCACCCGGTGAATCGTGCACCACAGCGCGCCTTCGCTCACGAGCCGCCGGCCTGACGCCCGGCCCAAAAGAGCCTTCAAGGCTCGACGGAGCTCCCGCCGAAGCCTGTCTGAGCAGCAAGGAGATGTGCCGGAGCGAACTCCCCGCCTCTTCTCGGTCAGCGCCTCTTCGGGGCCATCTCCTTCGCCGATGCCTTGAGGAAGGGGCCGCCCCAGACTCCGATCGAGAGCAGCCCGCCGAAGATCATCAGGGCCTGGACGCTGACCTTGCCCTGCTCGGTCCAGTAGACGTCCTCGAGGTCGAGCCAGAGCGCGAACTCGTCCAGCGTGAGCGCGGAGCCGACGCCGTAGGCGACCGACGTGAAGCGGTGGATCGGCCGCTGCTGCTGCGCGTTATCGGCGATGACCAGCCACAGGTACCCGGTGCCCAGCAGGCCGCCGATCCCGAAGACCAGGTGGTGGAGGTGGCGGCCGTTGCGGCTGAGGTTGTGGAACGGCCCGACGCCGTGGCGGATCATGTGGGTGATGGCGCGCGCGGAGATGGCGCCGAGGTCGAAGCCGAGCGAGGACAGGAAGAGCCGCTCGCGGCGCGTGTTCTGGAAGTTGTAGAGGTAGTGGTGGCGGATGCGCTTGGGCAGCGCGGCGTTCGCGTTGTACCCCGGAGCGGCCGCGCTCACCAGCCGGGCGGAGGCTCGGTGCGGTTGAGCAGGCGCACGAAATCCTCGGCGCGGGCAACCGCCTCCCACCGACGGGCGAAGAAGTCCTGGCAGATGAGGCGATTGTCAGCCAGGGCCGTGACGGTCACCGCCCACTGGTTCAGCGCCTTGGCCACCTCGACCTCGTGGGTGTTGTTGTCGTTGCGCAGGACCATGCCGCTGGGCGCCGGACGGCGCGTGCCGTCGTTGCGTCGGGGGGACGCCATTGCCATTGCGAGTACCTCCTGCGAGTGAGCCGAGCGAGCCGGTGGACGGCGGGCGATCTCGATCGCCTGCTCATGCAGCGAAAAACCGGCTGCGGAAGACGCCAGCGGTCGGTGCCAATTGTGGCGCAAATCGTCCCGGTACGGAAGGGGAGCCCGGCTCAGGTCCCGAGGTCGAGGGTGGCCTGGCCCGTCATGGGATCGGCCGGCGCCGGCTCCGGGGCGGGCGAGGCCCGCGCCACCCAGCCGGGTACCGACCCGTCCCGCTCCACCAGCGTCTCGATGATCGGCTGGGGAGGACGGGGCAGGGGGACGTCGAGCAGAGCGCCGAAGTCGAAGGCGTTGACCACGGCGTAGTTGCTGCGGTTGTTGTTGAGGAGGACGTGCACCGGGGTGCCGCGGGCGGCGGCCTCGCGGATCGCCGGCACCCATTCCTCCAGCTCCCGCGGGGAGTAGAGGTAGTTGAACCTGTAGTCGCTGGTCGGCCCGTCGGGGCGGTACCAGGTCTTGCGATTGCGTCCATGGAAGCGCGCGATGCAGAGCTTCGGCGAGGTGATCGCGAGGATCGGCGGGGCGGTGCCACTGCCCAGCTGGGGGGCGTCAACTCCCACGTACACGCAGTCGAGCTCGCGGAGCAGCTCTTCGGTGGCGGGCCACGCGTCGTCGTCGAACCAGCTGCGGTGGCGGAACTCGACCGCGACGATGTCGTCGGGATGACGATCGCGCGTCTCCAGCAGCACCTCGCGCGCGTCGGGACGGTTGGTGAACCACGGCGGGAACTGGTAGTGGACGGCCCCGAGGCGTCCCGCCTCCCGAAGCGGCGACAGCGCGGCCAGGAAGTCGCGCACCTCGTCCGCTGTCGGCGGTCGGGGCCGTCCTCCCTCACGCTCGTGGCGGGTGAGGCTGCGGAAGGCCTTGATGTTGAAGCGGAAGGCGTCCGGCGTCCGTGCGATCCACCCGTCGACCACCTCCGGCTTGGGGATCCCGTAGAAGCTGGTGTCGATCTCGACAATCGGAAAGAAGCGCGCGTAGTAGTCGAGCTTCTCGCGCTGGCGCCGGCCGCGCTCCAGCTCGGGCGGGTAGAACTCCTTGTGGTCGGCCCAGTTGCAGGTCCCGACCAGGATCTCCGCGGTCATCCGCCCTCCGTGTGTGAGAGGCAACGTCGCCCCTGAATCGTCAAACAGTAACCACGCTGTGACGGGGCCGCCGGAAGACCTCGTGAGAATGGCGAATGACCCAGCCGTACAAGGAGTTCTGTGAGCCTCGTGACATCAGTCGCGTCCGTCCCCACCGCGCCCGCGGAGAGCGCCGTGCCAGACGGACCACTCTTCGGTCCGACCGTGAGGCTGCGACTGTTCGCGACGGTCCTCATGGTGCCCGCCGTGGCCCTGTGGATCAAGATGCTGCTCCCGCTGCCGGCGGTGTCCCGGGCATAC
Organism: Candidatus Dormiibacterota bacterium; assembly: GCA_963717185.1. Classification (GTDB taxonomy): domain Bacteria; phylum Chloroflexota; class Dormibacteria; order Aeolococcales; family Aeolococcaceae; genus Aeolococcus. The sequence continues at coordinate 37,606 of CAVQVY010000049.1, read as the reverse complement.
ACCCTGCCGGTGTGGGGCCTGGCCGCGCTGTTCTTCATCACCGAGCGCTGGCCCTTCACGGTGGTCATGCGCCGGAGCATGCGACCGGTGGGGCTGTCGGCCGGCCCGCTGGTGCTCGGCCTCTTCTTCTCGCCCGGCTGGGCGATCATCGCCGGCTTCCTCGCCGGCTCGGTCGCAGCCGCGATCAGTCGCGGCGACCTGCGCCACCCGGACACCACGTTCAACATCGCGCAGTTCTCGTTCTTCTCCGCGCTCGCCGCGCTCGCCTTCCGCGCCGACGTGGGCACGATGGCCACGGGCCAGCTCACCACCAGCGCGTACGGTGCGGTGCTCGCCGCCGCCATGGTGCTGGTGCTCACCAGCCTGAGCAGCCTGCTGACCATCGGGTTCAGTGACGGCACCGTCTCCGGGCAGCTGGCGCTCGAGAACATCGGGCTTGCCTTCGCGGCCACCACGGTCGCGGCGCTCTACGGGCTGATCGCCACCGAGATGGTCCTGTCCGACCCCAAGGGCGTCGTGCTCGTCGCGCTCTTCGGCGTGGTGCTGCTCGGCGGTTGCCGGGTCCTGCTCGCCGAGCGGCGAGAGCGCCGGGTCGCTGAGTTCCTGCGCGGAGCCGACGAGGCCCTCAACCACTCCCATGAGCTCGAGACCGCCATCGTGGGCTTGATCGGCCGCGCCCGCGAGATGTTCGAGGCACAGATCGCCCAGCTCACCATCTACCCGTCGTCGCCCGGGGAGAAGGCGTACCGCACCACCGTGCGCGCCGGCGACCCGAGCGGCACCGAGGTGATGGTGCCCATCGAGCTGAACGACCTCGACGACATCCTCGAAGCCGACTCCGAAGGAGTGATCATCGACCGCACCAGCGCCTCGCCGAGCTCTCGCGACGTGCTCAACCGGCGCCACATCGACCACGCCATGGTGTCCCTGCTGCGCGGCCGCTCGCGGCTGATCGGCAGCCTGATGGTGGGCAGCCACGTGACTGCGCGCAGCTTCGACCAGCGCGACCTCCACCTCTTCCAGTCGCTCGCCATCCAGACCAGCTCAACGCTGGAGAACGGCCACCTCGAACAGTCGATCGCCCGGCTGACCGAGCTGCAGGAACAGCTGTCGCACCAGGCGTTCCACGACTCGCTCACCGACCTCGCCAACCGGTCGCTGTTCAGCGATCGCATCGACCACGCGCTGTTGCGGCGCAGCCGCACCGGCAAGCCGGTCGCGGTGCTGTTCATCGACCTCGACGACTTCAAGGCGGTCAACGACACGCTCGGCCACTCCGCCGGGGACCAGCTGCTCATCGGCGTCGCCGAGCGGCTGCGCAACTCGTTGCGCCGGCCGGACACCGCCGCACGTCTCGGTGGCGACGAGTTCGCCGTCCTGATCGAGGACATCGACACCCCTCTCGAGGCGGAGGCGGTGGCGGAACGCATCTTCGCCGCGCTGGTCGAGCCCTTCGCGATCGCCGGTCAGTCGGTCACCGTGCACGCCTCGATCGGCGTGGCCGTCTCGGATGACGCCACCGACAGCGCCAGCCGCCTGATGCGCCATGCGGACGTCGCCATGTACGCGGCCAAGAGCGCCGGCAAGCACCGCCACGTACGCTTCGTCTCGGGGATGGAGGCTGAGATCGTGGCCCGCCATCGCCTCCGCGCCGACCTCGAGCGGGCCATCTCCGCCGACGAGTTCAGCGTGCACTACCAGCCGATCTTCGACATGTCCGACGGGCGCCTTGTGGCCACCGAGGCGTTGGTTCGCTGGCGCCACCCCACCCGCGGCATGGTGGCGCCCGACGACTTCATCACCACCGCGGAGGAGACCGGCGTCATCCTCGCTCTCGGAGCCGGCGTGCTGCGCAAGGCCTGCCGTGAGACCAAGCAGTGGCAGGCGAGCTTCCCCGCTGCCCAGCCTCTGTGGGTCAGCGTGAACATCTCCGCGCGGCAACTGCAGCAGCCCGGCTTCGTCGAGGAGGTGCTCGCGTGGTGTCGGAGTCCGGGCTGCCGCCGAGCTCACTGGTTCTCGAGCTCACCGAGAGCATGGTCCTCGACGACGCCAACTCCGGCGCCAGCATCGGCAAGCTCGAGGCCCTGAAGCGCACCGGCATCCGCGTCGCCATCGACGACTTCGGCACCGGCTACTCCTCGCTCAGCTACCTGCGCCGGCTGCCCGTCGACATCCTCAAGATCGCCAAGCCGTTCGTCGACGACCTCCACAACAGCGAGGACGAGGGTGACTTCGCACGCGCCATCGTGGGCATCGGCAAGGCGCTACGCCTCACCATGATCGCCGAGGGCATCGAGACCACCGAGCAGCTGATCACCCTGCGCGACCTCGGCTGCCACCTCGGCCAGGGCTACCACCTGTCGCACCCGGTGACGGGTGAGGCCATCGACCGCATGCTGGCCGCGGGCGGCGTCGACCTCGCGCTCCTGGCGCTGCCGGAGGTCGCCCCGGTGGCTCCGATCCTCCAGCTGCGCAAGCAACAGGCGCTGTAGCCCCTCCGAGACAGGCCTCAGGCGGAGGCCTTGAGCTCCGCGAGCAGCTCGTCGAGCCTCTCCAGGCTCTCGGAGTAGCCGCCCTCCATGCCGGACTCGATCATGCCGTCCCGGTCCTCCTTCGACAGGAAGCGGCTTGTCGTGGTCATTCGGGTCCGGCCGTCCTCGAGCTCCTCGAGCTCCACGGTCTCGAGGACCTCGTGACCAGGCCCGATCGGCTCGAAGTTGAAGGTGCGGGCGATCCGCGATGGCGGCGCGATCTCCCGGTACTCACCGCTGAATGCGACCTCCTCGCCGCTGGGGAGTCGCTGCAGGTAGCGCCACCTGCCGCCAACCCGCGCGTCGTGCCTCTCGACGACAGTCGTGTATCCCCTGGGTCCCCACCACCGCGGGATCAGCTCTGGATCGTTGAATGCCCTGAACACCAGCTCACGCGGCGCGTCGAAGACGCGGGTCCCGACGATCTCGAGGTCGGAGGGCGTGGTCAGCACCAGGGTCGTGTCACCGGTCGAGGTCATGGTCATGCTCCTTTCTCCTTGTCACTGTCGCGGTCACTGTCGCGTTCCTTCTCCTTGAGGTCCTGGAGGACCTCGTCAAGACGATCGAGTCGCTCGTCCCACAGGCTCCGGTACAACTCGAGCCACGCGTCAAGCTCCCTGAAGCGCTGGGGCCGCAGGCTGTAGATGCGCTTCTGCGCCACTTGCCTGACCTCGACGAGGCCGGCGTCGTTGAGCACCCGGAGGTGTTTGGACACCTGGGGCTGGCGGAGGCGCAGCAGGTCGACGATGGACCCCACCGGTCGCGGCCCGCGGCGCAGCAGCTCGACGATCTGGAGCCGGTTCGGCTCGGCCAGCGCGGTGAGGGTGGCGTTCATTGCACCGCCTTGTATACCTCAGTAGGAATATTCCTGTCAAGGCATGCTCGCCGGGCCGGCGGTGTTACGAGGCCTCTGACATGCCGATCCCTGCCCGGCCCGGAGTTCGATAGGCTGAACTCATGCGCTCGCAACGCGAACTGGGAACGCTCGCGCTCGCCGCCGCCCAGGCGGCCGGGGACGTGATCCGCGCGTCGCGGCGCGACGCCGCCCCGCTGCAGGCGCAGCTCAAGGGAGCGGGCGACTACGTCACCGTGGTCGACAGGGCCGCCGAGGCCGCCGCGGTCGCCGTGCTGCACGACGCCGAGCCCTCGATCGACGTGCTCGCCGAGGAGAGAGGCGGCGAGGTCACCGAGCGGATGTGGGTCATCGACCCGCTCGACGGCACCACCAACTTCCTGCGCGGCTTCCCCGAGGTGGGCGTGTCGATCGCCCTGGTTGAGGAGGGCGTGCCCAAGGTGGGGGTGGTCACGGCCCCCTTGACCGGCGGCCACTGGTCTGCCCTCGCAGGCGAGGGCGCCTTCGACGCCACCGGCCGGCGGCTCGACATCCGCAGGTCCACCGGCACCGGGGTGGTGGCCACCGGCTTCCCGTTCCGCCGCCCCGACAACCGCCCTCGCTACCTCCCCGTGCTCACCGCCGCGATGGATCGTTTCGAGGACCTGCGCCGCGCCGGCGCCGCCAGCCTGGACCTCGCGTACGCCGCGTCCGGGGTGTGGTGCGGGTTCTTCGAGCTCAGCCTGGCCCTGTGGGACATCGCCGCCGGCAGCCTGCTGGTGCGCGAGGCCGGCGGGGTGGTCACCGACTGGGATGGCGACGAGGCCGCCGTGTTCCATTCAGGCGACATCCTCGCGGGCGCGCCCGCGTGGCACGAGCGCATGCTGTCGATCACGCGGGCGGCGTAACCCCGCAGCACACCGGCGAGGACTTCTGAGGGAAGGATGGTGACCACCGACAGCGACGCCGTGCCCGCGCGCACCTCGGACATCCTGGCCGGCCGGCGCATCCTGGTCACCGGGGTGCTCACCCCCAAGAGCATCGCCTTCTCGATCGCCCAGGCATGCCAGCGCAACGGCGCGGACATCGTGCTCACCTCGTTCGGCCGGGCCATGAGCCTCACCGAGCGCAGCGCCAAGCGACTCGACCCCCCGCCGGAGGTCCTCGAGATGGACGTCACCGACGTCGAGCAGGTGCGTACCGTGGCCGCCGCGGTGCGCGACCGCTGGGGGACGATCGACGGCGTCGTCCACGCCATCGGCTTCGCTCCCGAGGACTGCCTCGGCGGCCACTTCATGGAGACCCCCTGGGCGTCGGTGGCGACGGCGATGCAGGTGAGCAGCTTCTCGCTCAAGACCCTGGCCGCCGAGTTTGTGCCACTCATGCCAGCAACTGGTGGCGCGATCGTGGCGCTGACGTTCGACGGCACGCTGGCCTGGCCGCTGTACGACTGGATGGGCCCCGCCAAGGCCGCGCTCGAGGCAATCGGGCGCTACCTGGCGCGCGACCTCGGCCCGCGTCACGTTCGGGTCAACACGATCAGCGCCGGCCCCCTGGAGACGATCGCGGCCAAGTCGATCCCCGGCTTCCGCTCGCTCAAGGACGCGTGGTCCGGCCAGGCCCCGCTAGGATGGGATGCAACCGACGCCGGTCCGGTCGCCGACACCGCAGTGTTCCTGCTCAGCGACATGGCCCGCGGCATCAGCGGCGAGGTGATCCACGTCGACGGCGGTTACCACTCGCAGGGTGCGCCCCTGCTCACGTCGGCGGAGGAGCCGGGAGAGGAATGAGCGGCAGCAACGGCAGCGGCAACGGGCGGATGCGAATCGTCATCACCGGGATGGGCGCGATCAGCCCCCTCGGCCACGACGTCGAGTTCGACGTGGGAGGCGTGCCGTTCCGGCACCAGCGGCGTGGCCGCGATCACCCAGTTCGACGCCTCGGCAGCTGCCCACGCGCATCGCCGCCGAGGTCAAGGACTTCGACGCCGCCGCGGTGCTCGGCGTCAAGGAGGCGCGGCGCAGCAGCCGCTGCATCCAGCTCGCCCTCGTCGCAGCACGCCAGGCGGTGGCCGACTCCGGGTCTCGACATCGCCGCCATCGGCGAGGACGCCGGCGTGCTGGTGGCGTCCGGGGTCGGCGGCCTCGAGGTGCTCGAGCGTGCCACCCTCGCGCTGCACCAGCAGGGAGTGCGGCGGGTCTCGCCGTTCACCGTGCCGTCGATGATCGCCGACATGCCCGCCGGCGTCATCGCCATCGAGCACGGCGCCAAGGGCCCCAACTTCGCGGTGGTCAGCGCCTGCGCGTCAGCCGCCCACGCCATCGGCGAGGCTGCTGAGTGGATCCGCCGCGGCGACGCCACCACGGTGATCGCCGGCGGCACCGAGGCGTCCGTCTGCGCGCTCGGCGTCGGCTCCTTCAACGCCATGCAGGCGCTGTCGACGCGCAACGACGAGCCAGAGCGGGCCTCGCGCCCCTTCGACCGCGACCGCGACGGCTTCGTCATGGGCGAAGGGGCGGCGATGGTCGTGCTCGAGGAGATGGAGGCGGCCCAGCGCCGCGGCGCGCACATCTACGCCGAGCTCAGCGGCTATGGCGCCACCGCCGACGCGTCGCACATCACCGCGCCCGACCCGAAGGGCGACGGGGCCCGCCGCTGCGTGCTGCGCGCCCTCGAACGCGCCCACGCCCATCCCGCCGACGTCGGCTACATCAACGCCCACGGCACCGGCACCCAGCTCAACGACGCCGCGGAGACCAAGGCCATCAAGGCAGCGCTCGGCGAGGTCGCGCGCCACCGTGCCGATGTCGTCGACGAAGTCGATGCACGGCCACCTGCTCGGCGCCGCCGGCGCCCTCGAGGCGATCATCTCGGTGCTGGCCATCCGCGACCAGTTCGTGCCGCCGACCATCAACCTCGACGAGCCCGACCCCGAATGCGACCTCGACTACGTGCCCAACGTCGGACGCGACCAGCGCATCGACCTGGCCATCAGCACCTCGTTCGGCTTCGGCGGCCACAACGCCTGCCTGGCCTTCTCGCGCGTCGAATAGGCTCTGGGACACGCCAGGTCAGCCGCCGAGCTGCACGAGACGCGAACAACCCGCGAATCGCATCCGATCCGCGGGTTGTCCCGAAAGTGATGGGCCGCCGGCACGGCGCCGGCGCCCGTCGAGAGGCGGTCGCTCAGGCGGCGAGCCGGGTGACCACGGAGGCTGGAGCCTTGACGCCCAGTGACCTCCGCCAAGCCACGATCTCGTAGATGAAGGCGAGGAGCACGGCTCCAGCGGCAATCGCCAGTCCAATGGCGGCGTAGGCCGCGTACTGGCCGATCTGTGCCCACCCGTAGGAGTTGAGCAGAAGTCCGCGCAGCGTCTCACCACGGAAGAGCGTCTGCACCTGTCCGGCGAGCTTGGTGTTGGTGGGCGCGGCCTGCGCGGCTGTGCTCACCTGGGAGTACGTCTGGCCTCCGGCGATCTCTCGGAGATGCACCGCGATGAAGTGATCGGCGTAGGTCTCCGCCTGTGCGCCGGTCGTCATCTGCTGCCCCGCGTACACGCTCATCGCAGCAGCGTCTGCGGCCGGCAGCGAGGTGATCGCCGGACTGCTGGCAGCTGGGAAGTAGATCTGCTGAGCGGCGAGGTTGTCGTGCACCTGCCCGGTCGCGAAGCTGCTCGCCCAGAAGGCGAACCCCGACACAAAGGCCAGGATGCCGATCAAACCAGCCTGAAGAATGAATACGCGCCAGCGCAATCCCTTGTTCATGATGCCATCTCCGTGGTGTGGTCGCTGCGACCGTTGTTGTTTGGTGCTCATGCTCGGGGCACGCGCGGCACGCCGCCAGGGTCGAGAGACCTTCGTTCCCGGGCCTTTCGGCTCGAACTCGCGACCACTTCGCGTTCGGGGTCGTTGGTCGCCGATAGACTTCTGACCATGCCTCGCACCACGCGGGTCCGCCAGCTTCTCGAGCCGGTCAGCGCGACGTCATCCGACAGTCTGCCGGTGGTGTTGCGGCGCATCGTCAGCAGTGCGTGTGAGCTCGTCGACGCCCAGTACGCCGCCCTTGGCGTGCTCGGTCCTGGAACCAATGTCGAGCAGATCCGGCTCATCGAGTTCATCACCAAGGGCGCCGATGAGGCGACCATTCGTCGAATCGGCCACTACCCCGTCGGCCGCGGCCTCCTCGGCGTGCTCATCCGTGAACCGCAGCCTCTGCGGCTCCGCGACCTGGCGAGCCATCCTCAGAGCTTCGGGTTCCCTCCGGGCCACCCGCCGATGCGATCGTTCCTCGGGGTGCCGGTGCGCATCCAAGACGGCGTGTTCGGCAACCTGTACCTGACCGAGAAGCGTGGCGGCGGCGACTTCACCGCCAACGACCAGGAGATCGCGATCGCTCTCGCAGCTGCTGCGGGCGTCGCCATCGAGAACGCCCGCCTCCAGGAGCGGGTGCGTCAGCTGGCCGTTCTCGAGGACCGTGAGCGGCTGGCCCGCGATCTGCACGACACCATCATCCAGCGCCTCTTCGCCACCGGGCTCGGCCTGCAGGCGCTGACGCACCTCGCAGCGCCTGAGGTCGCGGATCGCATCCAGGAGGCGGTCGACGACCTCGACGCCACCATTCGCGAGATTCGCGGGGTCATCTTCGGGCTGCAGGCTCACAAGGAAGGCCAGCAGAGCCTGCGGGTTCGGGTACTCGGCCTGGCCACCGACATGACCGCCGTCCTCGGGTTCGTGCCCAAGGTCCACTTCGACGGTCCTGTCGACGCGGTGGTCAACGACGCGCTCGCGAGGGACCTGCTCGCCGTGCTGCGGGAGTTGCTCAGCAATGTCGGCCATCACGCGAGGGCGGCCTCTGTCGACATCTACCTGCTCGCGGGTTCGGAGATCATCCTCCGGGTCGAGGACGACGGACGCGGCCCCGGCCCCGCGCGTGCGGGCGGGCGCGGGCTGAAGAACCTCGAATCCAGGGCGCGGGCCTGGGGAGGAAGCTTCGCGTTTGCACCCAAGGAGGGGCGGGGCAGCCTCGCAGAGTGGCGGGTGCCGCGCCCGCTGCCCGGGGTGTCGCAGCAGTCGACGACCGGCGCCGCCATTGGTGACGACGCGATCGACCTCGAGCGCAGCGGCTGAGATGAACGACGACCGCTCAGGCGGCCTCCTCGTGCTCCAGGTCGGCTGCGGTGCGGCGGAGGAAGCTGCGCACGCATGCCTCCGCAACGCGGTGGAGGACCAATCGGTTCACCACTCGCCCCACCACGCCAAGGGGTGGTTCGTAGCGGCCCATGAGCGTCAGCATGACCTGGTCGGGTCCCATCGGCATGATCTCCAGGTCGGCGTCGAGCGTGGGGAAGAGGCGCTCGGCTCCTGCCGCCAACCAGGTCAGTGGAACGACGACGCCCTCGCCGCGGGGGTAGGGGTCACCCAGGTCGACCTGCACGCGTTTGTGGATCGCCGGCTCACCGCCCGCGGGGCTGATTGTGAGGAAGAGACGCTCTCCCTCTGCGTATGCAGCGGTGGCGTCATCAGCAAGCCAGCGATGACGCGGTTCCAGCAGGCGGCCGCGCACAAACGCATATGGCGCGTCGACCTGGACGAAGTCTTGGATGAGCATCGCGCCAGCATCGCTGACCCCGCCTGGCGCGAACACCGGCCAAGGCCATCAAAAGGGGGGTCCTTTGGCACATGCGCCGTTGTTGTCGGGTGGGTACAGTGACGGGGCGATGACGTCGACCCGCATCCGCGTGCTGCTCTGCGACGATCACGAGCTGGTCCGCCGTGGCCTCCGCGCGCTCCTCGATGCCGATCTCACGCTCGACGTCGTCGGCGAAGCCGCGTCCGCCGATGAGGCGGTCGACAAGGCGAGCAGCCTGAAACCCGACGTGGTTGTCATGGACGTGCGCATGCCGGGCCGCTCGGGGATCGAAGCCTGCCGGGACATCCGGTCTGCTCGCGAGCAGACGCGGGTGCTGATGCTGACCTCCTTCGCGGACGACGAGGCGCTCTTCACCTCCATCATGGCCGGGGCATCGGGCTACGTGTTGAAGAACATCGTCGGCAACGACCTTGTCGCCGGCATCCACCAGGTGGCTCAGGGTCAGTCTCTCCTCGATCCCGCTGTGACAACACGGGTCATGGCGCGGCTCCGTGGTGACCTGACCCCGTCTGCCGGGGAAGTTGGATCCGACCTGACAAACCAGGAACGCAAGGTGCTCAACCTGGTAGCCGAGGGGATGACCAATCGGCAGATTGGCGAGCGGGTGCACCTCGCCGAGAAGACCGTCAAAAATTACGTGTCCAACATTCTTATGAAGCTTGGCCTTTCCCGGCGAGCCGAGGTTGCCGCCTTCATGGCCAAACGCCGCGTCGCACCCGAGGCGGGCGCCACCACCTGGCCCTGATTTCCGACGCTGACGCACTGCGTGGATATGGGTGACGTTCGGCCCTACCCGGGCCTCCCGCAGCGGTCTACGGTGGTGACAAGAAGTCAGCAATTTCGTTCCCGACAACGGAGAACCCACCATGAAGGCACTCGTCTACCACGGACCTGGTCAGAAGGCGTGGGAGGATGTCCCCAAGCCGACCATCACCGCGGACACGGATGCGATCGTCCGGGTCGACGCGACCACCATCTGCGGGACGGACCTGCACATCCTCAAGGGCGACGTGCCCGAGGTGACCGACGGTCGCATCCTTGGCCATGAGGGCGTGGGCACCGTCGAGTCCGTCGGCGCCGGCGTCAAGAACGTGCGCCCGGGTGACCGCGTGCTCGTCTCATGCATCTCCGCGTGCGCTCACTGCCGCTTCTGTCGCGAGGGCCGCTACGGCCAGTGCCTCGGCGGCGGTGGCTGGATCCTCGGACACCTGATCGATGGAACCCAGGCTGAGTTCGTGCGCGTGCCCTTCGCTGACACGTCGACGTACAGCGTTCCCGACGGAGTGACCGACGAAGACATGCTCATGCTTGCGGACATCCTCCCGACGAGCTACGAGGTCGGCGTGGTCAACGGTCACGTGGCACCGGGCGACGTTGTTGCCATCGTCGGTGCTGGTCCGATTGGCTTGTCCGCGATCATGACCGCGAAGCTGTTCAGCCCCGCGCACATCGTCGCGATCGATCTTGCCGACACTCGTTTGGAGGCTGCCAGGCGCTTTGGCGCTGATGTCGTCATCAACAGCCTGCGCGATGACCCGCTGAAGGTCGTGCAGGGTCTCACCGATGGCCTCGGCGCGGACGTCGCCATCGAGGCGGTCGGGGTACCCGAGACCTTCGAGCTCGCCGCCGACCTGATCCGGCCCGGAGGCCGCGTCGCCAACATCGGCGTGCACGGCAAGCCGGCGACGCTCCACCTCGAGAAGCTCTGGACGCGTGATGTCACCATCACAACCGGGCTGGTCGATGCGTACACCACGCCAACATTGATCCATCTGCTCGCGGGCGGTCAGCTGAAGACCAACCCTCTGGTGACGCAGAGGTTCGCGCTCCAGGACATGGTGGCGGCCTACGACACCTTCACACGGGCAGGTGAAACGGGTGCGCTCAAGGTCGTGCTGACCTCTGGGGGCGCCACGGCCCAGCACGAGGTGCCTGCTCTCGCGGGCGCAACCGCCTGATGGCCACTCTGGCCGTCGTCGGTGCGCCGGCCACGGTCAGAGTGGCGGATCGATCGGCGGCGATGCCAGGACTTGTCGTCCGCAGCATCCGGTCGGACGACGCGGTGGCGCTCCAGGCCTTCCACAGCCGGCTGTCAGCTGACACTGTGCGCAAACGGTTCTTTGGCGCCCACCCGCAACTCCCCGACGACGAGGCTCGACGGTTCACCGACCTGGGCCCTGGTGAAGAGGCGCTGGTGGCGGACTTCGACCACCGTATCGTCGGGGTGGGGCGGTCCATCCGCGTTGGCAGCGGCAATGCCGCCGAGGTTGCCTTCGTGGTGCAGGACGGCTACCAGGGCCACGGCATCGGCACCGAGCTGTTCACTCTGCTCGCCCGCATCGGCTGGGACGACGGGATCCGTCGCTTCGTTGCCGACACGTATGCGGACAACCGAGCGATGCTCGACGTTTTCATGCAGACGCCTGGCGCGGTGACCGTGATGAACACCCGCCGCGACGGCAACGTCATCCACCTCACCATGGCGGTCACGCCACCGGGCGCTGTGCTGACCTGGGTCGGCGACGACCTCTGAGAGAGGGCGAACAGCTCAACGAAGCGTGGCAAGCGGGACGATCGCGCTCTTCAGTCCCACGGAGCGGGCACGACGGACACCAGCCCTGCGAGCGGGCAGTGCGGGCCGGCATCGTCGGGGGCCGTGAGCCACGCCCCATCCGCCCAGGTACCGCGCAGGGCAAGGATGCGCCCGCCGGCGCACGGCACGCTACCGTCAGCCTCTGCCTGCGGGCAGAGCCCATCCCACATCGGTCCGTGGCAGCGCTGGACTCCGAGCCCGCCCCGCAACTCGATCCGCGCGCTGACTTGTCGCTCGACCATCATCGCCGGCCCTCCTCGCTGGCCTCGCCGGGCTCCCAGACGGGCACGTTCATCATCCCGCCAGCGTGGCAGCCGGCTTGCCGCCCGAACAGGGCCGAAAGGCCCGGCGCTCTCCGGCCCTCTGGCCGTGGTGCACGGCGACGCCGCGTCCGACGCTGGTGGGGCCGGTCGATGACCGAGCCCAGTTGCTAACCGGAGGCCCGCCATGAAGCACATCGCCAACTCCACAGCTCGACTCTTCGGCATCGTCGGCCAGCGCACTCCGCGCCTGGTGGATCTTTGTCCGGGACCGGCAGCTGACACCCACTGCCCCCAAGCGGTGAGCGATGTGCTTCCGTGTGCGGGCAGACGGGTCATCCCACTGCGCGGAACTCCGGCGGACGGCCTCATCTTCTCGGTCAGGAGCGACCAGCGCGGACCCGGCTGCCCGCTGGCGTGGATCGATGACCCATCGGTCTGATAGCGAGCCGACACCGCGCTGCGACGCAGACCACCATCGCGGCATCGGTGGGACCAACGGCACTGGCGGGTCCAGCCGGCCGCAAGCATTCTCTGGTGAACGTCACCAGGTGAACGTCACGCACTAGAGGGGAATCCATGGACGGACCGGCTCCCTACTTCCAGTGGGGCTTCATCCAGATCTCGTTGCCCAACCTCGTGGTCATCGCGGTGATGCTCCTCATCTTCGTCCTCGCCCTGGTCGTTCCCTTCCCCGGGCACGCGGGTCCGCGCGACGATGAGGCACCGCGATGAGCAACGTGGAGGGACCCGCCCCGAAGCAGCCCGACGCCGACAGCGGAGGCTGGACGGGCGCGGCCGCGGGCTGGCTGGAACGGCGGCTGCCCATCCACAAGCTACTGCCGACGCGACAGCCCTACTACATCGGCTCGTGGGTCTACGTCTTTGGAGTCGTCACCATCGTCGCGCTCGTGTGGGTCGTCCTCAGCGGCGTCGTCCTCGCGTTCTTCGGGCCGACGTGGTGGCACGTCTCCACCACCGGACGCTTCGTCAACAGCCTCCACTTCTGGAGCGTGCAACTCTTCTTCATCTTCATGGTGCTGCATCTCTGGGGTCAGTACTGGGGCGCGGGCTGGCGTGACGGCCGGGCGCCGACGTGGATGGTGGGGGTGGTCATCTTCCTGGTCAGCATCGTCACCGCGTTCACGGGATACATCTCGCAGCAGAACCTTGACGCGCAGTGGATCGCGGTGAACGCCAAGGACGCCATCAACGCAACGGGTGCGGGGGCGTTCTTCAACCCGCTCAACTTCGGCCAGATGTACGGGCTACACGTGATGCTGCTGCCGATCGCTGTGACGCTTCTCGTGGCACTCCACGTCATCCAGGTGCGCCTGCGCGGCATCGTCGCGCCGCTCGGCGCTACCGAGGCCGACCTCGCTCCTGACACCACGCGGACATGAGGATCCGCCCGCGCAACTCGGGGCTCGACCCGTCTCGTTTCCGCACCGTCCCCTACGACCTGCTCAAGGAGCTGGCCGTCGCCATGGCTGTGATCACCGTCCTCGTCGTCGGCCTGTCAGCCGTGCTGTCGTCGCCCGACGTCAAGCCGGACACCATCCAGCGCTGGGCCCAGGAGGACCCGGTCGATTTCGTGACCACGGCCACCGACGAGCTCGCCGGTGCCAGCCTCAGCGCGCAGTACGGGCCTCCCTACAACAACGGCACGGCCTCGATCCAGAGCTGGTGGATCCTCCACCCGCAGGAGTGGCTCGGCGTGCACCAGCCGGTGGACAGCGTCAACCAGTTTGTGCTCGACCCGCTCAAGAAGGCCGCCGCGAGCAACACCGGCGTGGCCGCCGCGTTGACCGTCTTCGAAGGCGGCAGCTCCGACCAGCAGACGACCTGGCTCACCGCGTACACCACGGCCCTTGGCACCGCGACCACTGACGGCGTGACCGTGACCGTGCCGGCCGGCGACTATGGCCCGGTGCCCACGCTGATGAGCAGCGAGCTGGCGCTGGGGCGAAGCGGCGGCCTCGACGGCCTCCTGCTCGCCGGCACGAGCAGCTTCTACCAGACCGACTACACCGCCCCCCTTCTCTTCATGGGCGACGGTGGTCATCTCTCCGGGCTTGCCGAGCAGCAGAAGTTGCTCGGCACCCAGTGGGGCGTGATGAACGAGACCGGCCGCTATCCCGGCCAGGCTTGGCTGTGGTTGTTCCAGATGTGGTACCAGATCCCGCCGTACAACACCTCGGCCAACGTCGACCTCCTCGTAGTGCTGACCATGGCTGTGCTGAGCCTGGCGCTGGTGTTCGTCCCCTTCATCCCCGGCCTGCGCGACATCCCCCGCTGGATCCCCATCCACCGCCTGATCTGGCGCCGCTTCTACGCGGAGCAGCGCGCGCGGCGCGTCTAGCGCTGCTCGGCAGGCGGCTGGAGGCTGGCCACCCAGGCCTCGACGTCGTCGGGGTCGCGGGGCAGTGCCTCCGATAGGTTGCGGTGTCCGTCCTCGGTCACCAGCACGTCGTCCTCGATGCGCACTCCGATGCCACGGTATCGCTCCGGGACGGTGAGGTCGTCCGGGTGGAAGTACAGCCCGGGTTCGATGGTGAGCACGTAGCCGGGCTTCAGCTCGCCGTGGTACTCCTCGTCGCGCGCGTTGTTGCAGTCGTGCACGTCCAGGCCAAGCATGTGGCTGGTGCCGTGCATGGTCCAGCGCCGGTGCAGCTGATGGTCGCGCCGGATCGCCACCTCCGGGTCGACCGTGAGGATGCCGAGCCGGTGCAGGCCCTCCGCGAGAACGCGGGTCGCCGCGCGGTGCGGCGCCATGAACGGCACGCCGGGCTGGACCGCGGCCATCGCCGCCCTCTGGGCGTCGAGCACGATCTGGTAGACCTCGCGCTGCTCAGGGGTGAAGCGACCGGACACCGGGATGGTGCGCGTGACGTCGGCCGTGTACAGCTGGCGGCACTCGACGCCGGCGTCGACGAGGAGCAGGTCGCCGTAGTTGACCTCACCGTCGTTGCGCACCCAGTGCAGGACGGTGGCGTGCGCGCCCGACGCGGCGATGGTGCTGTACCCGGTGTCGTTGCCCTCCAGCCGCGCGCGCGCGTTGAACACGCCCTCGACGACACGCTCCCCGGACTCCATCGCGTCGGGCAGTGCCTTGACGACGTCCTCGAAGGCACGGATCGTGGAGTCCACGGCCTGTTGCAGCATGGCGACCTCGAAGTCGTCCTTGACCAAGCGCATCTCCGAGAGCGCGGTGAGCAGCTCGTCGTCGGCGTCGTTCTCGGGCAGGCCGTCGTCGATGCGCGGGTCCATGCTGCGCACGGTCACCACGTCGGTGGTGGCCAGCTGCCCGAGGTTGGCGTGCAACTGCCTGAGCGGAGCGGTATCGACGCCGAGGTGCTCGGAGATGTCGCGCAGGCCCATGCGGGGACCGATCCAGAACTCGCCGTAGCGCGCGTCGGTGAAGAACTCGTGGCTGGAGCGGTCGTTGGGCGGCTCCACGTAGAGGGTGGCGCGGTGTCCGTCGCCGTCCGGCTCCATCACCAGCACCGAGTCCGGCTCCATCTCGCCGGTAAGCCAGAAGAAGTCGGTGCCCGGGCGGAAGCGGTAGTCGGTGTCGTTGGAGCGCACCTTCGGAGGCCCACTCGGCACCACCAGCGTCCGGCCGGCGAACCGCTTCGACAGCGCCCTGCGCCTGGCGGCGAAGTTGTCCGCGGCCGGATGGCGGGGCGGCGGCGGCCCACTGCGCTCAGCCCAGCCGTCTGACATCAGCTCCATGAGCGCGCGCGGCACCGGGGGGCGGTGCCGTCCCACCCAGATCCAGTGCTCGCTCTCCGGGTTGTCCTCGGAGACGTCCGGTTCCACCAAGACCTCGGCTTCGCTGGTGCTGTCGTCGGCGTCGCTGACCATGACGGCACTGTACCCACCCGCGGCCGGCCGGTGACCTAGCATCGCCGCGTGGCGAGGCCAGACGCGACCGGCGTGCGCGCGATCCGCGCCGACATCACCACTGTCGTTGCGGACGCCGTGGTCAACGCGGCCAACCAGCACCTCGCGGGAGGTGGTGGCGTGGACGGTGCCATCCACCGTGCCGCCGGGTCGTCGCTGATGGCTGAGCTGCGCGAGCGCTACGACGGCTGCCCGACCGGCAGCGCGGTGATCACCGGCGCCGGGCGCCTCGCCGCCAGGCACGTCATCCACGCCGTGGGACCGCGCTGGCGGGATGGAGAGCACGGCGAGCCCGAGGAGCTGCGGTCCGCCTACCGCCGGGCATTCGAGCTGGCCGCGCAGCACCTCTGCGCGACGGTGGTGAGCCCCTCGATCAGCACCGGCATCTACGGGTTCCCGATCGAGCTGGCGGCGCCGATCGCGGTGGAGGAGGCTGTCGCGGCGCTGGCGGCGCACGGCACGCCGCTGCGCCTGGTGACGTTCGCGCTCTTCAGTGACCCCGACCTCGCGGTCTTCAGCCGAGCCCTGGCTCAGGCAGGGCCGCCAGCCAGCTGACCGTCGCCCCGGCCGCGAGCAGGGCCAGCAGCGGGAAGGCCACCCGCGGCGCCCCGCGAGGCAGCAGCGGGATGAGCGCGGCCGTGGCCAGCAACCCCGCCGCGGCAAGCGCCGGCGCGCCCTGGCCGAGCGGCCCGCGCAGCCCCACCACGTACACGGCGGCCAGGCAGAGGGCCAGCCCCATCGCCCACCGTGCGCGAGCCACCCCGAGCGCGGCCGGCAGGGTGCGGGCACCGCCGCGGCGATCCCCCTCGATGTCGGGCAGGCCGTTGGCGATCAGCACCGCGACGGCCAGCAGACCAGCCAGCGGCACCGCGGCGACCCCCCCGCGCACTGTGCCGGTGACCACCATGGCGAGCAGCGGCACCACCAGGAACCCGGGCCACCAGGCGAACACCGCGAACGACGTTCGTTTCAGCGCCAGGTCGTAGCTCACCCCTGCGGCGATCCCGAGGGCATCGACGCCCAGCACTGCCGGCCCGAACCAGGCGGCAGCGCCGAGCGAGACGGTGAAGCCGGCGAGGGCAACGGCCAGCGCGCCGCGCCGGGGCACAAGCCCGCGCGGGATCGGCTTGTACGGCTTGGCGACCGCGTCCAGGCGAACGTCGGCCCAGTCGTTGAGCGCACCGATCGCCAGCTGCATCGGCAGCATCATCAGCACCAGCCCGGCGGCCACGCGTGTGCTGGGCGCATGTCGGGTCAGCAGTCCGGCGGCGGCGACGACCAGCGCGGTGACCAGCAGAGACGGGCCGGGATGAGTGACGAAGAGCCATCCCTTGGCGCGGCCGCCCACCGGAGTTCGTTCGTCGAGAACCCGCCACCAGCTACGATTCCGGCGGTCAAGTTGGGGCATCTCCCCTTCCCATGTGAGGCTGTCGTCGATGTCCACCAAGACCTCGCCTTCTCTGCGGTCGCCGTCGCCGGCCGCCCAGGCGACCGCGAACTCGAGCTTCGAGCACGACGTGGTCGTGGTCGGCGGCTGCGGTCACGTGGGCTTGCCGCTGGGCATCGCGCTCGGCCAGTGCGGCATGCGGGTGGTCCTGTTCGACACCAACCAGGCAGCCGTCGACGTGGTCAACGGCGGGCGGCTCCCATTCGACGAGGAGGGTGCGGAGGCGCCGCTCGCGGAGCTGCGCGCCACCTCGATGCTCTCGGCCACCACGGAGGCCGGCGTCATCGCCACCGCGGAGTACGTGGTAGTGGTGATCGGCACCCCGGTCGACGAGCATCTCAACCCCAACCCCAACGCGGTGGTCAAGGCGATCGCGCAGTTCGCCGAGCACCTTGGGCGCGGCGGCCAGGTGATCGTGTTGCGCAGCACCATCTACCCGGGGGTCACCGCCCTGGTCGAGCGCTACCTCGCCGATCGCGGTCTCGACAACCTGGTCTGCTTCTGCCCGGAGCGCATCGCCCAGGGCCGATCGATGACCGAGCTGCACGAGCTGCCCCAGATCATCTCGGCGCGCACTCCTGAAGGGCTGGCCGCCGCGCGGCGGCTGTTCTCGCGGCTCGCCCCGCAGCTCATCGAGCTGGAGCCGGAGGAGGCGGAGCTCGCCAAGCTGTTCACCAACACCTGGCGATACATCCGCTTCGCGGCGGCCAACCAGCTCTTCATGATGGCCAACGACTTCGGGCTGGACTTCGAGCGGATCCGCCACGCGCTCATGACCGACTACCCACGCGCCGCCGACATGCCGGGCCCCGGGTTCGCGGCGGGACCGTGCCTCTTCAAGGACACGATGCAGCTGGCCGCCTTCAACAACAACCAGTTCACCCTCGGTCACACCAGCATGATGATCAACGAGGGGATGCCGCTGTACGTGGTGGCGCGGCTGGAACGGCGCTTCGACCTGGCCACCATGTCGGTGGGAATCCTCGGCACCGCCTTCAAGGGCGAGTCCGACGACATCCGCTCCTCGCTGGCCTACAAGCTCAAGCGCATCCTCGCCTTCAAGGCGAGAAGCGTGGTGTGCGCCGACCCCTACGTCAGCGTCGACCCGGACCTGGTGTCACAGGAGGAGCTGCTCGACACCGTGGACCTGGTGATCATCGGCGCCCCGCACCGTCGCTACGCGGCGCTCGACATCAGGCAGCCGGTGGCCGACGTCTTCAACGTCCGCAACAGTGGCGTGCTCATATGAGGCCACGGGTTTCCGTGGTCATCCCGGCCTACAACGAGGGGTCGGAGATCGACGACTGTCTCGACCGCATCCTCGAGTCGGTGAAGCTGCCGTGCGAGGTGCTCGTGGTCTACGACACGCCGGACGACACCACCGCCCCATACGTCAAGGAGTACGCGCGCCGTGACCACCGCGTGCGACCCCTGCTCAACACTGAAGGCAGGGGCCCGGCCGCGGCGCTCCGCTTCGGCATCAAGCACGTCACCGCCGACGTCACCGTGGTGACCATGGCGGATGGCTCGGACGACCCGATGCAGATCGACCAGCTCACCCGGCTCGTCGAACGCGGTGTCGTGGTCGCCGCTGCTTCGCGGTACATGCGCGGCGGCCAGCAGGTCGGCGGCCCGCGGCTCAAGGGGTTGATCTCGCGCGTGGCTGGCCTGTCACTGCACCTGATCGCGCGAGTCGGCACCCACGACCCCACCAACTCATTCAAGGCGTACTCCACGGAGTTCATCCGCGAGGTCGGCATCGCGTCCGACGCGGGGTTCGAGCTGGGCATCGAGATGATCGCCAAGGCGCACCGGCGGGGGCTCCCGATCGCCGAGATCCCCACCATCTGGCTGGACCGCAACCAGGGCCAGTCGAACTTCAAGGTGCGCGAGTGGATTCCACGGTACCTGCGCTGGTACCTGGCCGCCCTCGGTCGCCACCGCGCTCCGCTGCGACCGGGGTACCGGGTGCATCCGCACGCCTGGGAGACCGACCGCGACGAACGCAGAGAGGGCACATGAGCAAGGTTCTGATCACCGGTTCGCAGGGGTTCATCGGCGGCTACATCGTCGAGGAGCTGCTGCGCCGCGACCACACCGTGGTGGGCCTCGACAACCTCTCCAAGTACGGGCGCGTGGCCAAGTCGTACGACAGCCATCCCGGCTACACGTTCGTCGAGGGCGACGCACGCGACGTCGACCTGCTCAGCTCGCTGCTGAGGACGTGCGACCACTTCATCGCCGGGGCAGCGATGATCGGTGGGATCTCGTACTTCCACACCTACGCATACGACCTGCTCGCCACCAACGAGCGGATCATGGCCGCGTCGTGCGACGCCGCCATCGCGGCGCACCGCGATGGCAGGCTGCAGAAGGTCACGTACATCAGCAGCTCGATGGTGTTCGAGTTCGGCCACGGAGTGGCCGTCGGCTGAAGGCTCCGAGCGTCAGATCCCGCCACCGCTCAGCTCGTACGGCTTCCAGAAGCTTGCCGTCGAGTACTACGCGCGCGCCGCGTGGGACCAGTACCAGCTGCCGTACACGATCGTGCGGCCCTTCAACTGCGTGGGCATCGGCGAGGGCCGCGCGCTCGGCGACGTGGAGATCCTCAGCGGCAACGTCAAGCTGGCCATGAGCCACGTGGTGCCGGACCTGGTGCAGAAGGTGCTCAAGGGGCAGGACCCGCTGCACATCCTCGGCAGCGGTGACCAGACGCGGCACTACACGTACGGTGGTGACCTCGCGCGCGGCATCGTCACCGCGATGGAGCAGGCCGCCGCGCTCAACGAGGACTTCAACCTGTCCACGGCGGAGAGCACCACGGTGCTGGAGCTCGCCGAGAAGATCTGGCACCGCATCCGTGGCGCCGGCGAGCCCTTCCGCTACGTCTCGGACACCCCGTTCGAGCACGACGTGCAGCGCCGCATCCCCGACACCACCAAGGCGGCTTCAGTGCTCGGCTTCACGGCCACCACCTCGCTCGACGACATGCTCAACGAGGTGGTGCCGTGGATCGAGTTCGCGATCACCCAGGGAGTGATCTGACGGCGGTGCCTCAGTAGCCGTACGGGTTGGAGGGGCTGGCGCCCCCTGCCGGGGTGGCTGTCGGTGCGGCCGCCCCACCTGAGGTCACCGGGACCGGGGACCAGTGGGGGTAGTTGCCGTTGGCGTCACCGGGCTTGGTGTCGCCGGAGTAGAAGTGCAGCGGGTGGCCGTTGTACGTCACCTGGATGCCGTGCCCGTCGGGGCGGGTGAACATGCTCAGCTGACCCCCGATCCCCGAGGACGCGGTGGGCGTGGTGCCCGCGGGCACCGTCAGCGGTGGCCAGGTGGTGATGCACCCGCTCTGCGCGGTGCAGGCGCTGGTGTTGCTGCCGGGGACATCCATGTCGAACATGTACAGGGTCATCCCGTTGGAGCCGCCGACGAGCACGAGCCCGTGGCCGCTGATGGTCGCGGACGACACGGTGACGCTCGCCGACGCCGCCTGCGGTGCGGAGCCTCCGCCCCCCGAATTGTTGTTCGCCGTGGCGCTCCCGCAGGCTGCGACGAGCAGCAGGGCGGCACCGCCCAGGGACCGGCTGATGTTGGTGGTGTTCATCTCTCTCCTCTCGAGTTGTCGTGGACCCAGTGTGCGGCCACCACGGTCATCGCACGCAACGTCCGAAGGTCTTAAGACGCTGCTCAGACCACGCCGTGGCGCTGGGCCCAGAGCGCTGCCTGGGTGCGGTCGGCAACCCCGATCCGGCCGAAGATGCTGGTCATGTGCGCCTTGACCGTCTTCTCGCTGATCGACAGTCGCCAGGCGATCTGCTTGTTGCTGAGCCCTCGGGCGACCAGCTTGAGGACGTCGAGCTCGCGACTGGTCAGCTCCTCGAACGGGCGCCTTCCCCGCCGTGCCGTGATCAGGGCGCGAGCGGCGCGCGGCGACAGCGGCGAGTCGCCGCCGGCTGCGGCGCGCACGCCACGCAGCAGCTCGTCGCTGTCCGCATCCTTGAGGATGTAGCCCACCGCGCCGCTGTCGAGCGCCTCCATGACGCGCTCGTGGTCCGCGAACGAGGTGAGCATCACCACCCGCGTCTCGGGACGGATGGCGAGCAGCCTGCGGGTGGCCTCGATTCCGTCCATGCCCGGCATCGAGACGTCCATGAGCACCACGTCGGGCTGCTCGGCGAGGGCCGCGCTGATCGCCTCCTCGCCGCCGCCGACGGAGTTGACCACCTCGATGCCCGCGTCCTCGCCGAACAGCTCGCCCAGCCCGCGCCGGACCAGTGGGTGGTCGTCGACGATGAGGAGGCGGATCCGGGTGCCCATCAGCACGGCACCTCCACCTCGATCCTGGTGCCTCGCTGCGGTCGCGAGTTAACCTTGAGGGAGCCGCCCGCGTCGGCGACGAGGTCGCGCAGCAGGCTCAGGCCCACGTGCCCGTCACGCCGCCGGTCCTCCAGGTCGGCGGCGCTGAAGCCGCGCCCGTCGTCATCGATCTCCAGGCGGACGTGGTCGCCGCGGTTGCGCAGGCGCACGTCGACATGGGATGCGCCGGCGTGCTTGCCGGCGTTGCGGAGTGCCTCCTGGGCCACCCGGAAGAGCAGCGTCGTGGTGGTCGGGGACAGGGCCGTGTCGGGTGGCGCCTCGAGGCTGACCGCCACGCCGGCGGCCGCCAACGGCTCGAGCAGGTCGCGCAGCGCGTTGTCGATCCCCTCGGCGTGCAGGTTGGGCGGGGCGATCTCCACGATGAGGGTGCGCAGGTCGCGCATCGCCGCCCGGGTCTCGCCGGCGGCGTGCTCGACATCGGGAACGTTGGCTGCCGGGACCGTCGCCCCCCCGCCCGACGTCAGCCGTCGCGCCAGCGCGCTCAGGGAGAACGTCACCGCCGCCAGCCGCTGCACGACGCCGTCGTGGAGATCGCGTGCGATCCTCCGGCGTTCCTGCTCGGATGCGTTGATGACGCGCTCGAGCAGCACCTGCCGTTCGGCGAGCGACGCGCGCAACCGTCGCGCCATGCCCACCGCGAGCGGGACCTGCACCACGAAGAGGATGGCGAACCCGACGATCAGCACCGGGAGGAAGGACGACCACACCGACTGCTGGTACTGGCTGATCGCCGCGTACATCTGGTACGTCTCGAACAGCAGCGGCGTGCCGTTGGGGGTGTGCACCGGGAGGTACACCTGGAGCAGCTTGCCGAAGCTGCGCTCGTACTGGTTCTCGGCGTCGGTGAGGTCGGACACCCCGGCGTCGACGGCGCCGCCGTGGAACGAGGCAAGCTCGGCGCTGTCGAGGGTGAAGCGGCGCCCGATCAGCCGCGGCTCGTCCGAGTAGATCACCGTGCCGTCGGCGGTCCACAGCTTCACGCGCACCACAGCGCTGTTGAGGATCCGCTGCCGGACGATCCTGTCGAGCGCGCCGATCGCCGCCGGGTCGCGGTGCAGGAGCGAGTCGCTGAGCGCCGGCTGCACGATGCCGGTGGCCTCCACCTGGGTGATGTCCTTGGCGTGGCCGATGGCCTGGTCCTCGGCATCGCGGCTGACCACGAAGAAGGTGCCCGCACCGACCAGCAGGGCGGCCAGCAGGCCACCGGCGGCGAAGCGGGCGACCTCGTTGCGCAGCACCCGGCGCAGCAGCCCGGTGCGCCGCGGGCTCCCACCCACACGCTCCGCGACGGGGGTGGGGGTGCCGGCGCGACCCTCGTCGAGCACGGTCATGGTCATCGCAGCCTACCCGTTGGCCGGCCGAGGTGACGTGGATGCAGACTCATCTGACGACATCCTCGGCGAGATCACCGCCGTCACGACCCGGTCGATGGTCGTACGACCAGCCGGCCGAGGTGGCGCACGGGTCCTGCTTTTCACCAGGAGGCGACAACATGAGCGATGGCGTGGTCGCCGGCACCTTCCCGTCCGGGGAGCAGGTCGAGCTGCGCCATGGCGGCCACCACGCGGTCATCGTCGAGGTGTCGGGGGGCATTCGTGCCTATGAGTTCGACGGTCGCAGCCTCGTCGACGGCTATGCCCCGGACGAGATGTGCACGGGCGCCCGTGGTCAGCTGCTGGTGCCGTGGCCCAACCGCCTCCGCGACGGCCGTTACAGCTTCGGCGGAGAGACATACCAGGTGCCGCTGTCAGAGCCCGAGAAGATGAACGCCATCCATGGGTTCCTGCGCTGGGAGCACTGGCACATCACCCATCGCTCCGACGATCGAGTGGTGATGGAGCACACCCTGCACCCACGTGCCGGCTACCCGTTTGCGCTGCAGCTGGCGGTGGAGTACCGCCTCGACGGCGACGGCCTCACCAGCACGGCGACAGCCACCAACGTGGGGACCCGACCCTGCCCGTACGGGTTCGGGTCGCACCCATATGTGCACGTCGTCGGGGAGTCGTTGGAGCAGTGCTGGCTCGAGGCGCCGGGACGGCGATACCTCCTCTCGGACGAGCGCGCCATCCCCACCGGCGCCGCGGACGTCGCGGGCACCCCGTTCGACTTCCGCGCGGCACGCCAGGTGCGGGGCACCGTCATCGACACAGCGTTCTCCGACGTGGACCGCGACGACGCCGGGCGCGCCTGGGTGCGGCTGTGGAACGCCGCCGGGGAGCGCGGCGTGGGCGTCTGGATGGACGAGCGCTTCCCGTATTACATGCTGTTCACCGGTGACACTCTCCCCGAGGAGCCACGGCGCCGGAAGTCGCTCGGTGTCGAGCCGATGACCTGCGCGCCCAACGCGTTCGCGTCCGGCGACGGCCTGGTCACCCTGGCCCCCGGCGAGAGCTGCACCGGCAGCTGGGGGATTGCACCGCTGGGCGCGCGGGGTTCGTGAGCCCCGCTCACGGTCTGGTGGGCAGCAGCTCCTCGGAGAAATGGCCGCCGGCGGCGATCTCCTCCAACAGCGCGCGGTCGGTGAGCCACTCCACGGGCGCGTGGTCGTCGGTGAGCGGGTCACCGGTCGCCGTCACCGCGCGCAGCTGGCTCGAGACCAACGGCACCAGTGAGCTGAGCTCCTGTGGCAGGTGCGCCAGGCGCGCGTGGAGCGCGTCCGCGGTCAGCGCATGGTCGAAGCCGATCACCAGCTCGTTGAAGCTCAGCGCCGGCCACACGCGAACGTCGGGGAAGACGGTGGCCAGGGTGCCGCTCACCGCCTGGGCCAGGCGGTCATCGCCCGGCACGCGCGCCATGTTGAAGGCGATCGCGCCGCCGCTCTCGAGGTGGCTGCGCGCCAGCGCGAAGAACTGCTGTGTCACCAGCCAGAAGGGAACGTATGCCTGCTGGTAGGCGTCGACGACGATGAGGTCATACCGCGCCGTTGACGTCGCCAGGAACGCGCGCCCGTCGGCAGTGATGACACGCAGGTTGGGCACGGCCGACATGCCCATCACCTGCCGGCCGATGTCGCTGAGGGCCGGGTCGGGCTCGACGCCGTCGATCTGCACGCCCGGGTACTCGTGCGCCAGCGCCCGCGCCATGGTGCCGCCGGCGTTGCCGATGATCAGCGCGCGGCGCATCGGGCGGTCGAGCAGCGGCGGCACCACCAGCGGCATGTCCCACTCGCCGCCGGTCAGCACGGTGTTGGGCCGGTAGACGGACTGGTCCGCGATGCCGTCGTCGAGCCGCAACGCAGTGCGTCCGTCGGGGGTGCGCACGACCTGCACGAACTGGTACTGCGTCTCGCGCTCGAGGATGGCACCGGCAACCGGCTTCACGGTGCCCGGCGGGATCAGCAGCAGGCCGGCCACGACCACGCTGACGATCGGCGCGCGTCGTGGTAGCAGGGGGAGAGCGGCGAAGCTGACCAGCAGCGCGGCGCACAGCAGGGTGCGCTGGGTGCCGATGGCAGGGATGAGCAGCAGCGCCGGCGCGAACGTCCCCGCGATGGCGCCGATGGTGGTCAGCGACGAGAGCCGGCCGCTGACGGTGCCGGCGCTGCGCACGTCGCGCACCGCCAGCCGCACCGCGAACGGCGACACCATGCCGAGCAGTGACACCGGCACGCTGAAGAGCAGCAGCGTCGCGAAGAACGAACCCGCGACCACCCCGATGCTCAGCGCGCTGAACCCCTTCAACGCCAGCTGCAGGAAGGGCTGCGCGACGAACGGCAGCACGCTGATCGCCACCGCGGCGACGAGCAGCAGGCCGCCGAGGACGCGGGGCTCGAGGGTGGCGGTCGGCGACGCGGCCACCGAGCCAGTACCCGACCGAGAGGTACACGAGGATGAGCCCGATGACGTTGGCCCACACCACCGTCGTGTTGCCGAAGTACGGGGCCAGCAGACGCGACGCACAGATCTCGGTGGCGAGCGAGCCGGCGCCCGCCGAGAAGACGACGAAGGGCAGGAAACGCGGGACCGGCGTCAGCGGTCCGCCGCCCACGCCTCGATGACCTCGGCAAGGCCGTCGCGGTAGTTGGTGACCTGCGGCCGCCAGCCCGGCAGCTTCGGCGCGGCGGGGCCGTGGGCGGCCATCTCCAACATCTGCATGTGCGGCTCGCGCACCACAAGCTGCACGAATGCCCGCGACGCCCCGGGGAGGTGCAGCGGCCGCGAGCGGCCCACCAGGCGGGCGAAGTGGTCCATGAAGTCGGCGAATGATGCGGGAGTGCCATCGCTCGCGTACGTGAGGCGCCCGGCGGAGCGGCGCTGCGCGGCCGTCAGCAGCGCGCGCGCCGCGTCGTCGCCGTACACGTGGTGCTGCAGGTTGCGGCGCGGACCCGCCCAGTAGGGTCTGCCCAGCCGGAAGGCGAGCCGGTAGGCGCTCAGGTCACGCCATCCCGGGCCATAGAGGTAGCCGAGCCGCACCACGCAGGCGCGCTGGCCGCTCTCCAGCACCATCGCCTCAGCAGCGCGCGCCGCGTCGACGATCGGGCGCATGCGGTCGCCCACCTTGGCGCCGCCGTCCGCCCCTTCGAGGAAGGCATAGCTGGCGTGCACGAGGAACGCGGCGCGCTCGCGCCGGGCGGCGGCAAGGACGCGACGGGTGGAGGCGATGATGTGCGGGCCTGGGTCATCCCACCAGGCATGGCCGTCGTGCAACAACGTGTTGGGGACCTGGAGGGCGACATTGACGATCACCGGCGCGCCGTGGTCATCATCGCCGCCGCGGATGCGCACCACCGCTTTGCCGAGCTCGCTGCGCGGCGCGGTCACCAGCAGTCGCATCGCCTCTCCTTGCCGGCCCGGCCTCCCGCTTGCGCGGGTGCGGTCGCAGTCTAGGTCGCGGCAGGCACGGCGGTGGGACGTCTCGACGCGCGCCGCCGGCGCAGCCACGCCGCGACGCCGACCGCAGGCACCAGGAGCAGCGGCGACGGCGTCTCGGGCACCGCGACCACCGGCACGCCGGTGAACTCCACGACCTGCTGGAATGTCGGCCGGTTCTGCCAGTCGATGTTCGGTTGGGTGGCGATGCCGACGGCCGAGAACGCGATGGCGTCGAGCTGAGGCATCGGCGCACCGCCGGCCTGCGTCTCCGCGTTGGCGGTCCACGTCGACGGCGTGGTCGATCCTCCGTTCGACGCGGACATGGCGGTGTAGGTGGCGAGCAATGCCTGGCTGAGCAGACCGCCGCACGCGCTCAGCCCCCCACCGCCGCACAGCTGCGCGAGAGTGGTGGCGCTGAACGGCTGCGCCACACTCTCACCGTTGAGCTGGCGCAGCGCCTTGACCACCTGGCTCTGGAGGCCGCCGTAGTACGAGGAGCCGTTGCCGCTGATCTGGTTGGGATTCTGGCTGAACCCCTCGGGCACGACGTTGTACGACGAGGGCAGTCCCAGCTGCGTGCCCACCCCGCCATTCTTGAAGAGGTGGTCGAAGAACGCCTCCACGACCGCCGGGTAGAGCTCGTCCATGATCGCCACCCCGGCCGCGTCGGCGTACTGCGTGTCACCGGGACTGGCCTTGCGACGCAGCGCACCGTCGTTCCTCCACGACTGCAGCGTGGCCAGCATCGCCTGTACGCGGCTGGCTGGCCGCTGCTCGGCACCGCGGTGAGCAGCTCGGGCAGCACGGTGGTGCCGGTGAGATCGACCGACGCCGCCGTCTCCATGGCGGTGACCAGGTTGGCGCGGGTCAGCAGGTTCCCATGTGCCGCCAGCTGCGCAGCGATCGCGCGCTGCAACGAGAGCACGCGCTGCACCGGTCCGTACGTGTAGTTGTCGTCTGCAGCGGCGAAGTCGGGAGCCGGCTTGTTGTTCCAGCTGGTGATGTACCCGTTGGGTGAGCCTGTCTGGTGAGGGTGGCCGGCGAACGAGAGAAACCCCTGCCAGTCAGCCACGCCCGTCCCCCACGAGGGCAGGTTGGGATCCACGCCGGCGGCGCGAACCGGGTCGAGCCCCGACTGGTAGTACGCGATCGTGTTGGTGTCGACGTAGAACCAGTTGAACGTGTACTGGATGCTGCCCGCACCCTGCATGAAGGAGGCGGCGTCGTACGTGTACGAGGGCCTGTTCCAGCGCAGGAAGCCGACCCCGGAGTCCACCTCGTGGTGGTACGTGCTGCGCTCGTTGACAATCGCCACCGGCGCGCCGTCGACCGTGGTCCATCCCTGCACGACCCCGTGCACCGTGTAGTACACGTCATGGTTGAGCATCACAGGGGCTCCCTGCCCGCCGGGTTTGGGGAAGGCTGTCTCGCTGAAGGTCTGGTGGTCCATCGCGGTGCAGGTCCCGTTGTAGAGATATGAGGTTCCCTGCGCCGCCGGTGTGCCACCGTTGGGGTCGCACACCTTCTCCGCGACCTGGTCGACGTTGTCGGTGTTGGCAGACGTCGCCGACCACGCGAAGTTCCTGCTGCGGCCGAGCTCGACGACGAAGTTGGTGCCGGGGAACGCCGTGCCCTCGGCGTCGAAGTCGGGCGCATGCAGGTCCTCCTCCATGAGGATCTGCGGGGTGTAGTAGCCCACCTGCGGCCCCATCACCGCGATCGGGTGGCCGTCGACGCTGTGCGCACCGTCGACCAGCAGCGCGTTGCTCATCTCCTGGGGCAGCATCGTCAGGCCCTCGAGGATTCGCAGCGCGGGCAGGCTGGGTGCGGTGAGGCTGCAGTTGGATGTCGTCCCGGTCGGTCCACCGCTGAGCTGCCCGCTGTCGACCAGGGCGACCTTGGTGGGGTCGACCGTGCCGGCCTGCTCGTAGGGGAACGAGGTGGCGGTCACCGTCGGGGCGTCGGGGTCGTTCTGCTGCTTGAAGTCGTTGAAGATGGTCTGGGCCGGTGCGCTGCCGACCTGGCCCTGGAGGTAGCGCAGCAGGGTCGCGTTGGCGGTCTCGTTGCCGCCGCCCTTGCCGAAGATCCCGCCGACGAGGGTGGCGATGTCGATGATGTCGGTGGGCTGCCACATCGCCGGGGGGCCGACGGCGGCGGCGTAGTCAGCCGGGAGAAGGGTGGGATCGGTCTGCGTGGCCGTGATGTACGCGTTGATGCCGCTGACGTAGGAGCCGGCGAAGTCCTCCAGCTCCTGGCCCAGGGCGCCGTACTGGGTGGGAAGTGCATCCAGCTGTGCCTGCTTCTGCGCCTGCGTGTAGCCGCCGAGGAGCAGCGAGTTGTGGTCCATCTCCTCGTCGGCGCACGACGGCCCCAGGAACGCGGAGAGGTTGCCCGCGCCGTAGTGCCGCAGCACGTCCATCAGGAACAGCCTGTCCTCCGCGGCCGCGTAGCCGGCGCCGTATGCGAGTGAGACACGGTCCTGCGCGTAGATGTGCGGCACGTCGTGGGTGTCGCGGTAGATCACCACCGGCACGGTCGTCGATGGCGTCTCGGTGCGGGTCACCTGGCCGGCGGGGATGCCGAAGGACTCGTCGTTGTAATAGCTGGGGAGTTGGGCGTCCGTGAGCGAGGTGGAGTTGTAGAGCAGGTTGGCGTAGGGACCGAGCTGGTCGCTCGAGCCGGCCGGACGAGTGCCGTTGCCCTCCCACAGCGCGATGTCAGCGGCGTTGTAGAGCCCGTGCTCACCGGGCGGGAGGATGCTCAGCACGTTCCCGCCCGAGGAGTCGTTGAGCTGGTACGTGGGCGCAGGAGGCGTCCAGCCCGCCGCCTGCGCCGGGGACGTCGTGCCCACGACGCCCACCAGCACGGCGCCGACGACGAGCGCCCGGCGCGCGCGAGGACGTCGAAGAACACGTGGCTGCATCCGGTCACCTCCCTGCCAGTTCAACGACGCAGGGGGGCACTCTCTTGCGAGCTCGGGTCAGGACGCGGGGATGGTCACCCGCGCGACCCGGTGGCCCGTGTACTCGCTGACCCAGAGCGTGTCGCCGGGACCGAGCGTGACCTGCTCGGGCCCGCTGTTGGCCTGGGGCATGACCAGCGTCAAGACCGTGGCTGTGAGGCTGATCTCGTCGACCTTGTCGCCGCTCTCCTCGGTGATCCACACCTGGCCGTCGCGCACGGTGATGCCGTCGGGCTGGCTGAAGGTCATCGGGAGCTCGGTGATCGTCCCGTCGACGGCGACGTGCCCGATCTTGCCCCCGTCGTACTCGGTGACCCAGAGCGCGTTGTCAGGTCCGCTGATGATTCGCACCGGGCCGGCGCGGGCGGTGGGCGTCTTGAACTCGGCGAGCGCGCCTCCCGGGGAGACGCGCCCGACGCGGCTGCCGTCGTACTCGGTGAACCAGAGGTTGCCGTCGGGGCCCTTGGCGATGCCGTCCGGGCCGCTCCCGGCTGCGACGTGGACCACCTCGGTGACCTGCCCCGCCGGCGTGATCCGGGCCACCACGTCGCGTCCGAACTCGGTGAACCAGATGTTGCCGTCCGGTCCGACGGCCACCCCGTTGGGGGCACTGCCAGCGGGCAGCGCGAACTCGGTGATCACGCCAGCGGTGGTGATCCTGCCGATGTGGTTGCCGACGTCGTCGGGAAACCAGAGGTTGCCGTCGGGGCCCGCGATGATGTCGATGTAGGGTCGCCCGTGCTGCGGGAGCGGGAACTCGGTGACCACGCCCGCCGGGGTGACCCGGCCGATCTTCGACGCCTCGGTCTCGAGGAACCACAGGTTGCCGTCCGGCCCGAGCACGATGCCGGCCGGCCCGTCGCCGCCGCCGGGGACCGGGAACTCCGCCACCTGCGGGGGCCCTGGGGTGGGTGTGGGCGTGGGCGCCGGCGTGGGCGCCGGTGTCGCGGTCGGCGTTGTGGTGGCGCTGGGGGCTGGGCTGCCGCACGCGGTCAGGGTCGCGATGCCGGCGGCGACCGCCAGGCAGGCCGCGGAACGGAGGGTCATGGCGGGCGACAGTACGACAGCCGGCAGCCGCCACGGGTCCAGCGGGGTTACCCCTGTTCAGGATCGCCGGGAGGCGGTACAGTGGCTGACACTTTCGATGGGTTTGGGGGGAACGTGGATGACCTGGGGCAACCGCCGGCAGCTGCGCCGCGGTCTCGCGCTGCCCGCGGTGGTGGCGATCGCCGCCGGCGCGGTGGCGACGACCACGGGCTTGCTGAGCCCTCAGCACGCGGCTGCCCTGGTGTCCTGCCCGGTCCTCGCAGAGAACCCGCAGACGTACTCGACGGGTGAGCACTGCTTCACCGTCCCGGCGAACGTCTCGTCGATCCACGCGGTGCTGATCGGGGGCAGCGGGGGCGCCGGGGCGGCCGGCACGGGCTCGGTTGCCGCCGGCCTGGCCAGCTTGGGTGGCCACGGCATGCAGGTGAGCGGCGACGTGGCCGTAACGCCCGGAGAGGTCATCTGGGTCTACGTCGGCGGCAATGGCGCGGATGGCTCGAATGATTTCTCGAACGCCGGTGCTGGTGGCTTCAACGGCGGGGGCCAGGGTGGCGGCAACGGTGACCCCTTCAACTACGCCGGCGGCGGTGGCGGGGCCACCGACCTGCGCACCGCGGAGGCGACGACGCCGTTCACCGACTGCCGGGGCGGCGACTTCAACGGCACCAACCTCGCCGCTGGGCCTGCCAGCGCCTTCATCCTGGTTGCCGGCGGCGGCGGCGGCGGCGGCAACGGCTCCGACGGTTTCACCGTCACCTCAAAGACGGCGAGCGTCACGCCCGACGGCGGCAACGGCGGCTCGCAGCCCACTGACACGAACCCGCCGCCGAGCGCGGGATCGGCCGGCGGCCCGAGCGGGGTCGGTGGCGGGGGAGGCGGGGCCGGGACCGGCACCGCCGGCGGTGCCGGCGGCACCGGGGTCAACGGTGGCGTGGACGGCAAACCGGGCGCGGCCCGGGCGGCCGACACCGGTGGCTGCGGCGGCAGCGGCGGCAACCCCGAGATCGATGATGCCGGGTCGTCGGGCGGCGGCGGCGGCGGCGGGTACAACGGCGGCGGCGGCGGTGGCGGCGGCGGCGGCTGCGTCGCCAACTTCGCGTGCATCGCCAGCGGGGTTCAGCGCACGCTGGCCATCGCGGTCCCCGGTGGCGGCGGTGGTGGCGGGGGCGGAAGCGACTTCCACTCCACGGCAGTGAGCGGCTACTCCGAGGCGATCGACGCCCCCGGGCCGAGCGCGACCATCACCTGGACCGCGGTGACGCCGACGGCCACACCAAGCCCGACACCCACTGGTGCAGTGGAGGGGATCACCACACCATCGACCGGAGCCGGCGGATCGACGCTCAACGTCGGCACCGGCACCCTCGGGGTTGGTGCCGTCCTGCTCGGCCTGGCGCTGGTCGGCCGGCGTCGCTCGCCCGAACTCAACACCGCGTCCACCGGCGTAGGGCTCGCTTCGACGCCCGGGCTCAGTCCGCCTGCTCGGTTGGCCTGATCAGGATCTCGTTGACGGCGACGTGGCGCGGTCGCGTGACCATGAACAGCACGGCTTCGGCGATGTCCTCCGCGTGCATCCTCTCAACCGAGCCGAAGCGGCGCTGCAGGGCGGCCACCACGTCGGGATCGGTGTTGTGGGAGGCCAGCTCCGTGTCGACCGCGCCGGGCTCGACGAGGCCGACGCGCAGGTGGCGCCCCGTCACCTCCTGGCGCAGCGCCTCGCTGAAGGCGTTGACCGCCCACTTGCTGGCGTTGTAGGCGGCGCTGCCCACCCGGGCGACGCGCCCGGCGACGCTGCTGACGTTGACGATGTCCGCGGCACGTCGCGGCTGTCCGTCTGCCGCCGCCAGCAGGTGGGGCAGCGCCGCGTGCGACAGGTTCATCAGCGCGGCCACGTTGAGGTCGAGCATCTGCCGCCACTGCAAGACGTCCGCTCCCTCAACCCTGCCGAGCAGCATCACCCCGGCGTTGTTGACGAGGATGTCGAGCCGGCCCAGCTCGTCCACGGTGCGACGCACCAGGCCACGCGCCTGGGTGTCATCGGTGACGTCGCACTCCACCACCATGGCGGTTGCACCCTCCTCGCCAATGCGAGCTGACAGCGCTTCGAGGCGATCGAGGCGCCGCGCCGCGATGGCGACCCGGGCGCCGTTGCGCGCCAGTGCCAGCGCGGTCGCCTCACCGATACCGCTGGAGGCGCCGGTGACCACCGCGACCGTGCCGCGCAGCGGCTGCGCCGTGGAGTTCAGCTGCCAATGCTGTTGATCCTGGCGTCCTCGGCCTTGGCGACCGCCTCCGCTGTGCTCTGGGCCATCGCCGAGGTGGCGGCACCACTGGCGATCACGGTCACCACCGCGATGAAGCGGCCCTCGACGAACGAGACGGAGGCGGCGACGCGGCCGCTGCTGTTGGTGCCGACATATTCATTGGAGGTCTGCCCCTGGGCCGCGGCCGGGGTGCTCGAGGCATTCGACACCTGGGCCGCGGCGGCGCTCTGGTACGCCGGGTAGTCAGAGGTGGCTGCCGCCGCCCCGGTGTCGTCGGCGAGGTCGATCTCCACCGCGAGGGTGCTGTCGGAGTTGGTGAAGACGCGGCTGTCGGTGTTGGGTGTTCCCCCGAGCAGCCCATCGGACTTCTGGGTGAAGCTGCCGGCGCCGGACAGTTCGTCGGCGGTCAGCGCAGCCGCCAGCGCGGGGTTGCTGCTGGCGGTGGCACTGGCCGACGGCGTCGGCGTCGATGTCCGCGACGTGGAGCTGGAGGCGGGGGACGACCCGCACGCGCCGAGCAGGAGCGCAACCGGGATGCCCAGCGCAGACAGGCGACCGAAGCAGGAGACAGCCATGACCTTCCTGGATGACGAGCGTCGACGTGGTGCCCGCTCAGGGATTCGAACCCTGGACCTTGGGATAAAGCCCCCTGCTCTAGCCAGCTGAGCTAAGCGGGCGAGGTGCGGATTCTACTTGCCGGCTGCCGGCGTCCCGACCGCGAGGGACCCACGCCCTGGCCGACGCGGCCGGTGCGGCGCTGGTGCGACAGCCAGATCATCGACCGTTGTTGCTGGGCCAGGCGGGCGCGCAGCCCCGGGGGCGACGGCCGCTCGCCGACGCGCGGCGACGTCGTGCGCGCTTCGAGAGAGGCGCGCAGGCCGCCGGCCCCTGTCCCCTCGAAGGCGGTCACCATGCGCCCGATGTCGGCGGCGCCGAAGTGGCTGTCGCCCGCGCCCACCGCGGCTCCGAGCCGCTCGCGATGGGCCGCGTAGTACTCGTCGAGTCGCTTCCAGGCGCCGGGCAGGACCGGCGCGGTGTGTCTGAGCTCGATGCCGTCGACCGTGCGGCTCTCCAGCAACCTGTCGAGGCGACGCTGCGACATCGAGGCGAAGTACGTCGGCATGAACGGGTGCGCCACGATCGCCAACCCGCCCTGGTCGTGGATGGCGTCGACGGTGTCCTCCACCGACATGTGCATGCGGATCTGCTGGTCGAGGAACAGCCCGACGACGTGTGTGCCGGGAGGGAAGACGCAGGTCACCTCCTCGCCGCGGACGACGTCGACGCCGAGCGATGCGCCCACCTCGATCGCCTCGGCCAGGTCCGGGATGACGTCGTGGTCGGTGACGCAGACCACCTGCAGGCCCGCGCCCGCCGCGGCGCGCGCCAGCTCCACCGCGGTGACCATGCCGTCACTGGCGCGCGTGTGCGCGTGCACCTCGGCGGCGGAGAGACCGTCGGGAAGGTCAGGCAACAACGGCCTCCGTCGCCGGTGCTGCGATGTGCGGCTGCGTGATGCTGCAGCACCCCGATCCGCGGCACGGCCACGCGCATCATCACCAGCCACGACAGCCCAGCGAGGACGACGCCGCCGATGACGTCGATGACGTAGTGCTCGCCGAGGAACACGACGCTGAACCACACCAGCAGGCACCACACCAAGGCCAGCCACGCGCCTCGCGGGAACACGCGCAACAGAGCCAGGAACCCGAGGAACGGGAACGCCGCATGGAGGGACGGGAACGCCGCCACCGGGTTGGGGTTGAGGTTCTGGTAGTACGGGGACACCGAGCTCGGCAGCGTGGTGCCGATGATCTTGGTGAACCCGCTGAGCACACCGTGGGTCTCCGCGTACCACGGTGGCGCGGTCGGAACCAGCAGGAACACGACGAACGCCACCAGTGCCATCCCCATCAGGGCGGTGGTGAAGCGCACGAACTGGACGCGGTCGGCGAGCCACAGCACCATCCCCACCGCGATCGGGAAGACGAAGTGGCAGAAGTACACCACGGTGGCGCCGTAGGCGAGCACGCGCCCCAGCGTGCCGACGTTCAGCGCCTGCTGCAGCACCGCGGTCGGCAGGTGGCCGCCGAACAGCCCGGTCTCCAGGTCGGCGAGGTCGCGCACGTGCGGCGCGAAGCCCGTCTTGGTGGCGATCCCGCGCATCGCCTCCCAGCCGAGGAAGATGACCACGAACGGCACCCAGTCGCGCAGGAAGCCGATGAAGCGGCCGCTGAGCAGCGCAACCGGGATGAGCAGGAACAGCAGGTAGTCCGGCGACACCGATATGCCGCGCCAGATCATGATCCCGGCGGCCACCAGCAGGTAGCCCAGCGAGATGGCCACCAGCGGGCCCGGGCGGCGTACGTTGCGGAGCACCTGCGACACGACGCCGGCAAGTCTACCCGCCGGCGGCGCGCCGCCCCGCGGCCTGGTTGAGAACTGGCTGAGAACCGCGATAACGCCTCAGGGCAAAGACAAATCCGCTCATATACTCCCGGGATGAGCGACCCGACGCGGATCCTCGTCGTCGACGACGAGCAGAGCATCCGCGATTTCATCTCCTCGGCCTGACCCCCGAGGGTCTTCCAGGTGCAGGTCGCCGCAACGGCCGCGCCGGCCTGCGCGCTGTCAACGACTTCCATCCTCACCTGGTGATCGTCGACCTGATGATCCGCGAGGTGAAGGTTGGGAGATGTGCCGCGCCATCGCCGGCGACCAGCGCCGCGGGATCATCATCCTCAGCGCCCGTGACGAGACCGGCGACCGCGTCCAGCGCCTGAGTCGGCGCCGACAACTACCTGGTCAAACCGTTCGACTTGGTGAGCTGGTGGCGCGCATCCACGCAGTGATGCGCCGGCGCAACCCGTCGCAGTCGCGCCCCGTGCGCGGCGGCGACCTCTCCATCGACCCAGGCACGCGCGACGTCACCGCAGCCGGTCGCACCGTGGGCCTCAGCGCCCGCGAGTTCGACCTGCTCCTCTACCTGGCGATCAACGCCGAGCAGGTGCTCCATTCTGGGCGTTTTCGACGAGGGATGTATGGGCATGTACAACGCCATCATTCCGGACGAGACTGCTCCATGCCCACGGGCGTCTATAAGGAACGCCTGAGCCAGTCCGCCCTTTATGAGGAAATGCCCACTGTTACGGATGAGGAGGCCAACGAGGTCCGCGCAATGGTGGACCAAAAGAGGCATGCAGTTCCACTCCGGCCCGAATCCCGAGACGACCTGACCGACCACCAGATCCACCAGCAGTGCAAGATGTACGTCGCGGCGCTGCGCATCGCCGACGATTTCGGCTGTGACACGATCGGCATCCAGTATCAGCAGGGATTGAAGGACCTGGCGCCGGCCTCTGACCTGGTCGAAGGGACTTGAACAACGTCGAGCGTCCGCCGGTGACGTGGCAGGGAACGGCCGCGTTCTCTATGAAGGGCGAGGCGCTGCCGCATTTCAACGAAGTCGACGAATGCGCCGGGCTGGACGCGCTGGTGACCAATCGCGTTTGGACGCGAGCTCGGTTTCGTCCGGAGAACACGCTGCACGATCTTCGCTGGGGCGATGGATGTACGGCACGGCGAGATTACGTCTGGGTCTTCGAGATCTCCGGCGCGGTGCCGCCCGACCACCTGGTCGGCGGCTATGAGGGCGCGGTCAGCCAGCGCCAGCCGCCCATGTACTTCCGCCTCGGCGGCGGCACCATCAAGGGCATCAGCAAGCCGGGCGAGATCGTCTGGAGCCGCATCTATGTGGAAGGCGGCCGGCTGCATGCGGATATCGGCCGCGCCAAGGTGATCGAGCTCCCGCACGAAGAGACCGAGCGCCGCTGGCGCACCACCACGCCACAATGGCCCATCATGCACGCGGTCCTTATGGCGTTTCCCGCGACCAGATGATGGCCAGGCACAAGGCCAATCACATCCAGGTGGCCTACGGCCCCGACGCCGCCGGCGCCAATCGAGCGCTGGCCGCCAAGGCCGCCATGTTCGCGCCAAATGGGCATCGCCGTCAACGTTTGCGGCACCGAGCACGGCTTGCAATAGAGCGCCCGCGCGCTACAGCCCCGCTTTTCCGACTCGCTCGATGAGCGTAAGCATGTCTTCGGCGTGTTCTTCCTCTTTGGCCAGGATCTCTTCCATCAGGCGCCGGCTGGTGGAATCGCACGCCCAAGGGTTTGTCCGCCTCAAAACCGGCGAGGAACATTCGGGTTGGATTTTGCGATCGGTCAAGCCGCGGGCGGCAAACTCTGCGAGAAGCACGACCAGACGGAAACGCTCAGTCTTCCAAGTCCGCAAGATGCGGTCCCGCCCCGCAAAGAGCCTGAATTGTAGGCTTTACCGCTCTGGCACCGGCCGCCATTCGATCGACAAGGCTTGTGCCTTAGCAACCTGGTCGGCGACATCTTGGTCGCGACGGAATCTTTGATGCGATCGGAGAATTCTTTTTTGGCCCCCGACGCATGGGCCGCTGCCAAATTCAGCCATTTGTAGGCCAGCACGAAATCTTCCGGAACGCCGTGACCTTTGTTGTACAAAAGCCCGAGCATGTATTGGCCCTGCGCGTTGCCTTGCTCGGCGGAGCGGCGGCACCAATTCGCGGCTTCGCTGAAACTTTGCGGCACGCCGCGGCCGTAAGTGTATAGATAGCAAAGAACGGCCTGCGCGCTGGAGGAGCCTTGCTCGGCCGGCAATCGCAACAACGCCCCCGCCGCCGTGTAGTCGTGCCGGTTGAAGGCGGCCAGGCCTTTTCTCAATTGTACGGCAGCGAGCCCGTCAGGCGAGCGGCGGGCATCGGCGGGAAGCTGCACGGCGAGGACCGTCAGCAACGACAAGGCGACCAATGCGGCGGTTTTTTTCATGCTGCGATTATCCGATCGTCGACAGCGAATAGTCTTAGCAAGTCTGGCTCGTGTCCAGCCGTCC
>CAVQVY010000048.1:0-68024 GCA_963717185.1 Candidatus Dormiibacterota bacterium | reverse complement strand
CGCGCGGGGCCCTGGTCCGCACCGGCCTGAGATCACCGCACGCTGGGTCCTCGTCCACCTCGTCGACGAGACCGCCCGGCACGCCGGCCACGCGGACATCATCCGTGAGCTGATCGACGGGCGCACCGGCGAGTGAGAGCAGGCGCGGACTTGGCGGCGCTACACTGCCCCCGAACGTCGCACCCGCCGTGTTCGCACGGGTGCGACACCGTCGCGAAGGGAGGTACGCATGCTCGGCTTTGCCCTGTTCGGAACCAAGGAGATCATCGTCTACGTGGTGGTGATCGTCGTGATCATCATCGGCGCCGCGTTCTACATGCGAGGGCGCCGACCCTAACCGCAGGCCCGGTCAGCGACCGTGGCAGACCTTGTACTTCCTGCCGCTGCCGCACGGGCACGGCTCGTTGCGCCCCACCTTGCGCTTGCCCGCGCCGACGCCGACCCCGCCGGTTGGCGCTGCGGGGGCGGTAGCCGTGCCCTTCCCATTGCCGTTGCCGGTGGGTGCAAGCGGGCGTGTCCCTGACGACGAGCTCTCCACGATGTTGGTCACCGCCGGCTGGAGCAGCGGGCTGAGCGGCGCAGGCCTGGCAGCGCCGGTGGCGCGGGCCAGCGCCGCGCTCGCCGCCGCCGCCGCCGGACGCGCGGGAGGGGCGGCGTCCTCCGACATCTCCCCGCCGGCGCTGTCCGCCCGTCCCGCACGCGGGGCGGCGGCGTCACTCGCCGCCTGGTAGGCTCCTCCGGCGGCGTCTCGACGCGCTGGATCTGCACGTGCATCAGCAGGCGCACGATGTCGGCCTGGATGTCGGCGGTGAGCCCCTGGAAGGACTCGAACGCGGCCTGCTTGTACTCGACGAGTGGGTCCTTCTGGCCGTACGCCTGCAGGTTGATCCCCTCGCGCAGGTGCTCCATGTCGGTGAGGTAGGCGCGCCACTTGGTGTCGATCACGTTGAGCATCAGCGACTGCTCGACCGACCGCATCAGCTCGGCGCCGTACTCCTGCTCGCGCTCCTCGTAGAGCGCGCTCATCTCGCTGATCAGCGTGTCCTCGATGTCGTCGACTGTGTCGCCGAGGCTGTCGAGGTTGATGGTCTCCGGCTCGGGGAGCGGGGCGATCTGGCGCATCCGCTCCCACAGTCCCTCGAGGTCCCAGTTCTCGCGGTGACGGCCCTCGCAGTACGCCGGCACCTCCTGGCGCACCGTCTGCTCGAGCATCGACATCAGGTTCTCGCGGGTGTCGGTGCCCTCGAGGATCTTGCGGCGCTCGCCATAGATGATCTCGCGCTGCTTGTTCATGACGTCGTCGTACTCGACGACGTAGCGGCGGGCGTCGAAATTGTGGCCCTCGACGCGCGACTGCGCGCCCTCGATCTGGCGCGACACCAGCCGGTTCTCGATGGGCACATCCTCCTCGATGCGCAGCCGGTCCATGATCCCCTGCATCCGCTCGCCGCCGAACACGCGCATCAGGTCGTCCTCGAAGGAGAGGAAGAAGCGCGTCTCGCCGGGGTCGCCCTGGCGCCCGGCGCGGCCGCGCAGCTGGTTGTCGATGCGCCGTGACTCGTGGCGCTCGGTGCCGATGATGTAGAGGCCGCCGAGGTCGGTCACACCCTCGCCGAGCACGATGTCGGTGCCGCGACCAGCCATGTTGGTGGCGATGGTCACCGAACCGCGCTGGCCCGCGTCGGCCACGATCTGCGCCTCGCTCTCGTGGAACTTGGCGTTGAGAACGCTGTGGGGGATGCCCTTCTTCTCGAGCAGCCGTGAGAGGCGCTCGCTCTTCTCGATGCTGGTGGTGCCGACGAGCACCGGCTGGCCGGCCTTGTTGCGATCGGCGATCTCCTCCCCCACCGCTTTGAACTTGGCCTCCTCGTTCTTGTAGATGAGGTCGGTTTCGTCGTCGCGGATCATCGGCTGGTTGGTGGGGATCGGCACCACCTCGAGCTTGTAGATCTTGTCGAACTCCTCGGCCTTGGTCAGCGCGGTACCGGTCATCCCGGCCAGCTTGTCGTAGAGGCGGAAGAAGTTCTGGAAGGTGATCGTCGCCAGCGTGATGTTCTCCTGCTGGACCTTCACCCCCTCCTTGGCCTCGATCGCCTGGTGCAGCCCGTCGGACCAGCGCCGCCCCGGCATGGTGCGCCCGGTGAACTCGTCGACGATGATCACCTCACCGTCGCGCACGATGTAGTCGCGGTCGCGCAGGTAGAGCGCGTTGGCCTTGAGCGCCTGGTTGATCTGGTGGGCCTCGGTGACGTGCTCGAGCTCGTACACGTTGGCGATGCCTGTCCACTTCTCGATCTTGGCGACGCCCTCGTCGGTGAGCGCCGCCGATTTCGACTTCTCGTCGATGGTGAAGTCGTCCTCGGGGACCAGCCGCGGGATCAGCCGCGCGTACGTGTAGTACTTCTCGGTGGGCTCGTTGCCCTGCCCGCTGATGATCAGCGGAGTGCGCGCCTCGTCGACGAGGATGGAGTTGACCTCGTCGACGATGGCGTAGTGCAGGTGCCGCTGCACACAGCGGTCGAGCGACTGGGCCATGTTGTCGCGCAGGTAGTCGAAGCCGAGCTCGTTGTTGGTCGCATAGGTGATGTCCGCCGCGTAGGCCTCACGGCGGGTGCACGGGCGCAGGTGCTGGAGGCGCGGGTCGGGGTGGGTGTCGTCGAGGTACTCGGGGTCGTAGATGTAGCCGAAGTCGGGGTTGTCGACCGGCCCCGGCACGATCACCGCCACGGTCATCCCCAGCGCCGTGTAGAGCGGTGCGTTCCAGCCGGCGTCGCGGCGAGCCAGGTAGTCGTTGACAGTCACCAGGTGGGTGCCACGTCCCTCGAGCGCGTTGAGGTACAGGGCCAGGGTGGCCACCAGCGTCTTGCCCTCGCCGGTGCGCATCTCGGCGATCTTCCCCTGGTGGAGCACGATGCCCCCGATCAGCTGGACGTCGTAGTGGCGCATGCCGAGCGTCCGGCGCGCCGCCTCGCGGACCACAGCGAACGCCTCGGGCAGGAGCTCGTCGAGGCCGCGACGGCGCTCTGCCGTGCGCTCCGCGGCCTCCTTGCGCGCGTACTCGGCCTCCGCATCCTCCTCGTCGTCGCCGGTGAGGCCCTGCGAGTAGGTCTGGCCGAAGGTGAGGTCGGTGCCGGTGACCCCGAGGCGGGCACGGAACTCGTCGGTCTTGGCGCGCAGCTCGGCGTCGCTGAGCGCCTGCATCTCCGGCTCGAGCGAGTTGATGCGATCGACGGCGCCGCGATGGCGCTTGATCTCGCGGTTGATGGGGTCGCCGAGGATCTTGGTGAGGACGGGCATCAGGAGTTCAATTCTCGCAGGGGACGGCCGCGCGAGCGCATCCCGCTACAGCACTGCCGCAAGAGCCGCGACCTCGACACGGGCCGCGCCGGCGTCGAGAAGGGCTGCCCTCGCCGCCTGAGACGTCGCCCCGGTGGTCATCACGTCGTCGACGAGCCAGACGGTCTGCCCTGCGGCGCCTGGGCACGCCACGAACGCGCCGGCGACGTTGGCCTGGCGGGTCGAGCGGTCGAGCGTGCTCTGCGCCGGCGTGTCCCTGGCCCGCGCCAGCAGGTGCTCCGCACGCAGCTGGTGGAAGTCGGCGAAGGCGGTGGCGACGACCGCCGCCTGGT
The DNA here is from genome assembly GCA_963717185.1 of Candidatus Dormiibacterota bacterium. Taxonomy (GTDB): domain Bacteria; phylum Chloroflexota; class Dormibacteria; order Aeolococcales; family Aeolococcaceae; genus Aeolococcus. Next base: position 64,395 of record CAVQVY010000048.1, on the reverse strand, counting down.
TGTAGCCGCGCTCGGCGAGCCGGCGCCTGGACAGCGGCACGGGGACGACGACGGACCCCGGCGGCGGCGCGAGGCGGGACGCCCCCAGCCAGGCCAGGGCACGAAGAGCTGATCGGCAGTCGCGGAACTTGCCGTGGTGGAGGATCCGCCGCACATCGGTGTCGTAGACGAAGGCGGCGCGGACCCCGGCCACCAGTGGCGGAGGGGTCGCCTCGAGCACGGCTGCGCACGCCTCGCACAGCACCTCGCCGCTGTCGCCGCAGGCGGCGCACCGGCGCGGCGCCAGGGCGTCGAGCAGGGAGCCGTGCAGCCGCCGCACCAGCTGATACATCTGCGTGTAGGTTGATGGACGGCAGCGGCCGGGCCGCGTACAAAGGCCAGACAGTGCCGAGACATGCCGGACGCAGCGCGCAGGCCATGGCTCGCCGGGCCGTGCTCCTGGCCCTCGTGCTTGCGCTCGGCGGATGCGGCGGGGCGGCGCCCTCCACCCACCACTACGCTGGTGCCCGCTTGGCCTTCGACTACCCCGCGACGTGGGACCGCGTCGATTCGACCAGTCAGGCGCACGAACTGCGCCCCGTCGTGTTCCTGTCCGAGGGCACGGCGTTCGATCCGTGCATCCACACCACGTCGGGGATGAGCTGCAGCGCACCGAATCAGCAGCTCGAACCGGACGGTGTGGCGATCACCTGGTCGGCGAACGGGCTTCCTGGGTGGAACCTCGCAGGGCAGCCTGGCGCTGCCACGATGATCGGCGGGCGGCCCGCCAAGGTGGACACCGAGAACCCCGGCGCATGCAGAGGCGCCGGGGGCGACCTGACCATCACCGCGTACATCAGCCTCGCAGCCCAATCCAGCTGGCTCGAGATGGACGGCTGCCTCCGCGGTCCGGACCTCAACCTGGCCGAGGTGGAGGTGGCGCGGATGCTCGAGTCCGTCTCTGGCTGACGCAGCAAGGCACCTGAGCCAAGGTCGGACGGTCAGCGCCCGCTTGTGGGGCCGTCCCCATCCGGCTACTGGCCCACGGCGCCGTCGATCCGCTCGCGCAGGAGGTCGGCGTGGCCGTTGTGGCGCCCGTACTCCTCCACCATGTGGATCAGGACCCAGCGCAGCGACGTGGCGCCACTCCATCGGTCATTGCCGGTGACATCCAGGTTGGGCGCGGCGGCGACGAACTCGTCGGTGAACGCCACCTCGGCGCGCCACGTCGCCCACGCATGGCTGACCACCGCCACATCAGGCTCGGCGTCGTCGAACGCGCCATCCTCGTTCCCAGCAGTGGAGAAGTGGGGCTTGGCGTCGGTACCGGCCATGACCGTGCGAAACCAGTAGCGCTCCACGTCGGCCAGGTGGCGCACCAGTCCCAGCAGGGACATCGAGGAGGGCTCCACGGCTCGGCGCGCCATCTGAGCTGCGTCGAGCCCGGAACATTTCCACTCGAGCGTGTCGCGCTGGTAGCGGAGGAATGCCACGAGTGTGGTGCGCTCATCCGCACTGGCGACAGCGTCCTTGGCGACGTCACGCGGGTCGATGGCCATCGCCGCGGATGATCGCCGATTCTCGGGCACGGCCCGTAACTGCGTCACCGATCGGGCGGTTGAGAGTCATGAGGAGCTGGCACAGAATGGGGGCGCCGATGAGATCGGGATTTGCGGCACTGGTAGTCGCGTCCTTTGCGGTCGCGTGCTCGCCTGGACCCGCCGGACCGTCACCCTCAGCGACCGCTCCGGGCTTCGCGGTACCCGCGGGTGCAGTCCCCTGGGCGAACCTGCCATCAGGACCTGTCGCGCCGCCGACAGCCTACCCGTCGCCTCCCCGTCCGGCCGACGCTCGCCCGTGCCGAGCCGTCGATCTCGTCGCGTCCCAGGGATTCGACGGGCACGCAACCCAGACTCACCTCACCACCATCTCGCTCCGCAACGTGAGCAGGTCCGCGTGTCTGCTGTCCGGCTACCCGCGCATCGCGGTGAGCGCGCCTGGCCAGCGGACCATCTTGGGTTCGCCCACCTCCCCATGGATCGATGGGTCCGCCATGAACCAGGCTCCTGGAGCATCGTCCGTCGTCGACCTTGTCACCAGCTCCGACTGCCCGGCAACCGGCTCCTCCGTTTCCGGATCGCCCTACCGCAACGTGGTGATAACAACTCCTGGCGGCGGTGTGGTTTCCATCCGCCTGAGGGATGGGATTTACCCTCGCCCCTGCTCCGGGGGCGCGGACGCATTCCTAGGTGTGACGCCATTTGAGGTCCCGTACCCGACGCCGACATACCCACCGGACCCCCTCACCCTCCTGACTGCGAAGGTCCTCGCACCGACGACCGCGCATGCCAACGACGTCGTCACATACGTCGTCCGCCTCACCAACACGGGCGAGGCAACGGAGCCTCTCACACCGTGCCCGACGTACATCCAACATGGCCCACCCGGGGTCAAGGAGTTCTACCTACTCAACTGCGCGCTGGCAGCCCCGATACCCGGCCACGGCTTCGAGGATTTCATCATGCGCGTGCACCTGCCCGTGTCCGACCACGGTCCTGTCCCGCTGTGTTGGGAGCTGGATGATGCCTCTCAAGGCGCGGCGTGCTCGTTGGTTTCTGTGGCCTCTGACGGATGACACCCAGCGCGCTCCTTTCGCCGCTACTACTTGGAAAATCGCCGGCGCGACACATGCGACATGATCCCAGGGAATGCCTCTACCGTTGCCCGCTTGCCAGTTGGTTCTCCTCAGCGTCTCCGACGCGGCGTGCGTGGTGAGCCGGTGAGAACCCGCAGGGCGAGCCGGGTGCTGGCGCTCCTCGGCTGCGTGGCGGTGGTGACCACCTTCGTCGCCTATTCGGGCCTGCTCGAGCAACAGGCTGCTGCTCCCGGACAGCCGGCGCCGGGCCTGTTCTCGGCGCTGTCCGGCGCACCGACGTGGTTCCTCGCCGTGCTGGCTGCAACCGCCGCAGCGGACGGCGTGGCGATCTGGCTGCCGGCTGGACGCTCGCGTGGGCTTCTCCTCGGCGCTTCCGCAGTCCTGCTGACGGTCGTGGGTGTGCTGGCCATCTTCTCGGTCGGCGTCGCCCTGCTCCTCGCGGCAGCGCTGACCGCGGCGGCCGCGGCGCAGGATCGGACCGCAACGGCAGGACCGACCGCTGCCTGACCTGGACATCCTTCGCGAGCGGCTGCGCAACCAGCACCTCGTCGCGCCCACTGCCAGGACCCCAGCCGAGGTGGTTCACCGGCTCGGCGCCGTCCAGGCGCAGGACTACGGCGGCGCGAGGTGGGCGGTGGCGCAGCGCGCGCAGGGACTCACCAGCGCCTCCATCGATGACGCGCTTGCGGATGGTTCGATCCTGCGGACCCACGTGCTCCGGCCCACCTGGCACCTGGTGACGCCCGCCGACATCGGCTGGATGCTGATGCTGACGGCGCCACGCGTCAAAGCCCTTGCGGCATATGGCAACCGCGAGTTCAGGCCTGGACCAGGCCACGACCAGCAGGAGCAACCGCGCGATCACCAAGGCCTTGCGCGGCGGTCGCCAGCTCACCCGAGTCGAGCTTCGTGAGGTGCTGCGGCGGGCCGGCATCGAGCCCTCCGACCACGTCGGCATGGGGCGGCTGATGCTCGGTGCCGAGCTGGACGGAGTCTGTCTGCAGCGGAGCGATGCGAGGCAAGCAGCACACCTACGCGCTGCTCGACGAGCGCATCGCGCCCTCGGATATCACTGGTCGCGCCGTCGCGCTGGCTGAGCTCGCCGGCCGGTACTTCACCAGCCACGGTCCCGCCACCGTCAGGGACTTCGCGTGGTGGTCCGGGCTCTCCCTCACGGATGCCACAGCCGGCGTGGACACCGCGCAGCCACGGCTGGAGGCGATCGAAGCCGAAGGGAGCACGTACTGGCTCGCACCGCCGCGCCGCGGCCGGCGGCCCGCGGGTCAGCCCCCGCCGCCCAGCTCCTCCCCAACTTCGACGAGTACACGGTGGGCTACGCGGATCGAAGCCTGCTGATCGACGAGCGCGACGTCGAGCGCCTGGGGCCGCGACCGGACGTCATCGCCAACAACGTCATCGTGGTCGACGGCCGCGTGGTTGGCACCTGGAGGCGCTCTGCGCAGAGGAACGGCTCGCCCGTGTCGGCCAGTCTGTTCCGGCCCCTCGCCGCCCAGGCCGATGCCGCCGTCGCCGCGGCAGCCGAACGCTACGCAGCGTTCCTAGCGCCGGCCAAGCCGACCGCCGCGCTTAAGACCTTCGTCGCCTTTTCCCTCACCCGCGGCTGCGCGGACACTGTTGCCGTTGCTCGGCACCGAGGGGATCTGGCATGAGGCGACTGGGGCTCCGCACGGGGGGTGTGTTGATCGTGGCGCTGGCGCTGGCGCTGCAGACTTCGTCTGTTCTCGCGGCGGGCAGCTTCGTGGGCGGCTTCTCGACGATCACCACGGTGGGCAGCACGGTGCCTGCGAATGGCGACGTCAACCCCTATGGGATCGTCGTCGTGCCGCAGACGCTCGGCAGGCTGGTGGCGGGACACGTCCTGGTCAGCAACTTCAACGCGTCGAGCAACCTCCAGGGAACCGGCACCACCATCGTCGAGCTCTCGCCGTCAGGGTCACAGACCCTCTTCGCTCAAATCGATTCCACCACGCTTCCCGGGCGCTGCCCAGGTGGTGTCGGCCTGACCACGGCGCTGAGCATCCTCCCGCACGGGTTCGTCGTCGTCGGCAGCCTGCCCACCACGGACGGCACCTCAGCCACGGCCCGCGCCGGTTGCCTGATCGTGCTGAACCGGGATGGACACGTCGTCGAGACCTTCTCCGGCCACCACATCAACGGCCCGTGGGACATGACCGCGGTCAACACCGACGATGGCGCGGCCCTGTTCGTGACCAACGTGCTCAACGGCACCGTCGCCGCCAACGGCAACGTGGTCAACAGGGGCACGGTGGTTCGCATCGACCTGCGCATCGAGCCCGGCGAGGCGCCGGAGCTCACCTCCAGCACGGTCATCGGCTCGGGCTTCTCGGAGCGCACCGACCCGGCTGCACTCGTCATCGGGCCGACCGGGGTGGGGCTGGGTGGCAACGACACGCTGTTCGTCGCCGACAGCCTCAACAACCGGGTCGCGGCCATTCCCGACGCGCTCACCCGTACAGGCACGGCGTTCAGCGGGCTCGACGTCACCTCGGGCGGGGCGATCACCGATCCCCTGGGGCTCACCATCGCTCCCAACGGCGACATCCTCACCGTCGACGGAGCCGACGGCAACCTCGTGGAGACCACCCCGCACGGTGCCCAGGTGGCCGTCAAGGTGCTCGACAGCAGCGGGAGCCCGCCCGGCTCAGGCGCGCTGTTCGGGCTGGCAGTCGCGCCGCACGGGCACGGCGTCTACTTCGTCGACGACGCCACCAACACGCTCGATCTCCTGCACTGATGCCGGATCCGCGCGAATCTATCCCTCTCGCAGCGACGCCAGGTCGATGACGAACCGGTAGCGCACATCGCTCTTCAGGGTGCGCTCGTATGCCTCGTTCACGTCCTCGATGCGGATCACCTCGACGTCGGACGCGATGCCCTTGCTCGCACAGAAGTCGAGCATCTCCTGGGTTTCGCGGATGCCGCCGATGACCGAGCCGGCGAGCCTGCGGCGCTTGTTGATCAGCGCCCCCGGCTCGAGCAGTGAGGGATCGGGCAGTCCGACGAGAACCATGGTGCCATCTCGCCGCAGCAGCCGGAGATACGCGTTGTAGTCGTGCGCCGCTGAGACCGTGTCGAGGATGAAATCGAAGCGGCCGGCGTTCTTCTCGAAAGCGCCGTCGCTCGAGGTCGCCACGAAGTCATCTGCCCCGAGCCGTGCGGCATCCTCCCGTTTGCTCGGCGAGTGGCTCAGCACGGTCACCTGTGCGCCCAGCGCCTTGAGGAACTTCACGCCCATGTGTCCCAGCCCGCCGAGCCCGAGCACCGCCGCCTGGCCGCCCCCGTCGGCGCCGAAGTGGCGGATGGGCGAGTACGTCGTGATGCCGGCGCACATCAGTGGCGCCGCGCCGTCCAGGGGGATGCCCTCGGGGATGCGCAGCACGTAGTTCTCGTCCACCACGATGCGCTCCGAGTAGCCGCCGTAGGTGGGGGTTGTGCCGTCGCGCTCGTACCCGTTGTACGTCACCGTCATCCCCTGCTCGCAGTACTGCTCCTCGCCGGCCCGGCAGGCCTCGCAGACGCGACAGGAGTCGACGAACACGCCGACGCCGACTGTGTCGCCGGCACGCCAGCGTGTCACCTCGGGGCCGGCGGTGACCACGGTGCCCACGATCTCGTGTCCAGGCACCATCGGGAAGATGGAGCCGCCCCACTCGTCGCGCGCCTGGTGGATGTCGCTGTGGCACACCCCGCAGTACAGGATGTCGATGACGACGTCGTGCTCACGTGGGTCGCGCCGCTCGAAGGTGAAGGGTCCGACCGGCGACGACGCGCCGGCCGCGGCGTATCCGCGGGTGGAGATCATCCCGTCATCGTACGGACCGGGTCACCGCCCGCGGCGCGCTCAGGCAGCGGTGGGAGCCGACCTCTCCACCATCCGCAGCACCATCCCGGGCACGAGCACGGAGCGCGCGGCCGTGCCGGCCGGCAGCTCGATGGCGGCCTTGGCGCCGCGCACCAGGCTGCTGGCACGCCAGGGACGGATCGAGTTGATCACGCGGACCACGCGGCCGTCCGCGTCGACGAACACGACGTCGAGCGCGAACCGCATGAAGAACATGTGGATGGAGTTGCACGGCCGGATGGCCAGGCCGTGTCCCGGCAGCAGCTCTCTGCGGAACATCAGTCCCATGAAGCGCGACCACAGCGTGTCAGCGACCTCGACGTGGTCGGCGACCACCGACCCGTTGGCGGTCTCCAGTCGATACAGCTGTCCCATCGGCGCCGATGGTACGGGCGATCGGGCCAGAGGACGTCGGATCGTCCGGGAGCGCTAAGGTTGTTGAATGAGCAACCAAGAGGTCGAGCTGCACGTGGATCCCGCCTGCCCCTGGTGCTGGGTGACGGCCCTGTGGCTGTTCGAGGTGGAGCGGGTGCGTCCGATCACCATCACCACCAAGCTGTTCTCCCTTGCCGAGGTCCATCGCGGCGACGGCGACCCCCACGAGGCCCTCGTGGCCGCTGAGCGAGCCCTGCGCGTGATGGTGGCCGCCCGGCGCGCCGGCGGCGAGGCGGCCGTGCGCGCCGCATACCGGGCGCTCGGTGAGGCCAACCACGAGCGCGGCGAGCCACTCGGCGACCTGGCGACGCTCCGGGCAGCGGCCACGGCTGCCGGTCTCGACCCCGGCATCGCCGACCAGGCGCTCGCCGACCCCAGCACGCTGAGCGAGCTCACCGCCGAGCACCACGCCGTGGTCGAGCGCGGGGCGTTCGGCGTGCCGACCCTCAGCGTCGACGGCAGCACGCCCTTCTTCGGCCCCATCGTCGACAGCAAGATCACGGGCGAGGATGCCGGGGCGCTCTGGGACATCGTCGCGCCGGTGCTCGCCGAGCCGCGGCTCTTCGAGCTGAAGCGCAACCGCACCCGGCAGCCCGACGTGGGCAGGTACCGCGCCAGGGCCGCCGCCGCCGGCTGAATCGATCGCTCCAAAGGGTTCGGCGGGCCCAACCGGGGGATAATCGACGGATGACCCCGGCGAACACGTCCGCCACGCTGTCCCGGGTCCGGCTGGCCATCGCCGGCGTTGGCGTCATCGCGGTGGCGGAGATCGCCGGCGGCCTCGCCTCCGGCTCGCTGGCGCTGCTCAGCGACGCAGGGCACCTGGTCACCGACTTGGCGACGCTCGGGCTCACCTGGTACGCGGTGTCACGCAGCCGGCGCCCCGCCGGTGCTGCGCACACCTTCGGACATCACCGCGGCGGCATCGTGGTCGCCGCGCTCAACGGCGCGGTGCTCGTGGTCATCGCCTCGGTGATCGCCGCCAGCGCGATCACGCGCCTCCAGCACCCGGCAGTGGTCTCACCGGTGCCGGTGCTGCTGGTCGGCTCGTTCGCCCTGGCCGGCAACCTCGCAATCGCCGGGCTGCTGCGACGCGCGGGCGGCGGCCTCGGCGTCCAGAGCGCCGCGCTCCACGTCATCGCGGACGTGCTCACCGATGCAGCTGTGGTGGTCGGTGCGGTTGCCCTGCTGGCCTTCGGCTGGACGCGCGCGGATGCGGTGGTGTCGTTGCTGATCGCGGCGCTGGTGTTCATCGGTGCGCTCGGGCTGCTGCGCGAAGCGCTGCACATCCTCAACGAGGGCACCCCGCGCGACCTCGACCCGGAAGCGGTGCGCAGCCGGATGGCTGCGCTTCCCGGCATCGACGGCGTGCACGACCTGCACATCTGGTCGCTCGACCGCGAGCATCGCGCCCTCTCAGCGCACGTCATCGTCGGCGATCGTCCGCTGGCCGAGGTCACCGCGATGATCCGGTCCGTTGAGCTGGTCCTCTGCAACGAGTTCGGCATCGAGCACGCCACGGTGCAGCCCGAGTGCCCGTCGTGCTCGGTGGAGGCGCCGCTCTACTGCAACATCGAGGGCCACCACGAGCTGGTGCACCTGCCGGCGAGCGACGCGCGCTAGGTCAGTCCGGCGCGGAGAAGCTGGCCCGCACCTCGGTGCCCTCTCCGACCACGCTGCGCACCTCGAGCTGCCCGTCCTCGATCTCGGCGCGCTGGCGCATGGTGAGCAGGCCGAGCCCGGTGCTGCGGCCCAGGCGAGCCTCGGTGGCGGCGACGTCGAAGCCCTCGCCGTCGTCGAGCACCACCACCGCCACCCGCTTGGGCTGGAACAACAGTGCCACCTCGAGGTTGATGGCGTGACCGTGGGCGAGGGCGTTGGTGACCGCCTCCTGGACGATCCGGAACACAGCCACCTCGACGCCCGGGCGCAGCCGCCGGGCCGCGCCGAGCACCACGACCTTGGCGTCACCGCTCGTCGCCAGCTCGGCGACAAGCCGGCGCAGCGACGGCACCAGGCCGGCCTCGCGGAGGTCGTCCGGGTGCAGCCGGAACACCACCCGGTTCAGCTCGCTGAGCGCGGCGTTGGTGGAACGGCGGCAGCTGGCCGCGCCCGCGGCGGCCGCGGCCGGGTCGTTGGGGACCGCGTGGCCGATCAGCTCGGTGTGCAGCGCCGCGTCGGCGAGCAACTGCATCGGGCCCTCGAAGATGTCCTGGGCGGTGCTGTCATGGTCCACGTCGATGAGGTGGAAGAGCTGCCGCACCGCCTGGTTGGCGGCGGCGCCCGGCCCGTCGATCGAGGCCCCCTCCAGGGTGGCGATGCCGGCCAGCGACTTCTTCAGCTTGCCCAGGGTGGCGCGCTGCTCGCGGAGGGCGTCGATCCGCCCGCGCAGGCAGAGCATCCGCTCATCGATCCGAGCCAGCTCAGTGCGCAGCTCGAGCCCCTCCTCGAGGCGCTGGCGGTACTGCCCGCCGGAGCCGCGGGTGAGGCGCTGGACGATCGCCTGGTGGTTGGCGTCGTACGGCTTGAGCCGGGTGCGGACCTCGTCGCGCTCAGCCGCGCTCGCCACGTGAGCGGCCTCCAGCGCCTGGACGAGGTCGTCGATGTCCGTGGCGCGACCGTCGACGCCGTACCGCAGTCCCACCAGCGGGGAGCGCGCCACGCGCACGTCGAGCGTGAACGGGGGTGCTGAGAGGTCCGCTGTCACGTGGTGCCTTCCTGAGCCGATTGGCGCGATGGCCGCGCCGGCAAGTCTACGCCGCCCGCGGCCGACCCGTCAGCCGGCAGACACGGCACAGCCGGGACCGCGCAATGCGGTCCCGGCTGTTGTCAGTGCTGTCAGGAGGCGGACGAGAAGGTCGTGCCCGCGCCGCCGATGCCGAGCGGCCCGTACCAGGTGCCGTTCAGGCCCCAGTAGAAGTAGAGCGAGTTGCCGGGGCCCTGCACCGCGATCGAGGGCCCCGAGCTGCCAATCGCCAGCGACGGGATCGAGAAGGACGAGCCCGGGCCTCCGACGCCCAGCGGGCCGCGCCAGCCACCGCCGCCGAACCAGTAGAAGTAGAGCGTGTTGGACGGCCCCAGCGCGGCCACGTCAACGGTGTCACCGCCAGACGGGGACGACGCGGTGGTGTTGCCTGGTCCGACCGGGTACCAGCCGAACAGCATCGCGGCAGAACCCTGGGTCTGCGTCTGCCACTGGTCGAGGTCATCCCCCGCCCCGCGGACGTACGCGTACAGGCCGTCCGGGTCCATGGACGGTGCAGCGAAGGTGGTCTGCGCGTTGGTGTGAGCCGGCGTGTTCCAGGTACCGTCCTGGTTCTGGTACAGCGTCAGCGAGTTGTTCGGCCCCTGCGTGACGATGTTCACGAAGTGGTGACCGCTGGTGGTGTACGAGCCCGCGGACGGCCGCGACAGGGCCGACCCGGCGCCGCCCAGACCATACGGGCCGTACCAGGCGGCGGCAGTGTTCCAGTAGAAGGAGAGCGCCTGTCCCGGGCTCTGCACGACCAGGTCGAGGTTGCCGCCCGTGTCGGAGATCAGCGACGGCGTGGAGAGGTCGTTGCCGGTGCTGCCCACCTGGAGCGGTCCGTACCAGGTGCCGTTGACATTCCAGTAGAAGAACAGCCTGTTGCCAGGCCCCTCAGCGGCGATCACCACGTGGTGGCTGGTGTCGATTGCAATCGAGGGCGCCGAGTACGTGCTGCCCGCCCCGCCCACCGCGACCGGGCCGTACCAGGTCCCGCTGAGGTCCCAGTAGAAGAAGAGCTCGTGGTTGGGCCCCTGCGCCGCAACGTAGATGTTGTGGGAGGTGGAGTTCGATCGCCTGTGAGACCGCCACGCCCGGCGTGGAGGACGTCGCAGCGGCCGCGTGAAGCGCGGGCGGGCCGGTGAGGGCGAGGCCCGCGCCTGCGAGAGCCGCCGCCGCCGCGGTGATGAGCACGATGCGCCGCGCCCCGAGGAACCTGGTCTGCTGCCATGGGAGACCTCCGACATCCGGCTCTGCGGGTGGGCACACTGAGCCCGAATGAGATCCTCAGAGACCGGTGGGAACTGTACAGGTTTGACAGTCGCAGTGCCCATCGTTCGGACACAGTCCGAGATGCACTGCCGGCTACCGCTTCAGCCGCCAGAAGCGCAGCCTGACGAGGTCGAGCAGCACCATCCCGGAGTTGCGCAGGGCGCTCACCCGCGAATCGTCGCGGTGGTTCCACCTGACCGGCACCTCGGCGATCTCCCAGCCCTTTCGGCGGGCGCGCAGCAGCGCCTCGGCGTCGAAGCCGAACCCCTTGGTGCGCAGAGGCTGGAAGCAGGCGACGGCGGCCTGCGCGGTGTACACCTTGAAGCCACACTGGGTGTCGTGCAGGCCGGGCAGCACGATCAGCTGCACCAGGCGGTTGTAGGTGCGGCCCATCATCTCCCGCCGCCCCGGCTGGTGGACGCCGATGGTGGCCCCGGGAACCGCTCGCGACGCGATGGCCACCTGGCAGGCGCCGACCAGGCGCTCGCGCAGGCGGGGCAGCTCCTCGATCGGCGTGCTGAGGTCGGCGTCGGTGAAGAGGCGGTGCTCACCGCGCGCTCGCAGCATCCCCGCTCGCACGGCCGCGCCCTTGCCCTGGTTGCGTTCCAAGGCCACGACCGAGAGCTGCGGCCAGTCCGCTGTCGCCGAGCGCACGAAGTCGACGGTGCCGTCGCTGCTGCCGTCGTCGGTCACGATCACCTCGTACTCCTCGCCGGCGGCGTCGAAGTACTCGCGGATCCGTTGCAGGGTGGCGGGGATGCGATCGCGCTCGTTGTAGGCGGGGATGACGACGCTGATCACCGGCGTGCCTCGCGGCGTTCGAGGAACCAGAACAGCGGCAGCGCCAGCTGACGTCGCCACCGGCTCGGCTCGAGCGCCAGCCGCCACAGCCATTCGAGCCCGGCTCTGCGCACCAGCTGGGGCGCCCTCCGGGACGTTCCCGCCAGGTAGTCGAGGCTGCCGCCGACGCCGATGCCCACCCGCGCCCGGATGGCGCCTAGGTGGTCGCGCAGGAACCGCTCCTGGCGGCCCGCGCCGTACGCGGCAGCCACCAGCACGGGTGCCTGCTCTCCAAGTCGCACTGCCGTCTCAGCCGTGGGGTCACCGCCATCGGCGACAACGTCAAGCCCGGGATGACGGCCAAGAAGGACGGTCGCGGCGCGCTGCGCGACGCCGCGCCGCGCGCCGACGAGCGCCACCCGGTGGCCCAGCGCCTGCGCGTGGGGAAGGTACGCGTCGAGCAGGTCGGCGCCGCCGACGCGCACCGCATGTCGATATCCCCGCCGGCGCAGCGCGCGCACCACGCCGATCCCGTCGGGGACGATGAGTGCGGCCGATTCCAGGATTGCGCTGAAATCGGGCTCGCGGCGAGCACGCATGACGATCTCCGGGTTGAGCGTTACCACCACCGCCGGTCCGGCCGGCGCCGGCGTTTCGCACAGGTCGACCAACCGCTGCACTGCGGCGCCCATGTCGACGATGTCGACAGGACACCCGAGGACGCGCGCGCGCGTCGTGACATGCATCGCGTCGAAGACTAGCAGGCCGCCGAGTTCGCCCCACTCGTGAAGGACCCGGCTTGCGGTGCGGATGTGCGGCGTGGATGGTGCGGCACAATCAGCTGGTGCTTCCCGTACTGCTCGCCCACGGCGCGTCGGGCACGGCGGCGTCGATGCGTCCCCACGTGGATGGCCTGCGCCGGCGAGGCGTCGAGGCGACCGCCATCGACCTCCCCAAGGGCCGCGCTGAGCGCGCGGTGCCCGTGTACGCGGAGAAGCTGGCCGCGGTCGGGGGCCCGGCGGTGATCGGCGGCCACTCGTATGGCGGCCGGGTGGCCAGCATGCTGGCGGCGACAGGCAACCCGGCAGTGCGCGGGCTGGTGCTGCTCAGCTACCCGCTCCACCGCCCCGGCCATCCCGACGACGTGCGCACCGAGCACTGGCCCGACATCCACTGCCCCGTGCTCTTCCTCAGCGGCGACGCCGACCCGTTCGCGCGGATCGAGGTGCTCCGCCAGGCGGTGGCCGGCATCAGCGGTGCCGAGCTGGTGGTGTACCGGCGCGCCGGCCACGGCCTCGGCGACTCCCTTGACGACGCCCTCGACCAGCTCGCCGCCTTCGTGGAGCGGGTCAGCGCGTAGACGCAGCGGCGGACAGCCGTCGTACCATTGGGGGCCGGCGTGGAGCGTTGCGCCGGCTCGGGAAGGGAGTTCTCCATGAAGCGCGGTCTCCGCGTCGGCGCCGTCGGCCTGTTCATCATGACGTCCCTCCTCGTCCCCACGCGGGCGTCGGCGGCGGGCGTGACAGTGCTACAGGGCAACCATTACGGCGCTCGTATCTTCCCGGACAACTTCTTCACCGTGCCCGACGCCACGGAGGTGACCGGCCTGCGGGTGAACTTCCGCGAGGGCATCGACTTCCCCACCTGTGACTCGACCAACTACTCGATCTGCGACGCCTTCGCGATGCTCAACAACCTCGACGGCTTCGACCTCCAGCCGCGAGTCACGGTGCCCCTGACCGGCGCCGTCAAGCTGTCATCCGTCGATGACAGTGACTTCTACATCACCGACGCCAACGGCGTGTTCGTCAGCGGGCTCCGTCAGCTGGTGTTCGACCCGGCGAGCAACACGCTGTCAGGAATCAGCGACCAATTCCTCACCGAGGACACGCCCTACCGTGTGGTGGTCACGTCAGGGGTCCAGGACAGCGCGGGCAACCCCATCTCCGCCTGCTCGAGCGTCTGCGTGGCCCCGTTCACGACCCGGACCGCGAGTGGTGAGCTGGTCAACATCCGCAAGGCCATGGACCTGCCCATCACCGACCCCGCCAACGCGTACACGGTGGCCGGCTTCCCCGGCGCGTCCACAAGCACGAGCGGGCGCAAGGCAACCTTCCAGCAAGGCGCTGTGACCACGGTCTTCCAGGCGTCGACGGTGCTCCCGTCGGTGTCGAGCCAGATCCCGGCGCAGGCAGGCATCGTGCGCAACGACCAGGTCAGCACCAACCCGGCCGACTCCGCTCACCTCCAGCGCGGTCCCCAACCTCATCCCCGCGGGGACGGCGGGCTACTACGCATTCGGCAGCTTCCTATCGCCGCGCTACCAGTTCGCCTCGGCGACGGGCCAGCAGGACAACCCCTACGGGGTGGGGGACGGACACACCGACGGCGAGATCCCGCCCGTGCCCACCACCCAGACGCCGCAGCCACTCGGCGCAGACAGGCTCGGCATCATCGCGGTCACGCCGGACCCGACCAAGTTCCCCGCGCCGTGGCCGGTGGCGATCTACGGTCCCGGGTTCACGCGCAGCAACTACGACATCTTCGTCACCGCCGACTACAACGCGCAGCTCGGCATCGCCACGCTGTCCATCAATCCGTCCGGACACGGCTTCGGTCCCAACAGCACGACCACCATCAACCAGGTCGGCGGCGCCTCGACCACCTTCAAGAGCTACGGTCGTGGGCGAGACCTTGACGGTGACGGCGTCATCGGCGACGGGCTCAACGACGGCGTCGGGCCAACCGCCCACGCCCAGTCGGGGGAGGCTTCCTGCCGTCGCACAAGCCCGTCGACGGGCTCAGCTCCGGCCTCATCCAGACCGTCGTCGACAACATGGCGCTGGCGCGCTCTGTCGAGGCCGGCATGGACATCCCTGGCGTCGGCACTGACGTGTTCAGCGGCAAGCCGATCATGTACTACGGGCTGAGCTTCGGCGGCATCTACGGCACCATGCTGATGGGAACCGACCCGGTGTTCCACCAGGGGCTGCTCAACGTCCCGGGCGGTCCGATCGTCGACATCGCGCGGCTCTCCTCGTTCCGAGGTGACCTCGCCAACACCCTCAAGTACGGGAAACCGGACCTCCTCAATGGCGGCCCCGGCCTCAACGGGTTCACCGAGGACCTGCCGCTGCGCAACGACCCACCTGAGGTGATCACGCACACCGGCGCCGAGCAGATCCAGGAGCTGTTCGGCGAGACCAACTGGTACGACCGCAGCGGCAGCCCGGAGACGTTCGCGCCGCGCATCCGCCTCCGACCTGATCCAGCCTGGGCGAGCAACCCAAAGAACGTGCTCTTCCAGACCGCGTACGCCGACGGCACCGTGCCCAATCCAACAGCAGGCAACCTGTACCGCGCAGGGCGAGCTCTTCGACCGCGTCGTCTACTACCGCAATGACAAGACGCCGACCTACGCGTCCGACCCGCACGGCTGGCTGGCCGATCCCACGCTGGCGGGGCGGTCGTCGGGGGAGCAGCAGCTGGCGTTCTTCCTGTCCACCGGGATCGTGGTCAACACCAACGCTGCGTGGCTCGAGGTTCCGATCGCCAACACCAACAACCTCGAGTGCCTGCACTATCCCGACCCGCAGACCGGCGTGGCGCAGACGCGACAGCCCTACCCCGCCAGCGGCGACTGTCCAGCGGCGCCGACACACGGCACACCGCCGGGACCAACGCGGAGGCGGCAGAGGCCTCGTGGGTACCCGCGCTGCTGCTGGTCGGTGTGCTCGTGCGATCGCACGCCGCAGACTGAGGCGAGGGACAGCTACCGCGTAGGCGCAGGGAGGAACGCAGTTCCCCCGCGCCCTACCTCTTGGTGTACTGCGGCGCCTTGCGAGCGCGCTTGAGGCCGTACTTCTTGCGTTCCTTCTCGCGGGGATCGCGGGTCAGCAGGCCGGCCTTCTTGAGCGCGGGGCGCAGCTCTTCGTCGGCGAGACGAGCGCGCGTGCGATGCCGTGGCAGATGGCTCCCGCCTGGCCGGCGACGCCGCCACCCTCCACCTTGATGCGAGGCCACGAAGCGCCCGAGGTTGTCGGTGACGCGCAGCGGCTGGGTGACCACCGTCTCGAGGTCGCGGCGGCCGAAGTACTCGCTGGGCGACCGTCCGTTGATGACCAGTCCGTCGCCGGGCACGAGCCGAACCCGCGCTACCGCGCTCTTGCGCCGCCCGGTGCCGTAGTAGTAGTGCTCACTGGTTGCTGGCAAGCTTGATCTCTCCGAGTTCGCCGAAGCTGATCGGCTTGGGCTGCTGCGCGGCGTGCTGGTGCTCGGGACCGGGGTAGACGCGCAGCCGCTTGAGCATGTCCGCGCCTAGTGTGTTGTGCTGGAGCATCCCGCGCACCGCGTGGATGATCGGGTACGTCGGGTCGCGCTCCATCTGCTGCTCGTAGGTGCGCTCGTGCCGGCCGCTCGGGTAGCCGGAGTAGCGGTCGTATACCTTCAGGGTGCGCTTGCGACCGGTGACCACGATGTCGCGCGCGTTGATGACCACGACGTGCTCACCGGTGTTGAGGTGCGGCGTGAACTGGGGACGGTGCTTGCCGCGAAGGATGCGGGCGATGTTGACGGCCAGCCGTCCCAGCGTCTGGCCGCGCGCGTCCACCAGGTACCAGGTGTCGGCAAGCGTGCCCGGCCTGGCGGTGTAGGTCCTCTGCGATGTCTGGGTCATGCGCTGGTCTCCGTGGCCGGCGCCGCCGGGTAGGTCACGCTCCACTGGTGCAGGCCGCGCGCCGGGGCGACTGTGACCGCTCGCGCAGCCGCGTCGGGTCGGCGAGCATGGCGGCGACGTCGTCGACGCCCATCCTGCCGCGGCCCACCGCCACCAGCGCACCCGCGATGGCGCGCATCATGCCGTACAGGAAGGCGTCGGCGCTCACCTCGATGACGTACGCGGGCGTGCCGTCGGCGAGCGGCGACGCGACCCGGCTGACGGTGGCGCGCTCCACGGTGCGCACCGTGCTTCCACCGGCGCGCGGCGAGCGGCCGAACGCGCGCGAAGTCGTGGGTGCCGCAGAGCAGGCCAGCCGCCTCGCGCATGGCACCGGCGTCGAGGTCACCGGTGACAGTGCCAGGCGTGGCGGCGCAGCAGCGGGGCGCGCTCGCGCCTGTTGACCACGACATATCGGTAGGTGCGGCTCAGCGCGTCGAAGCGCGCGTGGAAGCCGGGGGCGGCGAGCTCCGCGTGGCGAACCGCGACGTCGCTGGGCAGAACCGCGTTCAGCGCCGTCGACAGACGCTGCGGCTCCCAGTCGGCGGAGAGCGGGACCCCGACCACCTGGCCGTGCGAATGGGCGCCCGCGTCGGTGCGGCCGGCCGCGCTCAGCCGCGGCGACTCGCCGGTGACCTGGCGCAGCGCGTCGCGAAGCACCCCCTCGACGGTGCGCACCGACGGCTGCGACTGCCACCCGTGGAAGTCACTACCGTCGTACTCGAGCACCAGCCGCAGCATGGTCATGCGCTCAGTCGACCAGCTCGATGATCGCCATGGGAGCGGCGTCGCCGGGGCGCGGACCGACGTGGATGATGCGCGTGTAGCCGCCTGGGCGCTCCTTGAAACGGGGCACCAGCGTGGTGAAGAGACGGGCGCTCACCTCGCGGTCGGTGACGTACAGCGCCACCTGGCGCCGCGCGTGGAGGTCGTCCGGCTTGGCCGTGGTGATCACCCGCTCCACCCAGCGCCGCAGCTCCTTGGCGCGCGCCTCGGTGGTCTGGATGCGCCCGTGGCGCAGCAGCGACGGTGACCTGGTTGCGGGTCATCGCCTGGCGATGCGCGGCGGTGCGGCCGAACTTGCGGCCGGCGCGGCGGTGACGCACT
Source organism: Candidatus Dormiibacterota bacterium (assembly GCA_963717185.1). GTDB lineage: Bacteria > Chloroflexota > Dormibacteria > Aeolococcales > Aeolococcaceae > Aeolococcus. The sequence goes on along the minus strand of CAVQVY010000048.1, from coordinate 46,823 downwards.
GCTGTCCTCTACCGGCCGCCGGGCTGGAAGAGCGTCTCGAGCTCCTCGGGGGTCACCATCTGGCGCTCGACCAGCTTCTCCCGAATCTCGTCGAGCGACTTCTGGCCGAAGTTGCGCAGGGTGAGCAGGTCCTCCTGGCGCATGGCCACCAGCTGGCCCACCTTGGTGACGTCGTTGGCCTTGAGGCAGTTGAGCGCACGGACGCTGAGCTCGAGGTCCTCGATCGGGGTGTCGGCGAGCCGGCTGGGCAGGTCGTTGCCGCGCTTCTGGCTCTGCGGGGGCACGGCGAGGTTGTCGCCGAAGCGCACGAAGAGATCGAGGTGCTGGGTGAACAGCGCCGCGGCCTGGCTGACCGCGTCGACGGGGCTCAGGTGCTGTCCGTCCACACCTCGACGACCAGCTTGTCCCACTCGGTCTCCTGGCCGACGCGGGTCTTCTCGATGGTGAAGTTGGCGCGGCGCACGGGGGTGAAGATGGCGTCGATGGGGATGACGCCGATGGGCTGGCCCTCGCGCTTGTTGCGCTCGGCGGTGACGTAGCCCTTGCCGCGCTCCACGGTCAGGTCCATGCGCAGGTGCGACTTGGGGCCGTCCAGCGTGCAGATGTGCACGCTCGGGGTTGCGGATCTCGACGTCACTGCTGGTCTGGATGTCACCGGCGGTGACCTCCTTGGGGCCACGAACGTCCAGGGTGATCCGCACCGGCTCGTCGCTGTGCGAGACGACGTTGATCTCCTTGATGTTGAGGAGGATCTCGGTGACGTCCTCTTTGATGTTGGGGATCGCGGAGAACTCGTGGGCGACGCCGTCGATCGAGACCGACGTGATGGCGGCGCCGTTGAGCGACGAGAGCAGGACGCGGCGGAGCGAGTTGCCCAGGGTGGTACCGAAGCCGGGCTCGAGCGGCTCGATCTCGAACTTTCCGTAATCGGTGCTGCTTTCGACTTCGCGGACGGCGGGGGCGGCGATCGTGTCAACCATAGAAAGTGGGGTGCCTCACAGGGTGCTGGCGTCGCGCGTCCGCGCCGCCATGCATGGGGTTACTGGGAGCCGTCGCTCCGGGGATGAATTCGGGAATGAGACTCATCGACGAGTAGAATTCCACGACTAGCTGCTCATCAATCGTCTGCTCCATCTCGTGCCGCTCGGGCAGGCGCACCACGGTGCCGCGCAACGCCCCGGCGTCGAGTGTCAGCCAGTCGGGGACGGTGCGCCCCGCGACCAGCTCGCGCGCGTTGACGATCGGGGGCAGCTTGCGGCTGCGCTCGCGCACCTCGACGACGTCACCGGGGCGAACCTGGGCCGAGGCCACGTTGATGGTGCGGCCGTTGAGCTGGAAGTGGCGGTGGGACACGAGCTGGCGGGCCTCGCGGCGCGATGCGGCCAGCCCGAGCCGGTACACGACGTTGTCGATGCGGCGCTCGAGCTGCTGCAGCAGGACCGTACCGGTGACCCCGCGTGCTCCGCTCCGCGCGAGCGAAGTAGGTGCGGAACTGGGCCTCGAGGACGCCGTACTGCCGGCGCGCGCGCTGCTTGGCGCGCAGCTGGATGCCGTAGTCGCTGGTCTTGCGACGGCGCGCCAGGCCGTGCTGGCCGGGCAGCAGCGCGTTGCGCTTGTCGAAGGTGCAGTTGGTCAGGCACTTGCTCCCCTTGAGGAAGAGCTTGGTGCCCTCGCGGCGGCAGAGGCGGCAGACGGGTCCTGCCTGGTTGGCCATGTTCTTGTCCTAGACCCGGCGCCGCTTCGGGGGGCGGCAGCCGTTGTGCGGGATCGGGGTGACGTCGGTGATCGCGGTGACCTCGAGCCCGGACGCCTGCAGGCTGCGGATGGCGGCCTCGCGGCCGGCCCCCGGGCCCTTGACGAAGATCTCGATGCTCTTCAGGCCGTGCTCCATGGCGCGGCGCGCCGTGCTCTCGGCGGTGATCTGCGCGGCGAACGGCGTGCTCTTGCGCGATCCCTTGAAGCCCTGCCCACCCGCCGACCCCCAGGCGAGCACGTTGCCCGACGGGTCGGTGAGGCTGACGATGGTGTTGTTGAAGGTGGCCAGCACGTGGGCGTGGCCGACCGCGACGTTCTTGCGCTCGCGGCGCCGGGTGCGGACGACCTTCTTCTTCTTGGCCATGACTACTTCTTCTTGCGGCGCACGCCGACCGTCTTCTTGGGACCGCGCCGCGTGCGGGCGTTGGTGCGGGTGCGCTGGCCGCGCACCGGCAGCCCGCGCCGGTGGCGCAGGCCGCGGTAGGTGCCGATCTCCATCAGGCGCTTGATGTTGAGCGCGATCTGGCGGCGGAGGTCGCCCTCGACGCGGCCCTGGAGCTGCTTGGCGATCAGGTCGCGAAGCTTGCCGACCTGGGCGTCGGTGAGGTCACGGGTGCGCACGTCGGGCGACACCTGGGCGAGGGTGAGCAGCCGCCGCGACGTCGTCGGGCCGATGCCGAAGATGTAGGTGAGCGCGACCTCGATCCGCTTGTCACGCGGGATGTCGACGCCGGCGATGCGTGCCACTTCTCTCCTCTACCCCTGTCGCTGCTTGTGTTTCGGGTTGGCGTCACAGATGACCCGGACAGCACCGTGCCGCTTGATGACCTTGCAGTGGTCACACATCTTCTTGACCGAGGCCCTGACCTTCATCGCTGTCCTGCCGTCCCTTTGTCTCTGTTGTCGCTGCCGTGGCTACGCGAGCCGTTGGAGGATGCGTCCCCGACCGGGATCGGCGGCGCTGAGTTCGACCTGTACCCTGTCACCCGGAAGGATGCGCACCGCCTGGAGGCGCGCCTTTCCGGCCGGATGGCAGAGAACCCTGTGGCCGTCGTCCAGCTCGACCCGGTAGAGCGAGTCGGGAAGGGGCTCGATGACCCTCCCGATCATGGGCTCAGCCACGCCGCTGGGAGAGGCGTGCGGAATCGGGCTGAACGGCAGCCGCAACCGACGAGTATACGGAAAGGCCGGCTTGGCACGGCAAATCAGCCGACCGCTGCGTGGCTGGGACGCAAAGTCAGCACCTCGGGGCCGTCCTCGGTGATCGCGACCGTGTGCTCGAAGTAGCACGACAGCTTTCCGTCGACGGTCACCACGGTCCACCCGTCGCTGAGCACCCGCACCTGGGGGCCGCCGACGTTGACCATCGGCTCGATGGCCAGCACGTAGCCCGGCTTGATCTGGTTGCCGGTGCCCGGCTGGCCGTGGTTGGGCACCTGGGGCGGCTCGTGCATGTTGCGGCCGATGCCGTGGCCGACGTACTCGCGGACCAGCGAGTAGCCCTCCGCCTCCGCGTACGTCTGCACCGCGTGCCCGATGTCGCCGATCGTGTTCCCGGGCCGGGCGGCGGCGATGCCGCGCTCGAGCGCCTCGCGGGTGACCTCGATGAGCCGCGACACCTCCGGGCTGGGCTCGCCCGCACGCCACCGAGAGGCCGCTGTCGGCCCACCAGCCGTCGAGGATCAGCCCGCAGTCGAGCGAGACCAGGTCGCCGTCCTCGAGCACCCGCTCCCCGGGGATGCCGTGCACCACCTCGTCGTTGACCGACACGCAGAGCGAGTTGGGGTAGTCCTGGTAGCCGAGGAACCCGGGGATGCAGCCGTGGTCGCGGATGAACGTCTCCGCCTCGCGGTCGAGGTCGAGGGTGGTGATGCCGGGGCGCACCTGGGCGGCGAGGTGGGCGAGGCACGCGCCCAGGATCTTCCCGGAGGCGCGCATCTTCTCGATCTCCTCGGGTCGCTTGAGGCGGAAGGCCTCCACTCTCGCGGCCACCTCAGGCCACCCCGCCGGCGTGGGGCTGGCCGCCGAAGATGGTGAGGATCGAGTCCGTCACCGCGTCGATGGGTGCGTTGCCGTTGACGAACTCGATGCGCGTGCCCCGGTCCTGGTAGTAGCCGATCACGGGTGCGGTCTTCTCCTCGTACTCGCGCATCCGCTGCACATAGGCCTCAGGGGTGTCGTCGGCGCGGTGGTCGATCTCCGACCGGTGGGCGATGCGCTTCTTCAGCTCACTCTCGGGGACGTCGAAGAAGAGCACGACGCCGATCTCCCGGCCGGTGCGCTCGAGCATCTCGTCGAGCTCGCGGGCCTGCGGCACCGTGCGCGGGAAGCCGTCGAGGAGGACACCGTCGGCGGCGTCGGGGTGCGCCAGGCGGCTCTCGATGATCCGCACCATCATGTCGTCGGGGATCAGCCCGCCGCTCTTCATGATCGGCGCCACCTCGCGACCGAGCTGGGAGTCCGCGGCGACCTCGTCGCGCAGCATCTGGCCGGTGCTCACGTGCGGCAGGTTGAAGCGCTTGGAGATGACCTCCGCCTGCGTTCCCTTGCCGCTGCCCGGAGGGCCGAACAGCACAGTGATCACCGTATGAAGCCCTTGTACTGTCGCATCAGCAGCTGCGTCTCGATCTGCTTCATGGTGTCGAGCGCGACGCCGACCACGATGAGTATCGCCGTGCCACCCAGGTACAGGCTGGTCGGGTCAGCCCGCGTGGCGAACGCGGTGAAGAGCGGCAGGATGACGGTGATCACCGCCAGGAACAGCGCGCCCGCCAGGGTGATGCGGCCCATGACCCGGCCGAGGTACTCCGCCGTGCTCCGCCCCGGTCTGATGCCGGGGATGAACGTCGACTGTTTCTTGAGGTTGTCGGCGACGTCGTTGGGGTCGAAGACCACCGCGGTGTAGAAGTACGTGAAGCCGAGGATCAGCAGGAAGTACATCCCGTTGTAGAGCACGTTGATGTACCACTTGGGCCCGTTCGGCTGCCAGTTGGCGGTGATCCACGACGAGGCGTTGCCGAGGAACCCGCCCGAGCTCGCAAAGAGGTTGGCGAAGATGGTCGGGAAGAACATGATCGACAGCGCGAAGATGATCGGGATCACCCCCGCGGTGTTGATGCGCAGCGGCAGGAAGTTCCGCCGGCCCTGTGACGCCGTGCCTGTGCGCGGGTTGAGCACCCGCTGGGCGGACTGCACCGGCACCTTCCTCTGCGCCTGCTGCACGGCGATGATCCCGGCGGTCACCACCAGCGCGATGACCGCGACCCCGACGATCTGGATGACGTGTGTGCCGCCGGTGGTGCCGTAGTCGCCGATCGACGGGATCACCCGGGCGATGATGCCGGTGAAGATGATCAGGGACACGCCGTTGCCGACGCCGTACTCGGTGATCAGCTCGCCGAGCCACATCGCGATGATGGTCCCCGCCACCAGGGTGAGGACGATGCCGAGCTCCTGGGTGGTGGTGGCGTTGGGGATGATCGCCTGGGGCACGCCGTTGATGGTCACGGCGTTGGGGTTGGTGAACAGGGCCAGGAATCCCCAGCCCTGCAGCGCCGCCAGCGGGACGGTCAGCCAGCGCGTGTACCGCGTGATCTTCTTGCGACCCTGCTCACCCTCTTTGCTGAGCTCCTTGAGCCGCACCGAGACCACGGTCATCAGCTGCATGATGATGGTGGCGTTGATGTAGGGATTGAGGCCCTCGGCGACGATGGTGAAGCGCTGCAGCCCGCCACCACCGACGAGGTTGAACAGGCCGAGCAGCGAGTTGCTGCTGAAGAGCGCCTGCAGCGCCTTGGGGTCGGCGCCCGGGATCGACACGTTGGCGAGCACACGGAACGCAAGCACCAGGCCGATGGTGATCACCAGCTTCCGGCGAAGCTCGGGGATGCGCATCGCCTGGGCGAGCGCCTGCAGCAGGTTCACGCCTGCGGCTCCTCCTGCGCGTCGCTCGCGGTGTCGTCGTCGGGCGTGGTTGTTGCTGGGGTCGCGGTCTCGCTCGCTGTCGCTTCGGGCGTCGCGGATTCCTCCGCCTCGGCCGCCGCGGCGTTGCGTGCGCGCCGTCGCGACGCAGCGTTGTCCCTGGCACCCTCCGCCTCAGCCTCGCGGGGCGGCGACGGCTCCTCGAGGAGGTCGACCTTGCCGCCCGCGGCCTCCACCGCGCTGCGTGCGGCCGCTGAGGCGCGATGGACGCGCACGTGCACCGCCACCTTGACGTGGCCCGCGGCGAGCAGCTTCACGGGGGCGTCGGCACCGGTGACCAGGCCGGCGGCGGCCAGGGCGGCGCCGTCGACGATGGCGTCGCGGTCGAATCGGTTCAGCTTGCTGAGGTTGACCACCTGGTACTCGCGACGGAAGCGGTTGTGGAAGCCGCGCAGCTTGGGCAGCCGCATCGACTGCTTCATCTGGCCGCCCTCGAACCCCTTGGGGACGCTGCTGCTCTCGCGCGAGCCCTGCCCCTTCTGGCCTCGGCCGGACGTCTTGCCCTGGCCGGCGGAGATTCCCCGCCCCACCCGGGTGCGCTTCCTGCGGCTGCCGGGTGCGGGCTTCAGCTCGTGCAGCTTCACGATTCCGCCTCCGCCGTCGACCGGGCCAGCACCGCCATCCCCTCGGACGAGTCCGCGGGGACGCCCTCGACGCTGACGAGGTGGCGCACCTTGTGCACCATGCCGCGGATCGACGAGGTGTTCTGGTGCTCCACGGTGTGGTTGAGCTTGCGCAGCCCGAGCGCCGCCAGGGTCGCCTTCTGGTCCTTGGCGTAGCCGATGCTGCTCTTGCGGTAGGTGACCCGGAGCGTGCTCATGCGCTCACCGCCTCGGCTGCGCCCGCGCCCTCGCCGAGCATCTCGGCGGCACGCTTGCGGCCGACCATGCGCTCGGGGTCGAGGCCGCGCACCGCGGCGACGTCACGGAGCGTGCGCATGCTGGCCAGGGCCGCGATCGTCGCCCGCACCACGTTGATCGGGTTGTCGGTCCCCAGCGACTTGGTGAGGATGTCGTGGATGCCCGCGGCCTCGACGACGGCGCGCATCGAGCTGCCGCTGATGACGCCCGTCCCCGGCACGGCCGGCTTGAGCAGGACCTTGGCCGCGCCGAGCTTGTAGTGGACCTCGTGGGGAATCGTGCTGCCGACCATGGGCACCGTGATCATGTGCTTCTTGGCGTCGTCGACACCCTTGCGAATGGCGTCAGGCACCTCGCCCGCCTTGCCGAGCCCGGCGCCGACACGCCCGGCGCCGTCGCCGACGACCACGAGCGCGCTGAACGAGAAACGGCGTCCGCCCTTGACCACCTTGGCCACGCGGTTCAGCGAGACGATCTTCTCCTGCAGGTCGCTGGCGCGGTCGTCGCGCCGATCCATGCGCATGGCCATCGCTAGAACTCCAGTCCCGCTTCGCGGGCAGCGTCGGCGAGGGCCTTGACCCTGCCGTGGTAGAGGTAACCGCCACGGTCGAAGACGATCGCGCTCACGCCCTTGCTGCGGGCGCGCTCGGCGATCACCCGGCCGACGACCGCCGCGCCCGCGGTGGACGAGTTGCCCTTGCCGCTCAGCTCCTTGCGGATGTCGGCGTCGTGCGTCGAGGCGGCGGCCAGCGTGTGACCGGCGGCGTCGTCGATCAGCTGGACGGCGATGTGGTTGAGGCTGCGGAACACCGCGAGGCGCGGACGCGCCGCGGCGCCGTGGACGCTCTTGCGCACCCGGCGATGGCGGCGGTCGCGCGCGGCGCGACGATCGAACTTGGTGTGCATGACTACTTGCCCTTCCCGGCCTTGCCGGACTTGCCCGCCTTGCGCCGGATTACCTCGCCCCTGTACATCACGCCCTTGCCCTTGTACGGCTCAGGCTTGCGGAACGAGCGGATCTTGGCGGCGACCTGGCCGACGATCTCCTTGTTGGTGCCGCTCACCGCGATCTGCGTCGGCGTGGCCACGTCGATGGTCACCCCGTCGGGGGGCGTGTAGCGGATCGGGTGCGAGTAGCCGAGGCTGAGCACCAGGTCGTTGCCCTGCTTGGCCGCGCGGAAGCCGACGCCGACGAGGTCGAGCTGGCGGGTGAAGCCCTGGCTCACCCCCTCGACCATGTTGGCCACCAGCGTGCGGGTGAGCCCGTGCAGTGAGCGGTGCGTGGTCGTCTCGGTCGGCCGGCGCACGCTGATGACGCCGTCGTTGACCTCGACGATCATGGACGGCGGCAGGCTGCGCTCCAGCGTTCCACGCGAGCCGGTGACGGTGATGTGGCTGCCGGCCAGCGTGACCTCGACGCCGCCCGGGACGGTGATGGGAAGCTTTCCTATGCGGGACATCGCGGTTACCAGACGTACGCCACCACCTCGCCGCCGAGGCCGGCGCGCTGCGCCGCCTGGCCGGTCATCAGACCGTGCGAGGTGGAGATGATGGCGATGCCGAGCCCACCGAGGACGCGGGGGATCTCGGTCTTGCGGGCGTAGACGCGCAGCCCCGGGCGGCTGATGCGGCGCAGCCCGGACAGCGCACGGCCGCGCGGAGTGCGCGGCTTCAGCGTGATGGTCAGCAGCTGCTGCGGCGCCTCGCCGACGACCTCGAAGCCGTCGACGAACCCCTCGGCGGCGAGGACCTTGGCGATCTCCACCTTCATCTTCGACGCCGGGATGGCCACGGTGTGGTGGTTGGCGGCGCTGGCATTGCGAATGCGGGTCAGCATGTCGGCGATCGTGTCACTCATCATGGCCGTCTACCAGGAGCTCTTCTTGACGCCGGGGATCTGCCCCTGAGAGGCCATCCCTCTGAAGCAGACCCGGCACATGCCGAACTTGCGCATGTAGGCGCGCGGGCGCCCGCACACCCCGCAGCGGTTGTGCTGCTGGCTGGCGAACCGCGCCGGCCGCAGCGACTTGGCGATCAACGATTTCTTGGCCACTGGTTACCTCTCCACGCCGTATCCGGGCAGGTGCTCCGGACGCACGCGGCATTGCGATCACTGTTGCTGTCCCGGCTTGCGGAAGGGCATCCCGCAGGCCGCCAGGAGGGCGCGGCCCTCGTCGTCGGTGCGAGCCGTGGTGACGATGCAGACCTCGAGTCCGCGGAGCTTGTCGATCTTGTCGAAGTCGATCTCGGGGAACACGAGCTGCTCGCGCAGCCCGAGCGTGTAGTTGCCGTGGCCGTCGAAGGCCTTGGGATCGATGCCACGGAAGTCGCGGATTCGGGGCAGGGTGACGCTGAGCAGCTTGTCGAGGAACTCCCACATGCGACGTCCGCGCAGCGTGACCTTGACCCCGATCGGCATGCCCTCGCGCAGCTTGAACGCCGCCACCGACTTCTTGGCGCGGATCACGATCGGTGACTGGCCGGTGATGGTCTTGAGGTCGTTGACCGCGGCGTCGATGGCGCGTCCGTTCTGGATGGCCTCGCCGAGCCCGATGTTGACCACCACCTTCTCGACGCGCGGCACCTGCATGGCGTTGCGGTAGCGGAAGTCGCGCACCAGGGCCGGGACGATCTCGTCCTGGTAGCGCTGGCGGAGGCGGGGCAGGTCGGCGACTGCTGCGGCCATCAGGCTCTCGTTCCTCACGTAGATCTCGTTGCACTTCTTGCAGACGATCGGCAGCGTCCCGTCGGGCTGGGCCACGCGCGAGATGCGCGTCGGCTTGTCGCAGCGGTTGCACACCAGCAGCACGTTGCCGTAGGCGATCGGCGCGTTGAAGTCGATGATGCCGCCCTGGATGTTGCCGGCGGCGCCCGACTTGGTGTGGCGCTTCAGGCGGTTGATCCCCTCGACGACGATGCGCTGGGTGGTCGGGATGGTGCGCACCACCGTGCCCCGCTTGCCCCGGTCCTTTCCCGCGATCACCTCGACGGTGTCGCCGGCGCGGATGTCGAGGAGCCGGGCCCGGCCCTGCGCCCAGCCGCGGTGGCGCAGGCCGATGCGGGTGCGACGCTCGGTCTTGGCACTCATCTCAGAGCACCTCCGGTGCGAGGCTGACGATCTTCATGAAGTTGCGCTCGCGCAGCTCGCGCGCCACCGGCCCGAAGATGCGGGTGCCGCGCGGGCTGTTGTTGGGCTGGATGAGCACAGCGGCGTTCTCGTCGAAGCGGATGTTGCTGCCGTCGGGACGGTGGTACTCCTTGACGGTGCGCACCACCACCGCGCGCACCACGTCACCCTTCTTCACCTGCGCGTTGGGCTGGGCGACCTTGACCGTGCCGATGATCACGTCACCGACCGAGGCGTACTTGCGGTAGCTGCCCCCGAGCACGCGGATGCAGAGGAGCTCACGAGCCCCGCTGTTGTCCGCCACCTTGAGGACGGATTCCTGCTGGATCACTTACTTGGCCTTCTCGAGAACGCGTGGAGATGCGCCAGCGCTTCTCCTTGGAGAGCGGGCGGGTCTCGGTGATGCGCACGCGGTCGCCGACGCCACTCTCGTTGGTCTCGTCGTGCACCTTGAAACGGCGGTTGATGCGCACCACCTTCTTGTAGAGGGCGTGCGGCTTCTGCTCCTGGACGAGCACGATGCGCGTCTTCTCCATCTTGTCGCTGACCACCACGCCCTCGCGCACCTTGCGGCGCGTGCGGACGGCGGGTGTGTCTGGCTGGCTGCTCATGCGTCGTCCTCGTCGGCTGCTGGCGTGGCGTCTGCGCTGCCCGGCTCCTCGGCGGCCTCGGCCGCATCGGCGGCTGCCGGCGCCTTGCGCGACCTGCGCTTGGCGGGTCTCGGCTGCCGGGCGACACGCTCCACTCGATGTCGCTGATGACCTCCTCCACCGGTGCGTCGGCGCTGACCGCTGCGGCGGCTCGGCGGTGGCTCGCAGCCGCGGCGCGCGCGCGGCGCGGCCGGGCCGGCGCCACCACCGCAGCGGTGGTGGATGCGCGGCGGCCACGCCGGGCCGGCGCGTGCGGTCGCGGCGCCGGCGCCGGCTCACCGCGCTCGGCGGCGAGGCGGATCTCCACCTGCACGGTCATGGTGCGGGCGATCTCCTTGCGGATGGCGCGGATCTGGCGGTGGTTCTCCACCTGCCCGATGGTCTGCTGGAGGCGCACCTGGAAGAGCTGGCCGCGCTGCTCGCGCAGGTGCTCGGCGAGCTCGTCGCCGCTCAGCGCGCGGAGGCTGTCGAGCGCGACGGCACGAGCGGTCATGCGCTCTCCTCCGCCTCGGCGCCGGGCTCCTCGCGGACCACGAAGCGCGTGCGGATCGGCAGCTTGTGCGCGGCCAGGCGCATCGCCTCCTTGGCGACGTCGGGGGTCACCCCGGACATCTCGAAGAGCATGCGGCCGGGCTTGACCACCGCCACCCAGCCCTCGGGCTGGCCCTTGCCGCTGCCCATGCGGGTCTCGGCCGGCTTCTTGGTGATGACGTGGTCGGGGAAGACGCGGATCCAGATCTTGCCGCCGCGCTTGACGTGACGGGTCATGGCACGCCGGGCGGCCTCGATCTGGCGGTTGGTCATCCAGCACACGCCCATCGCCTGCAGGCCGTACGTCCCGAAGGAGATGCGGTTGCCGCGCTGCGCGGCGCCCTGGCGGCGCCCGCGGTGGAGCTTGCGGTGCTTGGTGCGCTTGGGCATGAGCATGGCGCTACTCCTCCTCTGCCGCGGCGTCGGCCGCTTGGGCGCGGCGGGCTTGCGCGCCGGCGGCTTGCGCGCCGCGCTCTTGGCGGGTGCGCGCGTGGCCGGCTTCTTGGCCGCGGCGGGCGCCTTGCGCTTGGAGGCCAGCTTCTCGACCTTCTCGCCGTCCTCGGGGATGACCCCGACGGCGGCGACCACGGCCTCCTCCTCGGCGTCGACCTGCTCATCCTCGCAGCGTGTCCTCGACCTCGTCGGCTCGGCCTCGTTGCGGACCTCGGTCGCGGACTCCTCGACCGCCGACGGCGGCGACCGGCTCCTCGGCGACGCGCACGCGCGCGGGCGCCTCGGCGGCGGCCGGCGCGGCGCGCTCCAGCGCCTCGGTCTGTCGTCCTCGTCCGCCTCGCGGACGGCGGTGCCGCTGATCGGCTCGCCGGTGGCGGTCACGAAGTCGCCCTTGTAGATCCACGCCTGCACGCCGATGCGCCCGAACGTGGTGCGCGCCTCGGCCTGCCCGTAGTCGATGTTGGCGCGCAGGGTGTGCAGCGGCACCCGGCCGCCGCGGTCCCACTCACGGCGCGACATCTCGGCGCCGCCGAGGCGGCCGCTGACCTGGATCTTGCAGCCCTTGGCGCCGGCGCGCATGGAGCGCAGCAGCGTCTGCTTGAGCGCGCGCCGGAAGGCGATGCGCTTCTCCAGCTGGGAGGCGACGTTCTCGGCGACGAGCTTGGCGTCGAGCTCGGGCGTCTTGATCTCGTGGATGGTGACCCGCACCTTCTTGGCGGTGATCTTCTCGAGCTCGTCGCGCAGCGCGTCGACGGAGGCGCCCTGCTTGCCGATGACGATGCCGGGCTTGGCGGTCTGGATGGTCACGGTCAGCTCGTTGCCGCGCCGCTCGGTCTCGATGCGCGCCACGCCGGCGTTGCGCAGGCGGCCGCCGATGAGGCGTGCGGATGGCGATGTCCTCGTGGAGCAGCGCGGTGTAGTCCTTGTCGGCGTACCAGCGCGCGTCCCAGTTGCGGTACACGCCCAGGCGGAAGCCGATGGGGTGGACTTTCTGACCCATTACTGGTTGTCTCCCTCGCCGGTGTCGGTGGCCGGCTCCTCGATGGCGTCCGCCGGCGCCGTGTCCTCTGTGATGTCGGTCGACGGCGTCTCGCCGGCTGCGGCGTGCGTCGGCTTGGCGGTGCCGCGGCGGCGGCGCGGCGCAGCGCTCGGCGCGGGGCTCGGCGTCGCGGCGCGCTGGGCGGCCGCGGCTGCGGCGGCGCGCCGCCGGCGCGTCGCCGGGCGTCTCGCGCGACGGGCCGGCCGCGGGCGCGGTCACCACGGTGCGCGGCATGCGGATCTTCGAGCGCACGCCGCTTGTCGTGGCGCCGGCTCGTCGTCGGTCACGAAGGCGCGCAGATGGGCGGTGCGCTTGAAGATGCTGCCCGACATGCCGCGCGGCTTGGGCCGGAAGCGCTTGATGATCGCCGCGGCCTCCACCTCGACGCGGGCCACGCGCAGTGTCGAGGCGTCGAGGTTGTAGTTGTGCTCGGCGTTGGCCGCCGCCGACTTGATGACGTTGGCGACGTCGCGCGCGGCCGCGCGCGGCGTGAACCGAAGGATCACCAGCGCCTCGGCGACGGGCAGGCCCTCGACGCTCGCGGTCACCAGGCGCGCCTTGCGCGCGGTGGTGCGAACCCATTTGGCGGTTGCGACTACTTCCATCTCTCTCTTACTTGAGCGCCGCGCTGCGCTCGGTGTGGTGGCCGTGGCCGCGGTAGCGGCGGGTGGCCGCGAACTCGCCGAGCTTGTGGCCGACCATCGCCTCGGTGATGAACACGGGCACGTGCTTGCGCCCGTCGTGCACGGCGATGGTGTGCCCGACCATGTCGGGGAACACGTCGCTGCGGCGCGACCACGTCTTGATGATCCGCTTCTCGCGGCTGGCGTTGAGCTGCTGCACCTTCTTGAGGAGGTGGTCGTCGCAGAACGGACCTTTCTTCAGGGAACGGCTCATCTCTCTACTTCTTGCGACGTCGCACGATCATTCGATCGGTCGACTTGTTGTGCCGGGTGCGGTAGCCGAGCGCGGGCTTGCCCCAGGGCGTCTGCGGGTGGCCACCGGCACCGCTGCGGCCCTCGCCACCACCATGGGGGTGGTCGAAGGGGTTCATGGTCATGCCGCGCACGGACGGGCGCCAGCCGCGCCAGCGCGACTTGCCCGCCTTGCCGACGGTCTCGTTCTCATGGTCGACGTTGCCCACCTGGCCGACGGTCGCCGAGCAGTGCAGGTCGACGCGGCGCACCTCGCCGCTGGGCATGCGCAGCGTGGCGAAGCCGCCCTCCTTGGCGAGGAGCTGCGCGGCGCCGCCGGCGCTGCGCACCAGCTGGCCGCCGCGGCCGAGCTTGAGCTCGATGTTGTGGATGGTCGTGCCCAGCGGCATGTTGGCCAGCGGCAGGCTGTTGCCCGGCCGCACCTCGGCCTTGGCGTCCGGCCATGACGCTGTCGCCGACGGCGAGGCCGAGCGGGGCGAGGATGTAGCGCTTCTCGCCGTCCGCGTAGTTGATCAGCGCGATGCGCGCGCGAGCGGTTGGGGTCGTACTCGATGGTGGCGACGCGGCCGGGGATGTCGAGCTTGTTGCGCTTGAAGTCGATGATCCGGTACAGCTTCTTGTGGCCGCCGCCGCGGTGGCGGACGGTGATGCTGCCGGTGTTGTTGCGCCCGCTGTGCTTCTTGAGGTGCTCGGTGAGCGAGCGCTCGGGCGTGCCCCTGGTGACCTCCTCGAAGCTGCTCACCGACATGAAGCGGCGCCCCGGGCTGGTCGGCTTGTAGCGCTTGATGGGCATGGCCTACACCCCCTCGAAGAGGCCGTCGATGCGCTGCCCGGGGGCGAGCGTGACGACCGCCTTCTTCCAGTTGGGGCTGTGGCCGACGACGCGGGCGCGGCCTCGCGAGCGGCGGCGCACCTTGCCGCGCACGTTGACGGTGTTGACCTTGGTCACGGTGATCTTCTGCGCGGCGAAGAGCTCCTCGACGGCGCGGCCGATGTCGATCTTGGTCGCCCAGGGAGCGCATCGGAACGCGTAGCGCCCCACGGCCATGGCGCCGTACGACTTCTCGCTGACCACCGGCCCCAGGACCGCCTGCTCGGAGGTGCGACCGACGCTCATGACCAGGCCTCCTCGACGTGCTCGATGGCGTCGCGGGTCATGAGCACGGTCTCGGCGGTGAGCAGGTCACGCACCGACAGGTTGGCGGCGAGGATGACGCGCACCTCGGGGAGGTTGCGCGCGCTGCGCTCGAGCAGCTCGTTGTGCGAGCCGAGCACGATGAGCACGCGCGCCCCGGCCTCGATGTTGCGCAGCAGCTCGACGACGGCGCGCGTGCTCGGCGCCTCGAGCTCGAAGCCGCGAGAGCACGGAGATGTGACCGTCCTGCGCCTTGGCCGAGAGCGCGCTGCGCAGGGCGAGGCGGCGCTGCTTGCGGGGCATCTCCTGGCGGTAGCTGCGCGGTGTGGGCCCGAACACGACGCCGCCGCCGGCCCATTGCGGGGAGCGGATCGAGCCCTGGCGGGCGCGGCCGGTGCCCTTCTGGCGCCACGGCTTCTTGCCACCGCCGCGCACCTCGGTGCGCGTCTTGGTGTCGTGCGTGCCCTGGCGCGCGTTGGCCAGCTGGCGGATCAGCGCCTGGTGCATCACCGCGGTGTTGACCGGGACGCCGAAGATGGCCTCGGACAGCTCGAGCTCGCCGCTGCCGGTGCCGGTCTGGTCGACGACGCGCACGGCGGTCACGACAGCTCCTCGCGGTCGCTGGGACGCGACCAGCACCACGCCGTTCCTGTGACCGGGCACCGAGCCCTTGATGAGCAGCAGGTTGCGCTCGCCGTCGACGCGCACCACCTCGAGGTGGCGGACGGTGCGGCGCACGTTGCCGTACTGGCCCGACATCTTCACGCCCTTGAAGGTGCGCGCCGCGTCGACCGAGCCGATCGAGCCCGGCTGGCGGGTGTTCATCGAACCGTGGCTCACGGGTCCGCGGCTGAAGCCGTGGCGCTTGACGGTGCCCGGCGAAGCCCTTGCCCTGGCTGATCCCGGTCACGTCGACCAGCTCGCCCTCGCTGAACATCTCGACACGGAGGCGGCTGCCCAGCTCGGCCTCGCCCGGCGTCACGCAGCTCGGTGAGCCGGCGCAGCGGGCGCACCCCGGCGCGGCGGAAGTGCCCGGTCAGCGGCTTGTTCACCCGCTTGGACAGCTTCTCGCCGAAGCCGATCTGCACCGCCTCGTAGCCGTCGACGGACGTCGTCTTGCGCTGCACGACGTGGCAGGAGTTCGGACTCCAGCACGGTGACCGGCACCACGGTGCCGCGCTCCGTGAAGATCTGCGTCATGCCCACCTTGCGGGCGAGGATTCCCTTACCCACGCTGGTCTCCGAGCTTGATCTCGATGTTCACCCCGCTGGGCATGTTGAGCCGCATCAGCGCGTCGACCACCTTGGGGTTGGGGTCGAGGATGTCGAGGATCCGCTTGTGCGTGCGCATCTCGAACTGCTCGCGCGAGTCCTTGTCGATGAACGGCCCGCGGACCACGGTGTACTTGTTGATGCGAGGTGGGCAGCGGAACCGGTCCGGCCACGCGGGTGCCCGTGCGGGTGGCCGTGTCGACGATCTTCGACGCGGCCTGGTCCAGGACCCTGTGGTCGTACGCCTTCAGGCGGATGCGAATCTTCTGTGCCATGAGGTGTGAACCGGTACCTTTGCCCTTGCGATACCTACTTGTCGATGCTGGTGACGGCGCCGGCGCCGACGGTGCGGCCACCCTCGCGGATGGCGAAGCGCATGCCGTCCTCGATGGCGATCGGGGTGATCAGCTCGATGCCCATCTCCACGTTGTCACCGGGCATGCACATCTCCTCGCCCTCGGGCAGGCTGATGGTGCCGGTCACGTCGGTGGTGCGGATGTAGAACTGCGGACGGTAGCCGTTGAAGAACGGCGTGTGCCGGCCGCCCTCGTCCTTGCTGAGCACGTACACCTGCGCCTTGAACTTGGTGTGCGGCGTGATCGTGCCGGGCTTGGCCAGCACCTGGCCGCGCTCGACGTCCTCGCGCTTGACGCCGCGGATCAGGCAGCCGACGTTCATGCCGGCCTCGCCGCTGTCGAGCAGCTTGTGGAACATCTCCACGCCGGTGACGACCGTCTTGCGTGGTGTCCTTGATGCCGACGATCTCGACGGCCTCGTTGACCTTGACGATGCCGCGCTCGATGCGGCCGGTGACCACGGTGCCGCGACCCTCGATGCGAGAACACGTCCTCGATCGGCATCATGAACGGCTTGTCGACGGGGCGCTCGGGCATCGGGATGTAGCTGTCGACGGCGTCCATGAGCTTGACGATGCCTGCTCGGCCGCCTCCTTGTCGCCCTCGAGCGCCTTGAGCGCGCTGACGCGGACGATCGGGATGTCGTCGCCGGGGAAGTCGTACTTGCTGAGCAGCTCGCGGACCTCGAGCTCGACGAGCTCGAGCAGCTCCTCGTCGTCCACCTGGTCGCACCTTGTTGAGGGCGACCACGATGGAGGGCACCCCGACCTGGCGGGCGAGCAGGATGTGCTCGCGCGTCTGGGGCATGGGGCCGTCGGTGGCGGCCACCACCAGGATGGCGCCGTCCATCTGGGCGGCGCCGGTGATCATGTTCTTGATGTAGTCGGCGTGGCCGGGGCAGTCGACGTGCGCGTAGTGACGCTTGTCGGTCTCGTACTCGACGTGCGCGATGGCGATGGTGATGCCGCGCGCCTTCTCCTCGGGCGCGTTGTCGATCGAGTCGAACGAGCGGAACTCCGCGCCGCCCTTCTCGCGCAAGCACCTTGGTGATCGCCGCGGTCAGCGTCGTCTTGCCGTGGTCGATGTGGCCGATGGTGCCGACGTTGACGTGCGGCTTGGTGCGGTCGTACTTCTTCTTGGCCATCTCTGCTCGTGTCTCCGCTTTCCTTGCTGCTCTTTCCGCTGGTTATGCCTTGGACTTGGCGATGATCTCTTCCGCGATGCTGTTGGGAAGAGCCTGGTAGTGGTCGAACTCCATCGAATAGGTGGCGCGCCCCTGGGTCATGCTGCGCAGCTCGGTGGCGTAGCCGAACATCGAGGCCAGGGGCACGTGAGCATGCACCATCTGCGAGGTTCCGCGCCCCTCCATGCCCAGGATGGTGCCGCGCCGGCCGGACAGGTTGCCCATGACGTCGCCCATGTACTCCTCGGGCATGCTGACGTCGACCTTCATGATCGGCTCGAGCAGCACCGGCTTGGCCTTGCGCATGCCGTCCTTGAAGCCCATCGAGCCGGCGATCGAGAACGCCTGCTCGTTGGAGTCGACGTCGTGGTACGAGCCGTCGACCAGCGTCACCTTGACGTCGACGACCGGGTAGCCGGCGAGCACGCCGTTGCTGAGCGTCTCCTCGATGCCGCGGCCGGTCGGCGCGATGTACTCGCGGGGCACCGAGCCGCCGACGATCTTGCTGACGAACTCGAAGCCCTTGCCGGGCTCGTTGGGCTCGAGCTCGAGCTCGACGTGGCCGTACTGGCCGCGGCCGCCGGACTGGCGGACGAAGCGGCCGGTGCCGTGCGCCTTGGCGGTGATCGTCTCGCGGTACGCGACCTGCGGCTTGCCGACGTTGGCGTCCACCTTGAACTCGCGCAGCATGCGGTCGACGATGATCTCGAGGTGGAGCTCGCCCATCCCGCTGATGATGGTCTGGCCGGTCTCGTCGTCTGAGCGCACCCGGAAGGTCGGGTCCTCCTCGGCGAGCTTCTGCAGGGCGACGCCCATCTTGTCCTGGTCGGCCTTGGTCTTCGGCTCGACGGCGACCGAGATGACCGGCTCCGGGAAGCTCATCGACTCGAGGATGATCGGGTGCTGCTCGTCGGAGAGCGTGTCGCCGGTGGTGGTCTTGCGCAGGCCGATGGCGGCGGCGATGTCGCCGGCGCGCACCTCCTCGATCTCCTCGCGGTGGTTGGCGTGCATCTGCAGGATGCGGCCGACGCGCTCGCGCTCACCCTTGGTGGCGTTGTACACGTAGCTGCCGCTGCGCAGCACGCCGCTGTACACGCGGAAGAAGGTGAGCTTGCCGACGAACGGGTCGGTGGCGATCTTGAAGGCCAGCGCCGAGAAGGGATCCTCGTCGCTGACGTGGCGGCGTCTCCAGCTTGTCGTCGCGCAGGCCCTCGATGGCCGGCTTGTCGAGCGGCGACGGCAGGAAGTCGACGACGGCGTCGAGCATCGGCTGCACGCCCTTGTTCTTGAGCGCGCTGCCGCAGAGCACCGGGACCAGCTTGGTGGCGACGGTGCCGGCGCGCAGCGCCGCGGATCAGCTCGTCGGCGGTCAGCTCGTGGCCGTCGAGGTACCTGCATCATCAGCTCGTCGTCGCACTCGGCGACGGCCTCGAGCAGGGTGTGCCGGTACTCGGCCACCTGCTCCGCCATGTCGGCCGGGATCTCAGAGCGCTTGCTGGTGGTGCCGAGGTCGTCGGTGTAGACGATCGCCTCCATGCGACCAGGTCGACCATCGCCCTTGAAGTCGGCCTCGGAGCCGATCGGCAGCTGGACGCACACCGGGTTGGCGCCGAGGCGCTCGCGGATGCTGGCCACCGACGCGAAGAAGTTGGCGCCGACGCGGTCCATCTTGTTGATGAAGCAGATGCGCGGGCACGTCGTAGCGGTCGGCCTGGCGCCAGACCGTCTCCGACTGGGGCTCGACCCCGGCCACGGCGTCGAACACGGCCACGGCGCCGTCGAGGACGCGGAGGCTGCGCTCCACCTCCATGGTGAAGTCCACGTGCCCGGGCGTATCGATAATGTTGATGCGATGGCCGCGCCATTCGGCAGCCGTCGCCGCCGAGGTGATGGTGATGCCGCGCTCCTGCTCCTGGACCATCCAGTCCATGGTCGCCGCGCCCTCGTGCACCTCGCCCATCTTGTGGATGCGGCCGGTGTAGAAGAGGACGCGCTCGGTGGTCGTGGTCTTGCCCGCGTCGATGTGGGCCATGATCCCGATGTTGCGGGTCTTCTCGAGCGGGAACGCGCGCGTTGCCACAGCCATCTCTAGTACCGGAAGTGGCTGAAGGCCTTGTTCGACTCGGCCATCTTGTGGGTGTCCTCGCGCCGCTTGATCGAGGCGCCGACGCCGTTGGCGGCGTCCATCAGCTCGCCGGCGAGGTTGTCGGCCATGCTCTTGCCGTTGCGGGCCCGCGCGTAGCGGATGATCCAGCGGCGCGCCAGCGCGGCGCGGCGGTCGTGGCGGATCTCCACCGGCACCTGGTAGGTGGCGCCGCCGACGCGCTTGGGCTTGACCTCGAGCACCGGGGTGACGTTGCGCATCGCCTGCTCGAAGACGTCGAGCGGCTCACGGCGCTGGGAGCGGCGGATCTTCTCGAAGGCGTCGTAGACGATCTTCTCGGCGGTGCTCTTCTTGCCGGCCAGCATCACGCAGTTGATGAACTTGGCCAGGCCGGGGTTGCCGTAGATGGGGTCGGGCAGGATGGTCCGTTTCTGGATCCGGGCGCGGCGGGGCATCTACTTGGCCGCCTTCTCGCGCTTGGCGCCGTACTTGCTGCGCCCCTGCTTGCGGTTCTTGGCGCCGGCGGTGTCGAGCGTGCCGCGCACCACGTGGTAGCGCACACCGGGGAGGTCGGCGACCTTGCCGCCGCGCACCAGCACCACCGAGTGCTCCTGGAGGTTGTGGCCGATGCCGGGGATGTAGGCGGTGACCTCGACCTTGCTGGTGAGGCGCACGCGGCACACCTTGCGCAGCGCCGAGTTGGGCTTGCGCGGGGTGGTCGTGTAGACGCGCACGCACACGCCGCGGCGCTGGGGGCAACCCCGCAGGGCCGGCGCCTTGGTCTTCTTGACCGCGGTCCGTCGGCCCTTGCGGACCAACTGCTGGATGGTGGGCACGCTACTCCGATAGATATGAACAGCGCAGTCCGACGAACTGCGCGCGAATACACGGTCGCCGCGGTGGCGCGAACGGAGATCCTACCAGTGGCCCGGTCTAGGCGTCAAACTCGGAGCCGCCTCGGTCGCGGGCCGTTTTGGGTGGCGCGTCCACCGGGTGGTGACCGGCGTGTGTCAGCCCCACGAGCCAGGCGCGGAGCGGGGCCCCGTCCGACCAGCCAGGCGAGCAGCTCGCGCTCGTCGGCCGTGGGCAGGAACTGCTCCTCCGCCCGGGGCAGCCAGAGCTCGACGAGGTAGTCCGGCCAGTCGCTGGGGAGGTAGCCCATGCCGAGGTCGACGTGGTGCACCTCCACCTCGCGCCACCGCGAGAAGACGACCGCCCTGGCCGGGACCTCCTGCCCACCGACCGACCTGGTGACCCGCTCCCAGGCGCCGGGCGGGAACGTCGCGAGTGCGGCGTCGAGCGCCTCGCTGGTGGCGGCCACGTCGGCGACCAGCTCCGCGGCCGGGCGCCCCGCACCTTCTTCTATGTCGTGCTCCCGGCCGGCGGCGCCGCCCGCGTACTGGTCGACCACCTGGCCCGCCGCGGCACCCTCCAGCCGGCGGACCACGCTGTCGGCATTGCGGGCGACGTGGGTGAGGACGTGGCCCACGGTCCAGCCGGGCAGGAGGCTGGGGCGGCGGGCGGCGTCGTCGGTGAGGTTTTGGATGGTGTGCGCCAGGGCGGCGTGGGCTCGCGCCACGCCGGCGATCTCGCGGGACGGGGGTGGCGGGGCGGGCACGCGGGGAGCGTATCGGGGACGCGCGGGGGCGGGCTTGGAGTGGTCAACGCCGGGCTTATGTCACCCGGCCAGAAATCCCTTGCGCAGCAAGCAAATTGTCCGCCCAATGTCCCTCGGCGACGAACAGGCGTTCGCTATGCTGTGCACATGCTTCCGCTCACGCCCAGCCCCGAGCTCGACCCCGTCCAGCACGCTGTTGACGGATTCCTGGCCGCTGCGACCGCTTCAGCCGGCCAGTCCCGCTCGCGCGACGATCTCGGGGAGGATCTCCGCCGCACCCGCACCGTCATCAACCGCCTCGAGCTGGCCTTTGCGCGCATCTCGCACCGGTTCGCTGCCGCGTCGGACTCCGACCTCGACGAGAACCCGGCCTCCTGGATTCGCCAGGAATGCCGGATGACCAGCCACGCGGCGATCACCGCCCTGCAGGTGGGCGAGCGGGAGGGTGACCTGCCGGCGAGCATCGACGCCTTCCTCGACGGGCGCATCGGCCTCGCGCACCTCGGCCTGATGGCTCAGACCGCCGACTTTGCAGCGCGCTGCCCGGTCCCCCAGGACTTCGACGAGCGCGCCCTGCTTCCCGCCGCCGAACGCCACACCGTCGCCCGCTTCCGCACCGCCTGCTACCACGCGGAGCACGCGATGCATGCGGCTTCGTGCGTGGCGAGTGCGGTCGACGCCGTCGAGTGGCGACGCCTGCGTCTCCGCCCCGCGGAAGGAGGTGGCCTGACCATTTCCGGCTTCCTCGACGCCGAGGGTGGAAGCCTCCTGCGTACCGCTCTCGAGCCGCTGGCGCGGAGGAGTGGTCCCAACGAGTACCGCGACCGGGCACAGCGGCTCGCCGATGCGCTGGTCGAGCTGGCCGCTCACAGGCTCGACCAGGGCGACGTGCCGGCGCGCGCCAGCCAGCGCTCCCACCTCCAGGTCACCACCACGCTTGCCACCCTCCAGGGCCTGGCCGGCTCCCCCGGTGCCGAGCTGGACGGCGGCGCCCCGATCCCCGACGCCACCGTTCAGCGCCTCGCCTGCGACGCCACCATCACCCGGGTGCTGCTCGACGCGGAGTTCCGCGGTCATCGACGTGGGCCGCTCGCAGCGGGTCGTGCCGGGGGCGACCCGGCGAGCCCTCAACGTGCGCGACAGGGGCTGTCGCTGGCCGGGCTGCGAGCGCCCGGCTTCATGGACTGCAGCGCACCACATCGTGCATTGGGTTCGCGGCGGCGGGACGGACATGCGCAACCTCGTGCTGCTGTGCCATCGCCATCACTGGCTGGTGCACGAGTGCGGGTTCCAGATTGTCCGCACCGACGACGGCGGCATCCTCACCATCCCGCCGCCCGCGGACCATGCCCTCAGGGCGCGACCCCCGACGGCGGCAGCGGCCTGAGAGGACCGAGCGAGACCTCAGATCCGACCCGGGATCACACGAACTTCGGATAGGTCGACATCCCCCCGTCCACCACCAGCGTCGTCCCGGTGACGTACGAAGCCTCGTCGCTGGCGACCCACGCCACCGCGGCGGCGATGTCCTCTGCCGTGCCGAAATGGCCGAGCGGGATCTCCTGCTCCACCATGTGCTTGGCCTCGGCGTCCTCGAGCACGAACTTGTTGATCGGCGTCGCGATCGCCCCCGGGGCCACGTTGACGCAGCGAACCCCGTCGGGGGCGAGCTCCCGCGCCACCGTCTGGATGAGCAGCTTCATCGCAGCCTTGCTGGCGCAGTAGTGGGCGAACCCCGGCCAGGGGATGAACTCGTGGACTGAGCTCATGTTCACGATGACACCGCTCTTCGCGGCGACCATGTGCTTGCCGGCCTCGCGCAGACAGAGGAAGGCGCCGGTGAGGTTGGTTCGCAGGACCGCGTTCCAGACGTCGAGCGGCATCTCGAGGGTGGGCACCTCCTTCTCGATGCCGGCGTTGTTGACCAGCACGTCGATGCCGCCGAAGCGGTCGACGACGGCGGCGACCATCGCGATCACCTGCTGCTCGTCGCCGACGTCCGCCTGGTGGGCGAAGGCGCGCTTGCCGCTGCGGTCGATCTGCGCGCACACGGCCTCGGCGCCGTCCGCTCGCTGTCCGAGTAGTAGTTGACGCACACGAACGCGCCCTCGGCGCCGAACCGCAGCGCGGTCGCCTTGCCGATGCCGCTCGAGGCGCCGGTGACCAGGGTTCGACGTCCTTCGAGGAGCATTGGGGCCTCCGCTTGCGATGGGAAAGGCGGCGAGCGTATCCCTGCTATCCTCGCCACCGCAAACCAGTCCAGGGTGCCGTCGAGGCAACCTCTCGCCAGAGACCGCAGGCGGAGCACCGTGCCCCTCAATCTCCTGCGATAGGTGAGTGAGCGGAGCGGTTGCGCGTCGGGCGACGCGCTCCCCGTGACGCCCACCTCACACAGCGGTGGGTGTCGCCGGAGGCTCCGCAACACGGAGGACACGCATGGCAGTCAACGCCGCCGGCCAGAGCGGCACGCGCGCCGGCCCACGCAAGCGCGAGGCGGTCGACCGTCTCACCGAGAAGCTGAGCCGGGCCACCTCCGCGGTGGTCACCGACTACCGCGGCCTCACCGTCGCCCAGCTCGAGGAGCTGCGCGCCCAGCTGCGCACGCAGGGCGTCGACTACGTCGTGGTCAAGAACACGCTGGCCCGCCGCGCCGCCGAAGCGGCCGGCGTGCCGCCGTTCAGCGAGGCGCTGGTCGGGCCCGTCGGGCTCGCCCTCGGCTACGGCGACCTCGCCGTCCCCGCCCGGGTGCTCAGCGAGTACTTCCGGGTCAACAAGCGCCTGCCGTCGGTCGCCGGGCTGGTCGAGGGCCAGGTCCTCGACGCCGCCGGGGTCAAGACGCTCTCCGAGCTGCCCTCGCGTGAGGCGCTCCTCTCCCAGCTCGCCGGGACGCTGCAGTCGCCGCTGACCCAGCTCGCCGGCGCGCTCGAACTCGATCACCGCCACCTTCGCGTCGACGCTCGAGGCGTACCGCGACAAGCTCGCTGCGGCCGCATAGCGCCGCGCAACACCACAGGAGACAACACATGGCAACCAAGACCCTGACCCCCGAGGACTTCGTCGAGGCCCTCAAGGACTGGACCGTGCTCGACGTCGTCAACGCCGTGAAGCTCATGGAGGAGAAGCTCGGCGTCAAGGCGGCCGCGCCCGTCGCCGCTGCTGCCGCTCCAGCCGCAGGTGGCGGCGGCGGCGAGGCCCCGTCGAGGAGCAGACCGAGTTCACCGTCGTCCTGACCGGTGCCGGCGACGCCAAGATCAACGCGATCAAGGCCGTCCGCGAGATCACCGGGCTCGGCCTCAAGGAGGCCAAGGACCTCGTCGACGGCGCCCCCAAGCCGATCCGCGAGGGCGTCTCCCGCGAGGACGCCGGACGCGGCCGCGGCCAAGCTCAAGGACGCCGGCGCCTCGGTCGAGATCCGCTAGCCCATGCTACCGTACTCCTCGGCACGGGCGGCCCGATGGTCTCCGCCATCGGGCTGGGCGCGATGAGCTTCGCCGGTGTGTGCGGCGGCCCCGCCGACGCCGTGGCCGAGGCGACTCTGGCGCGCGCGCTTGAGCTGGGCGTCACCTTCGTCGACACCGCCAACGTCTATGGAGCCGGCCACAGCGAGGAGGTGATTGGGCGGGTCATCGCCTGTCGGCGCGGCGATGTCGTGCTGGGCACCAAGTTCGGCGGCGGCGGCGCCAGCGGGCTCGGCCGCCCGGACCGGGTGGCGCCGGCGCTCGAGGCCATCCTGGCTCGGCTTCGGACCGACGACCTCGACCTCTTCTTCCTCACCGCCTCGACCCGAGCCACCCCGATCGAGGAGACCGTGGGCGCGATGGCCGCCCTGGTCGACGCCGGGAAGGTCGGGCCACCTCGGCCTCTCCGAGGTGGCGCCGGACACTCTCCGGCGCCCCCACGCCGACTCATCCCATCGCTGCGCTGCAGACCGGGTACTCGCTCTTCAGCCGCGACCCCGAGGACGGCCATCCTGCCGGCGACCCGCGAGCTGGGCGTCGCGTTCGTGGCGTACAGGCCGCTCGGCCGGGGGCTGCTGACCGGCCGCTACCGCTCGGAGGCCGACCTTCCCGAGCAGGACTGGCGACGTTCGGTGCCGCGCTTCCAGGGCGACAACCTCGACGCCAACGCCCGCATCGTCGCGCGCCTCGGTGAGATCGCCGCCCGGCGCGGGATCACGGTCGCGCAGCTGGCCCTCGCCTGGCTTCTGCACCAGGTCGACGACTTCGTCCCGATCCCGGGGACGGGCCACCCGAGAATCTCGAGGCCATCCCGGCGACGGCGGCCATCGAGCTCGGCGCAGACGATCTCCGTGCCATCGCCGAGGTCGCGGCCCCGGCGTCGTGGCCGGTGAGCGCGGCTCGAGCGGCTACATCGAGCCGGCTCAACGCCCGACAATCACCAACCATGGCTCTGCGTCTCCAATCCACTGTGATCGACTGCAATGACGCCAAACGCGTCGGCCAGTTCTGGGCAGCGCTGCTCGACCGGCCCCTGCAGCCCGAACCCGGCGACCACACGGAGTACTGGCTCGAGTTCGGCACCGGGCCCGACCTCCTCTTCCTGACCGTCCCGGAGGGCAAGGCCGTCAAGAACCGGCTCCACCTCGACCTGCGGCCCGACGACCAGGCCGCCGAGGTCGAGCGGGCGCTGAGCCTGGGCGCCCGGCACGTCGACATCGGCCAGGGCGACCCAGACCTGGGTCGTCCTCGCCGACCCCGAGGGCAACGAGTTCTGCATCCTCCGCGCCCTGCCGGACGAGCAGTAACGCCTCAAACGCAGCGACCTGCCGAGCGCGGTTCGCTGAACTCAAATCGGGGTACAACCCGATCTGCAGGGCGCAAGAGACCATGCGGCGCCGATCGGCCGAGCTTTGGTACGATACGTCCTTGTGCCCGTCGCCGTCGGTACCCGCGCGCCTACCTTGTCGAGGGAACTCTAGCACATGGTTTTGAATGCTTCCAGACTCTCCACCCGCCACAACTACGGAAAGATCACCGACAGGCTGGAGGTGGGCAATCTGATCCAGACCCAGTTGGATTCATTCCGCTGGTTCTGCACCGAGGGGCTGCGCGAGCTCTTCGACGAGATCAACCCGATCACCGACTACACCGGCAAGAACTACGAGCTGCGCTTCCTCGACTACGAGTTCGGCGCGCCCAAGTTCGACGAGGAGGAGTGCCGCCAGCGCGACATGACCTTCTCCGCGCCGCTGCGGATCAACACCCGGCTGCACATCAAGACCGGCGAGAACGCCGGCGAGATCAAGGAGGCCGAGGTCTTCATGGGCGACTTCGCCATGATGACCACCGAGGGCACCTTCATCGTCAACGGCACCGAGCGCGTGGTCGTGTCCCAGCTGGTCCGCTCGCCCGGCGTGTACTTCACCGCCGCCGAGGACCGCACCTCGGGCCGCCTCCTCTACTCCGCCAAGCTCATCCCCAACCGCGGCGCCTGGCTGGAGATCGAGACCTCGGGCAAGGACGTGCTCACGGTCAAGATCGACCGCAAGCGCAAGGTGCCCGGTCACCACCCTGGTGCGCGCCCTCGGCTACGCCAGCAACGACGACATCAAGTCGTTCTTCGCCGAGCAGGACATCGACCCCGAGCACCAGTACATCGCCGCCACCCTCGACAAGGACCCCACGACCAGCGTCGAGGAGGCGCTGATCGAGCTGTACCGCAAGATCCGCCCGGGCGATCCGCCAACGGTGGAGAACGCGCGCAACCTGCTCAACTCGCTGTTCTTCAACGGCCGCCGCTTCGACCTCTCCAAGGTGGGCCGCTTCAAGCTCGACAAGAACCTCGGCGTCCCCGAGGACGAGGCCCGCGAGCGCGCCCAGGACCGCGACCGCCGCGTCCTCGACAACCACGACTTCATCTCGATCATCCGCAAGCTGATCGCGCTCAACAACGGCACCGGCGAGGCCGACGACATCGACCACCTCGGCAACCGCCGCGTGCGCGCCGTCGGCGAGCTGCTGCAGAACCAGTTCCGCATGGGCCTGATCCGCATGGAGCGGATCATCAAGGAGCGCATGACCATCTGCGACTCGGCGACGGTGACGTCGGCGAGCCTGATCAACGCGCGCCCGGTGGTGGCGGCGATCAAGGAGTTCTTCGGCTCCAGCCAGCTGTCCCAGTTCATGGACCAGACCAACCCGCTCGCCGAGCTCACCCACAAGCGGCGCCTCTCGGCGCTCGGCCCGGGCGGCCTCTCCCGCGAGCGCGCCGGCTTCGACGTCCGCGACGTCCACCACAGCCACTACGGGCGCATCTGCCCGATCGAGACCCCTGAGGGCCCGAACATCGGCCTGATCGGCTCGCTGGCCACCTTCGCGCGCGTCAACGAGTTCGGCTTCATCGAGACCCCGTTCCGCCGCGTCTACCGCGAGGTGAGCACGTCGGACGTCGCGCGTGCTGGCCGGGCGCACCGCCTCGCGCGCCTACTCGGAGGGCGGCGTCAAGGAGGGCCAGGTGCTCACCGCCGAGGCCGTCGAGCAGCTCGCCAAGGCCGGCGTCGGCACGGTCAGCATCGTCCCGTGGGTCAGCGACGACATCCTCTTCCTCTCCGCCGACGAGGAGGACAAGTACAACGTCGCCCAGGCCAACGCGCCTGTCGACGACGAGCGGCAACTTCACCGTCGCGCACGTCGCCTGCCGCAGCCGTCACACCTTCAAGGACCTCCCCGTGTCGAGGTCGACTACATGGACGTGTCGCCGAAGCAGACGGTCGTCCGTGGCCACCTCGCTGATCCCGTTCCTCGAGCACGACGACGCCAACCGCGCGCTGATGGGCTCGAACATGCAGAAGCAGGCGGTGCCGCTGCTGGTCAGCGAGGCGCCGATCGTCGGCACCGGCATGGAGGCGCACGCCGCCCGCAACAGCGGCGAGGTGGTGCTGGCGCGCAAGCCGGGCACCGTGGTCGGGGTCAGCTGGCCCGAGCCCGCCGACAGCGACCGCAGCGTGGAGAAGATCCGCAGCGGCCAGGACTTCGGCATCGGCATCCTGGTGCGCCCCGACGACGGCGGCGCCGACCAGTGGTACGGCATCCACAAGTTCGTGCGCAGCAACCAGGGCACCTGCCTGTCGCAGCGCATCGTGGTCAGGGCCGGCGACGCACGTCGACACCGGCGACCTGCTCGCCGACGGTCCCTCCACCGACAACGGCGAGCTGGCGCTCGGACGCAACGTGCTGGTGGCCTTCATGCCGTGGGAGGGCTACAACTTCGAGGACGCCATCCTGATCAGCGAGCAGGTGGTGCGCGAGGACATGTACACCTCGATCCACATCGAGGAGTTCGAGGTCGAGGCGCGCGACACCAAGCTCGGCCCCGAGGAGATCACCCGCGACCTCCCCAACATCTCCGAGGAGACGCTGCGCAACCTCAACGAGCGCGGCATCGTCTACGTCGGCGCCGAGGTGCACCCCGGCGACATCCTCGTCGGCAAGATCACCCCCAAGGGCGAGTCCGAGCTGAGCGCCGAGGAGCGCCTGCTGCGCGCCATCTTCGGAGAGAAGGCGCGCGAGGTTCGCGACTCGTCGCTGCGCGTGCCCCACGGCGAGCGCGGCACCGTCGTCGACGTCAAGCTGTTCAGCCGCGAGAGCGGTCACGAGCTGCCCGCCGGCGTCAACGAGCTGGTGCGGGTGTACGTCGCCCAGAAGCGAAAGATCGCCCAGGGCGACAAGATGGCCGGGCGCCACGGCAACAAGGGCGTCATCGCCCGCATCCTGCCCATCGAGGACATGCCGTACCTCCCCGACGGGACGCCCGTCGAGATCGTGCTCAACCCGCTCGGCGTGCCCAGCCGCATGAACCTCGGCCAGGTGCTCGAGACCCACCTCGGCTACGCCGCGCACGCGCTCGGCCTCACGGTCGCGTCGCCGGTGTTCGACGGCGCCAGCGAGGAGCTCATCGAGGACGAGCTCGAGCGCGCCGGCCTGCCCCGCACCGGCAAGGAGCAGCTGCGCGACGGCCGCACCGGCGAGGAGTTCGACCGCGAGGTCACGGTCGGCTACATCTACATGCTCAAGCTGGCGCACCTTGTCGAGGACAAGATCCACGCGCGCAGCACCGGCCCGTACTCGCTGGTCACCCAGCAGCCGCTGGGTGGCAAGGCGCAGTTCGGTGGGCAGCGCTTCGGCGAGATGGAGGTGTGGGCGCTCGAGGCATACGGCGCCAGCCACATCCTCCAGGAGATCCTCACCGTCAAGTCCGACGACATCGTCGGCCGCGTCAAGGCGTACGAGGCGATCGTCAAGGGCGAGAACACGCTGGAGGCGGGCATCCCTGAGTCGTTCCGGGTGCTCGTCAAGGAGCTCGAGGGCCTGGCGCTCGGGGTGGAGATCCAGTCCGAGAACGAGAACAAGATCGTGCTCGGCGAGGAGGACATCCCCGACATCCCGCTCGACCTCGGCATCCACCTGGAGCGCGACGAGCGCGACGACATCGACGAGACCGTTAGGTAAAGAGAGCACATGCTGAAACTCGAGAACTTCGACGCGCTCCGTCTCTCCATCGCCAGCCCGGAGATGATCCTCTCCTGGTCGCACGGCGAGGTGACCAAGCCGGAGACGATCAACTACCGCACGCTCAAGCCGGAGCGGGACGGGCTCTTCTGCGAGAAGATCTTCGGCCCCACCAAGGACTGGGAGTGCCACTGCGGCAAGTACAAGCGCTACCGGTACAAGGGCATCATCTGCGACAAGTGCGGCGTCGAGGTGACCCGCAGCAAGGTGCGCCGCGAGCGCATGGGCCACATCAAGCTGGCCTCGCCGGTGTCGCACGTCTGGTACTTCAAGGGCATCCCCTCGCGCATGGGGCTGCTGCTCGACATGAGCCCGCGCAACCTCGAGAAGGTGCTGTACTTCGCCAACTACATCGTCACCTCGGTCGACGAGAAGGCGCGCGCCGAGCTGGTCGCCAAGCTCGACCCCGACACCGACGAGCGCGTGGTCGCGCTCAACGAGAAGGTCGACTCCGGCGACACCGGCGAGGACGGCGAGCTGGAGCAGCGTGTCGCCGACCGCCAGACGCGCCTGGCCGACGAGCGCCAGGCCCTGGAGGCCGAGCGCGAGACCCGCGTGGCAGCGCTGCACGAGTTGGCGCGCGACCTCGACGAGCGCATCCAGGAGGCCAAGGGCCACAAGGCCGTGGCCAACATGGCGCTGACCGACGGCGTCGACACCCAGACCGTGGTCACCAAGGGCACCGCTCTCGACGAGGACGTCGCAGTCGAGGTGCAGCGTCGTGCCGGTGAGCGCGAGGAGGAGCTGGCCGCGCAGTTCGCGCACCGGCTCACCGACCTCGAGGACGCCGCAGGCGCGGAGATCGCGGGATGGCGCGACCGAGCTCGAGGGCAAGCGCGCCGGCGCGCAGGACAGCGGTCGCACCGAGCTCGAGACGCTCCGTGCCGACATCGTCCGCCAGCGCGAGGAGCTCGAGGCGCTGACGGTCCGCGACCTGCTCACCGACACCCAGTACCGCGAGTACGTCGACCGCTACGGCAAGGTGTTCAAGGCGGGCATCGGCGCGGCCGCGGTGCGCGAGCTGCTCAACCAGATCGACCTCGCCAAGGAGGCACTGCGCCTGCGCGAGGAGTCGAAGTCGACGAGCGGGCAGCGCCGCCAGAAGGCGATCAAGCGCCTGCGCGTCGTCGAGGCGTTCCGCAAGTCCAGCACCGCCCCGGCGTGGATGGTGCTCGACGTCCTCCCGGTGATCCCGCCGGAGCTGCGCCCGATGGTGCAGCTCGACGGTGGCCGCTTCGCCACCAGCGACCTCAACGACCTCTACCGCCGCGTCATCAACCGCAACAACCGGCTCAAGAGACTGCTCGAGCTCGGCGCCCCGGAGATCATCGTCCGCAACGAGAAGCGGATGCTCCAGGAGGCGGTCGACGCCCTCATCGACAACGGCCGGCGCGGCCGCGCCATCACCGGCACCGGCAACCGCAAGCTGAAGTCGCTCTCCGACATGCTCAAGGGCAAGCAGGGGCGGTTCCGTCAGAACCTGCTCGGCAAGCGCGTCGACTACAGCGGCCGCTCGGTCATCGTGGTCGGCCCCGAGCTGAAGCTGCACCAGTGCGGCCTCCCCAAGAAGATGGCGCTCGAGCTGTTCAAGCCGTTCGTGATGCGCGAGCTGGTCAGCCAGAACTTCACCCAGAACATCAAGAGCGCCAAGCGCATGGTGGAACGCGTCCGCCCCGAGGTGTGGGACGTGCTCGACCAGGTCATCACCGACCACCCCGTGCTGCTCAACCGCGCGCCGACCCTGCACAGGCTCGGCATCCAGGCGTTCATGCCGGTGCTGGTCGAGGGCCAGGCGATCCAGATCCACCCGCTGGTCTGCAAGGCGTTCAACGCCGACTTCGACGGCGACCAGATGGCCGTGCACGTGCCGCTCTTCAGCGGCGCGGTGGCCGAGGCCAAGAACCTGATGATGTCGTCGAACAACATCCTCAGCGCCTCGGACGGCCGCCCCGTGGTCACCCCGTCGCAGGACATCGTGCTCGGCTCGTACTACCTGACCCAGGAGATGACCGAGCCGCCGACCGCGGTCGAGGACGTCCAGAAGCTGCAGGCCTTCTCGTCAGCAGAGGAGGCGGAGCTCGCCTACGAGCACAACCGCATCGGCCTGCACGACCACGTGCGCGTGCGCATGCCCAAGCACCATGTCGAGCCGTACCGCGCCTCAGAGACTGCCCCCGGTGGCACCTCGCTGGTCACCACCACGGTCGGCCGCGTGCTCTTCAACGCGGTGCTGCCGCTCGGCGAGGCCGGCACCCAGAGCGACCTGCGCTCGATCACCTTCCGCAACGAGGTGATGGACCTGCGCAAGCTGGGCCAGCTCGTCAAGGAGTGCTACGACCTGCACGGCTCCGAGCGCACCGCGCAGATCGTCAACGACATCAAGCGACTCGGCTTCCACTACGCCACCAAGGCCGGGGTGACCGTCAGCGCCATGGACATCAAGACGCCGGGCGCCAAGGCCGGCATCCTCGACCGCGGCCGAGAAGCAGGTCGAGGACGTCGACCTGCAGTACCGGCGCGGCCTGATCACCGACGACGAGCGCTACCAGAAGACCGTCGAGATCTGGACCAAGGCCACCGACGACGTCACCGACGTGACCATGAAGTCGTTCGACCGCTTCCACTCGCGTGCTCATGATGTCGCAGTCAGGAGCACGCGGATCCACCCAGCAGATCCGCCAGATCGCCGGCATGCGCGGACTGATGGCCGACCCCACGGGCCGGATCATCGACCTGCCCATCAAGGCGAACTTCTCCGAGGGCCTCAACGTCCTCGAGTACTTCATCTCCACGCACGGCGCCCGCAAGGGCCTGGCCGACACGGCGCTGCGCACCGCCGAACTCCGGCTACCTCACCCGCCGCCTGGTCGACGTCGCCCAGGACGTGATCGTCCGCATCGACGACTGCGAGACCACCGCGGGGATCTGGGTCGACCTCGAGGACCCGCTGCTCGGCGACCGCACCGTCGACCGCATCGCCGGCCGGATCGCCGCCGAGGATGTCGTCATCGAGGGCGAGACCGGGTCACCGCCGCCGGCGAGGAGATCACCGACGAGGTCTCGCGACGCGCGTTCGCGCTGCGCGAGTCGGTGCCCCGGGTCAAGGTGCGCAGCATCATGACCTGCAAGGCGCGCGAGGGCGTGTGCCGGCTGTGCTACGGGCGCAACCTGGCCACCGGGCGGCTGGTCGAGATCGGCGAGGCGGTCGGCGTCATCGCCGCGCAGTCGATCGGCGAGCCGGGCACGCAGCTGACCATGCGCACGTTCCACACCGGTGGCGTGGCCACCGGCGGCTCGGACATCACCCAGGGCCTGCCGCGCGTCGAGGAGCTGTTCGAGGCGCGCGTCCCCAAGGGCAAGGCGCTGATCAGCGAGACCGACGGCGAGGTGGAGATCATCCGCACCGAGGCCAAGGCGCTCAAGGTGAAGGTGACCTCACGCGACGTCTTCGACACCACCTACCCGGTTCCGCCGAAGCACACCGTGGTGATCGAGGACAAGGAGGCGGTCGCCGAGAACGCCGAGCTGCTCCGCGGCAACGACGAGAACGGCAACGAGGTCGTGATCCGCGCCAAGTACGCGGGCGTCGCCAAGGTTGGCAAGAACGAGATCCTGGTGCGCACCAGCGAGGAGGACACGCGCGAGTACGCGGTGCCCGCATCAGCGCAGCTGATCGTGCACGATGGCGACCACGTGGTCGCCGGCGACCGCATCACCCAGGGATCGATCAGCCCGCAGGAGCTGCTCCTGGTGCGCGGCCGCGAGGATGTGCAGAACTACCTGGTCCGCGAGGTGCAGAGCGTGTACCGCAGCCAGGGCGTCGACATCAACGACAAGCACATCGAGGTGATCGTCCGGCAGATGATGCGCAAGGTGCGCATCGACAACGCCGGCGACACCGACCTGCTGCCCGGCGAGATCGTCTCCCAGTTCGAGTGGGAGGAGTCCAACGCCAAGTCGCTCAGCGAGGGCGGCGAGCCGGCGATCGCGGGAACCGTCCTGCTCGGCCTCATCAAGGCGGCGCTCAACACCGCGTCGTGGCTCTCGGCAGCGTCGTTCCAGGAGACCACCCGCGTGCTCACCGAGGCCGCCATCTCGGGCAAGATCGACAAGCTCCGCGGTCTCAAGGAGAACGTGATCATCGGCAAGCTGATCCCCGCCGGGACCGGCCTCGACTACTACCAGAAGCTCCGCGAGGAGGCAGCGCGCCTCTACGAGGAGGAGGAGGCGGCCGCTGCCCAGGCAGCGCTCGCCGCCGAGAACGCCGGTGACGAGGACGACGAGGACGCGGATGCCTCCACTGCGGAGGCCACCGGCGAGGAGCCCGAGTCCATCCCCGAGGAGGCCCCGACCGTCTCGGCATAGAGGCGAAGGGGGAACGCAGTTCCCCCTTCGCATAATCGTTGCAGGAACGTCGGAGGCGCGGGTTTACCCTACTGGCGTGCACCTGGTCAGCGACATCGTCATCGCCGGGCACCCCGTCAACAGCGGCCTTCTGCTCGGGGTGCTTGCCTTCCTGCTCGCCTGGATCGTGCTCTACCTCCTCTACAAGATGTTCTGGCGCGCCGACTTCGGCCTGCCGGTGCGCCGCCGGCTGCTGAGCTCGGGGATCCGGGTGGAGCGGGACCAGGTGGCCTACGTGCCGATGTGGTGGTCCGACCTCCAGATCCAGCGAGCTGTCAGCGCCCACTGGAAGAGCAGCCTGCGCTCGACGGTCGGGGCCGGGCCGAGCCGTCGCGTCGAGGAGCCCGCCTCGCACTGACCGCCGGTTCATACGACGCGTTGGCGTCGTTCGTACAGCCTCGGGTGTTCCTGTAACAGACCCATGGCAGCGAGGTAAACGGAATCGTTGATCCCCGGCCGCCATGAAAGGATCGGCAGTGCCCGGGGAGGCGGCCGGGGCGCTGCATGAGAGGGGTCGCGACAGAGCGAGGAGGACCCCCGTGCCCAGGGTGCTGTGCGCCGACGACGACCGCCTGATCCGCTTCTTCCTTCGCGACGCGCTGACGCTCGGCGGCTACGACGTCGTGGTGGCGTCGGACGGCGCCGAGGCGATCCGCCGCCTCAACGACTCCGGGCCCTTCGACCTGGTGATCACCGACTACGCGATGCCCGTCGCCACCGGCATCAGCGTCGTCGAGCACGCGCAGAGGACTGATCCCAGCCTTCCCTGCATCGTGGTCACCGCCTACCACGACCTCGACCTGGCCATGCGAGCGATGCGCGCGGGCGCGGTCGGCTTCATCCCCAAGCCGTTCCGTGCCGAGCACCTGCTCACCGTCGCCGGCCGCGCGCTGGAGCGCCGCCAGCTCGCCGCCGACGCGATGCGGCTCAACATGCTGGTGCCGATGCTCGAGCGGTTCACCATGCTCCTCGCCAACACCCTGGAGTCGAAGGACTGCGCCACCAACCGGCACGCCGAGCGGCTCGTCGGACACGCCGAGACCGTCGCCCGCGAGCTCGGCATCGACGACGACGCGCGCTTCTCGATCAGGGTGGGCGCGTGCCTGCACGACATCGGCAAGGTGGGCGTTCCCGAGGCGCTGCTTCGCAAACCCGGCCCATTGACCTCGGCCGAGCGCGAGGTCATGCAGCTCCATCCCGAGATCGGCGCGGCCATCCTCGAGGACATCGACACCTGGGAGGACGTGCGGCTCATCGTGCGCCACCACCACGAGCGCTGGAACGGCGCCGGTTACCCGCTGGGCCTGACCACCACGGACATCCCGCTGGGCGCGCGCATCGTCGGCGTCGTCGACGCCTTCGACGTGATGACCGAGGGACGGCCTTACGCGGCGCCGCAACCGGTGGAGCGCGTGCTCGACGAGCTGGTGCGCGAGCGTGGCAGGCAGTTCGACCCGGACTGCGTCGACGCCTTCATCGCAACCCTGGACATGGCCGGTGACTACCATGACGTGGTGGACACCGTCTCCGAGTTCGACCTCATCGCCCGGCGTGCGGCGGTGCCTGCAACAGAGCGGAGCATGGTGGGCGAGGCCGCTCGTTGACCGACGCCCGGCGATGGGGCGTACAGACCGAGTACCACGACGCGAGCGGCCGGCTGGTCGAGGCTGCACCCGACACGGTGGCGTCGGCGCTGGCCGCGCTCGGCGGCCGGCGAGGGCGCCGACCCGCGCCTCCCGGCGCGCTCATCGTCCACCGCGGCGACACCATCTGACTCAGCCGCTCGAGGTGGTCACCGAGGACGGACGCTCGCTGCTGATCGAGGGCACGGTCGGTGACGCACGTGCCCCTCGGCTACCACCGCATCGACGTCCGGCGACGGACGCCGCGCACCCTGGTCGTCAGCCCGCGCCGCTGCCACCTCCCCGACGGGCTCCGCCTCGGCGGCTGGGCGGTGCAGGTCTACGGGGCGCGGTCGGAGTCGAGCTGGGGCATCGGTGACCTCGGCGACCTGCGCAGCTTCGGCGGGTGGGCCGCGGCCGCGGGCGACGGCTTCGCTCTGGTGAGCCCGCTCAACGCGGCCGCGCCCGCGCCGCCGATCGAGGCCAGCCCGTACCTCCCCACCAGCCGGCGCTGGCGCAACCCGCTCTTCCTGCGCGTCGAGGACGTGCCCGGCGCGGAGGCGCTCGGCGCCGACCTCGAGAGGATCGCCCGGGCGGGCCGGGCGCTGAACGCCGACCGGCTGGTCGACCGCGACGCGGTGGCGATCGTCAAGCTCGACGCGCTCACCAGGATCGCGGAGGCGCGACCCGCCGGGCGCGGAGTTCCGGCGCTGGCGCCGCGCCCAGGGTGACGCGCTGGAGCAGTTCGCCGTCTTCTCGGTCATCGCCGAGCAGCACGGCGGCGACTTCCACGAATGGCCTCCCGCACTGCGCGACCCGGACAGCTCGGCGGTTCGGACGTTCTCGCGGCGTTCGCGGGCGCGCGTCCGGTTCCACGCGTGGTTGCAGTGGCTGCTGGAGCAGCAGCTGGCCGCAGCGGCGACGGCGCTGCCGCTGATGGCCGACCTGCCCATCGGCGTCGACCCCGGCGGCGCCGACGTCTGGGCGGACCGCGACCTCTTCGCCACCGACTTCTCCGTGGGCGCCCCGCCCGACCTGTTCAACATCGCGGGCCAGGACTGGGCGCAGCCCCCATGGAACCCGTGGCGGCTGCGCGCGCGCGGCTACGGGCCGCTCGTCGACATCCTGCGGGCCGGCTTCGCCCACGCCATGGGCCTGCGCATCGACCACGTCATGGGCCTGTTCCGCCTCTACTGGATCCCCCGCGGCTGCCAGCCCCGCCGACGGCGTGTTCGTGCGCTACCCCGCCGACGACATGCTCGACATCCTCGCCCTGGAGAGCCTGCGCGCCGGCGCGCCGTGGTCGTCGGTGAGGACCTCGGCACCGTCGAGCCGGTGGTCCGCGAGCAGATGGCGGCGCGCGACATCCTCTCGTACCGGCTGCTCTGGTTCGAGGAGGGCGGGCCGCGCTCACCTTCCCGGCGCGGGCCATGAGCGCGGTCACCACCCACGACCTGCCCACGGTGGCCGGGCTGTGGCGCGGGGACGACGTCGAGGCCCAGCGCTCGATCGGGGTGCCGGTGAACGAGGCCGGCACGGCCGAGATCCGCGAGCGCCTCAACCGCGTCGCCGCCGGGCGCAGGAGGAGGCGGCCGACGTGATCGCCAGCGCCTACGCCGCCCTGGCGGCCTCGCCGTCGATGCTGGTGGTGGCCAGCCTCGAGGACGCAGCCGAGGTGGTGGAGCGCCCCAACATGCCCGGCACCACCGACGAGCGATGGCCGAACTGGCGCCTGGCGCTGCCCCGGCCGCTCGAGGCGGTGATGGACTCACCGCTGGCCCGGCGCCTGGCAGCCATCTTGCGCCGGGGCTGAGCCGGGGCCGCTCCTCAGCCGGCGCGGCGGTGCGAGGCGCGGGCCAGCGCCGAGCTGAGGTCGTCGGCGAGCATCTGCTCGATGAGCTCGCGGACGCCGTCGCCGGCACGCCCATCCATGACCAGGTCGGCGCGCTGCTTGACGCTGGCCAGCGCGTTGCCGACGGCCACCCCGCAGCCGGCCATGCCGAGCATCACCAGGTCGTTCTCGGCGTCGCCGACGGCGACCGTGGCCTCGGCGGTCTCCCCCAGCACCTCGAGAGCCGCGGTCAGCCCGGTGGCCTTGTTGACGCTGGCGGGCAGGACCATCACGGAGTGCTTGTTGAAGACGATCTGCAGGTCCAGCTCCATCTCGTGGATGGTCCGCACCACCACCGACTCGAAGGGCTCCCACGTCGAGGCGATGGCCCGGCCCACCGAGAGCGGGGTCACGCCGTGGGCCTGGAGCGCGGCGATGAAGCGGCGCGGCAGCGTGGGTGCGAGCAGGCGCTGCTTGCCGGTCGCGGGGTTGTAGACCAGGGCCCCGTTCTCCACCACCGCGAGGTCGAAGACGTCGAGGTCGTCGCATATGTCGAGCAGCTCGTCGAGGATCCGACCGGTCACCAGCACCGCTCGCCGGCCGCTCTCGCGGAGCCGGTGCAGCGCCTCCACGGTCTCCGCGGCGAGGATGCCCTGCGAGGCGACGGTGCCGTCGTAGTCGGCGGCGAGCACGCGGAAACGCATGTGCCCATTGTCCCGCACAGTTCCGATCGCGGGCTCAGAACCGTTGCCTCAGAACGTGAACTCCGCTCGCACCTCGGTGCCGCGTCCACTCTCCGAGCGGATCTCCAGCGTGCCCTTCTCGAGCTGCGCGCGCTCCCGCATCGAGATCAGCCCGAGGTTCCTGCTGCTGTCGATCTGGGCCTCGACCGCGGCGACGTCCATGCCCACGCCGTCGTCGCGGACCACAGCGGTGACCGCGTCGGCCTGGAAGTTGATGAGCACCTCGACGTTGCGTGCCTTGGCGTGCTTGCGGGCGTTGTTGAGCGCCTCCTGGACGATGCGGAAGATGGTCGGCTCGAACGAGCCGGGCAGGCGGACGTCCTCACCCATGACGCGCAGCTGCGCGTTGACCGCGGCCTTCTCCCCGAACTCCTTGATGAACTTGCGCAGGGTGGGCACCAGGCCGAGGTCGTCGAGCGACATCGGGCGGAGGTCGAAGATCAGCCGGCGGGTGTCCTCGAGGACGGCGCGCACCCCGTCCTTGAAGTCGGCGAGCTCCCTGACCACCAGTTGCGGGTCGCGCTGGATCAGGCGCTCGAGGATCTCGGCCTGGAGCACCAGGTTGGCCATCGACTGGGCGGGGCCGTCGTGCATGTCGCGCGCGATGCGCATGCGCTCCTCTTCGATGATCTGGAACACCTGGCGCGACGCGCTGCGGACCCGCGTGGTGTCGGGCCGCGGCGCCACTGCCGCGGCGAGGTCGTCGAGGCTGCGGAAGACGGAGCGCAGCACCTCCTGCTCGCTGCGCAGGTCGATGAGCCGGGCGCTGGCGTCGCGGAAGCGCTCGTCGACGGCGGCGAGGTCGGAGCGGAACCGGGAGAGGCTGCGGAAGCCGTTGTCGAGCTCGTCGGGGTCGAGGCCCTCGAGGTGCTGCAGCAGGGCTCGCCAGCGCGCCTCGCTCTCCTGGGTGCGCCGGCGCAGCTCGTCGCGGGTGTCCGCGGTTTCGGTGAGCCGGGCGTCGAGGCGGGCCGAGGCCGCCTCGAGGTCCTCGATGCGCTGGCTGATCAGGAATCGCACGCCCGAGAGGGCCGAGGGGTTGACCGCCGGCGTCTCCCCTGTGGATGTCACGGGGCGCGGTCGCGCTGGCTCGGACGCATGGCGGGCATGATACCGGCGGGCTCGGCGCCGACCCTGCGGCAGCCTCCAGCGGGCCACCTCCATGGTGACGATCGACCACTCGCGCGCGCCGGAGCGATGGTGTCCGGGTCACAGCCCGGTTGCACTCACAGGAGCCGTGCAACCCCGGATCTATAACCGGGTGGTCAGTTCACAAGGAGCGCAACATGGAGATGCCCCGGGCTGCGGGCGGTCCACGCGTCCTCATCGTCGAGGACGACACCTCCCTGTTGCGGCTGCTCGAGCTGCGCCTCTCAGTCGATGGCTACACGACCAGCTGCGCGGCGGACGGCGTCGCAGCGCTGCAGGTGCTGGCAACGTGGCTTCCCGACGTCATCCTCACCGACGTGATGATGCCGCGACTGTCCGGCCTGTCGCTCTGCCGCGCTGTCCGCCGTGACCGGCGCACCGCCGCGATCCCGATCATCCTGCTGACCGCACGGTCTTTCGACAGCGACATGCAGGAGGTCGTCGACCTCGGCGGCGTCACGTTCATGACCAAGCCCTTCGACGCTGCGGCGCTCAACGCCGCGCTCGCCGCCGCGCTGGCGAGCCACCCGGTGACACCCGACGGGGTGGGCGCCCCTCACGCGGCCTGATCGACCCGTCCCCGTCCACGATCTCGGTTTGCGGGTGACAATGACGGGCGACGTGACCAGCACGGGCTCCGTCGCCGCGCCCACCCCCACTCCACCGTCCCAGAACAGCGCCGCGGGGACCCGCCAGTCCTACATCGACCGGCTGACATCGCCGGGCGGCCTGTTCCTGAGCGCTGTGATGCTGGCGCTCGCGTTCCCGCTGACCGCCCCGATCCGCGACCCCGACTTC
Source organism: Candidatus Dormiibacterota bacterium (assembly GCA_963717185.1). Lineage (GTDB taxonomy): Bacteria > Chloroflexota > Dormibacteria > Aeolococcales > Aeolococcaceae > Aeolococcus. Next base: position 6,752 of record CAVQVY010000048.1, on the reverse strand, counting down.
TGGTGGCACCTGCGCAGCGGCCAGCTGATCCTGCAGACCGGGGGACTGCTGCACACCGACCCGTTCACGTACACGGTGAGCAGCCACGTGTGGACGATGCACGAATGGCTGACTGAGGTCCTCTTCGCGGAGCTGTATCGCTGGGGTGGGCTGGCCGCGATCGTGGCGGTGCTGAGCGTGGTCAGCTGGCTGGGGGTGCTGTGCATCTTCGGCCGCGCCCGGCTCGACCGCCCCGGGCCGTTCGCGCTCGGCGGCGGGATGGTGCTCGCGGTGATCGCCGGCTACCCGATCTGGGGGCCCCGCGCGCAGATGCTGACGTTCGCCTTCGCCTGCCTGACCCTCCTGCTGGTCGAACGCCACCTGCGCCGCGGCGGACGGGTCGCGCTGCTCCTGCTGCCGATGTTCCTGCTGTGGGGCAACCTCCACTCCGGCTTCCTGATCGGACTCGGGTTCATCGCGGTCATCCTGGTGGCGGAGGCGGTTGCCCACCTGCTCCACCTCGAAGGTCGGGCGCCTGCCGCCCGCGTGCGCAGCCTCGCGCTGTTGCTGGTGGGCTCGCTGGTCGTCTGCGCGATCAACCTCAACGGTCCGTCGATCATCCTCTACCCGTTCGGGACGCTGGGCTCGGCCGCGCAGCAGTCGCTGATCCTGGAGTGGCATTCGCCCGATTTCCACGACTGGTCGGTGCGCACCTTCGGCCTCATGCTGCTGACCCTGGTCGCCTTCATCGTGGCCAACCGCAGCATCAGGTTGCGCGACGCCGCACTGGTCCTGGTCACCGTCGTGCTGTCCCTGCAGTCGGTGCGCCACATCGCGCTGTTCGTGGCGGCCGCCACCCCGGTGTGGATCAACCAGGCCGACATGCTGCTGGCGCGGCGGCGTCGCTCCCCGCGTCCTCAGAAGCTGCCGCCGGTGGCCATGCGCGTGGTCAGCTGGGTGGTGCTCTGCGGGGCCGTCCTCGGCGTGTACATCGGCAGCCGCCTGCTGCCCTCCATGCGGACCGGCGAGGACTCGCTCTTCTACGCGCAGGACTTCCCGGTGTGCGCGGCTCGCTGGCTGGCGGCCGACCCGCTGCCGCTGCATGTGTTCAACCAGTACGGGGAGGGCGGCTACCTCGCCTACCGGCTCTCCGCGCATGGCGACCGCGTCTACATCTTCGGTGACGCGGCACTGATGGGTGACAGCCTGCTCTACAGCTACGGCGACGTCGAATCGGTGACCCCGAAGTGGGACTCGATCCTGCGCGCGGCCGGCACAGACGTCGTGCTCTTCGACACCGACGCCCCGCTCAGCAACGTGATGCTCCACGCCAGCGACTGGGTGCAGGTGTACAGCGACCCGCACAACATCGCGTTCGCGCCGCGGGACCGCGTCGCCGCGCTGCAGCTGCCGCCGCAGCCCCACTACACGGCCGCGGGCGACGCGTGCACCAAGCTGGTCAACACACCGGCTTCGCAGCTCGACGAGCAGCCGGGATGAGCGTCGCGACGGTGAGGCGCAACGCCTGGGTGATCGGAGCCGCCGTGCTCAGCCTGGTGCTCACCGTGCAGCCGTTCCGGGACAGCGACGTGTGGTGGCACCTGGCGATCGGCCGCTACATCCTCGCGCACGGCATCCCGGCCGTGGAGCCGTTCAGCTTCCTGCACGCGGCCAACCCCTGGGTCGGACAGCAGTGGCTGTACGAGGTCGGGCTGACGCGGGTGGTCGACCTCGGCGGACCGGGCCTCGCCTCGCTGCTGATGGGCCTGGTCGCTTCGGGGGCGCTGCTCATCGCCGCGCTGTCGATCCCGCCCGACCGGCGCCCCGCCGGCCCGGTGATGGCGGCTGCGCTGCTGCTCAGCGCGCTGGTGGCGGCGCAGCTGGTCGGTGTGCGCGGCCAGGTGATCAGCCTCCTCGGTGCGGCGCTCGTCCTGCACATCCTGGTGCGCTGGCGCCGTGGCTCGGCGTGGATCCTGGTGGCACTCCCCCTGCTCTTCGCGGTGTGGGCCAACATCCACGCCGGCTTCGTTGTCGGGCTCGGTATCGCAGTGGTGGCGCTGCTCACTGTGCGCGGCGTGGATCGCAAGCGCCGGTTGCAGCTCCTCGCCGCCATCGTCGCCAGCGCCCTGGCAACCCTGCTCAACCCCGCCGGGCCGGGGCTGTGGAGCTACGTCGGCGCCACCTTCACCGACCCGACCATCACCGGCGTGGTCACCGAGTGGCAGTCGCCCGACTTCCACGACGTGTGGCTGCGGCTTTTCGAGGCCGAGGCGATCCTGCTGGTGATCGCCTGGGTGCTGGCGCCGCGGCGTGACCTCTTCGACCTGGTGCTGGCCGGGGGCGCATTCGCTGCGTCCCTGCAGGCGCAGCGCAACGTGTCGCTCTTCGCGCTCATCGCCGCCCCGCAGCTCGCGGTGTACGCCGCCGACGCCTGGACGTCCCACCGCGCGCGCCTGCCCGCGCTGCCACGAATGTCGCGCTGGCGCCGGCCGCCGAGGTGGTTCGGCCCCGCCCTGCTGGTGGTCGTGCTGGCCGGCACGCTCGCGGTGGTGCCGCAGCTCGGCGCCGACAGCACGGCGAGGTACGAAGCCACGCACGAACCCAAGGCCGCCGCCGACTACGCGGCCACCCACCTGGCCGGCGACCGGCTCTACAGCATTGACACCTGGGGCGGCTACCTCGCCGGCAGGTTCCCGGTGGGACGGGTGGTGTTCGTGTACGACGAGACGGCGGTGTTCGGTGCCGCCGCCCTGCAGGAGTACCTCGACATCCACGACCTCCGGCCCGACTGGACCACGGTTGTCGCCGCCCACGGCGTCGTGGCCGCCATCCTCCCGGCGGGGGCGCAGGAGGTGTCGGCCTTCCAGACGCTGGGCTGGTCGGTGGACTGCCGGGACAGGGCGTCGGACAGCGTCGTGATGAGCGCCGTTGCACCCGCCGCGGCGGGCTCGAGCCTGGCCGGCGCGCCCGCCTGCGCCTGATCCCGAGGCCGGCTGCGCCCTCCTGTTACACAGCCACGGGGGTATTCGTTACCGGTCCTTGTCGCCGGTGGGGAGATCCGTCGGTACGCTCAATTTCGTGATCGCACGCCCCGTCCGCAGCCGCGCCCGTCCACGCCCTGGCCCCAGGTGAGCCAGCAGCTGACCCGGCGCATGGCGGGCACCTCCGCCGCGCCGCCGGCGGCCACCGGCTCGCGGCCGATCCCCAACGCGCCGACGCTGCCGCTGGACCGCGACCGGCGCGCCGGGGTGGAGCGCGTCATCGAGCTCTCGCGCTGGGCCGTGCTCGTGTTCGCGGCGGTGAGCAACAACTTCCCGGGAGAGCCGCGCGTCTCGACCACCGCAGCCGTCAACCTGATCCTCGGCGGCTGGGGCCTGTTCACCTCAGCGCAACCCTGGCGCTGGTGCTCCGCCGCCTGCCGGGAAGACGCACCCAGGTCGCCATCCTCGTCATGGACCTGGCCGTTGCCAGCGCGCTGGTGTACCTGACCGGCGGGTTCTCGTCCAACCTGGCGGTCGTCTTCTACGTGCTCATCGGCATCGGCAGCCTGCGCTTCGGGATCCTCGGCAGCGTGCTCTGCGCGGTGACCATCAGCGCGTCGTACGTCACCGTCGGGCTGGTGTCCTCGGGGCCACTGACGCACTCGCTCGTCGACGTGCTCGCGTCGCGCCTGTTCCTGTTCTTCGTGGTGTCGCTGGCCAGCTCGCTGCTGTCGCGCGAGATGGTGTCGGCGCGGGCGCGGCAGATGGCGCACACCGCCGAGCTCGAGCACGCCGTCTTCGCGGAGCTTCGCGAGGTCGACCGCATCAAGAGCGAGTTCATGATGCTGGCCTCGCACGAGCTGCGCACGCCCCTGACCAAGATCAAGGCCTGGCTGGCGCTGATGCGCGACGGAGGCGACCACCTCCCCCAGCAGGCCCGCCAGGAGGGATTCCACGAGCTGCGCACCGAGGCTGAGCACCTCGGCCGGCTCACCGACAACCTGCTGTGCATCGCGCAGCTCGAGTCCGGCGAGATCCGGCTGCGTCCCACCACCGTTGACTTCAGCGCGGTGCTCCGCCAGGTGATCTCGCGTTTCGTCGAGATCGCCGACCGCGGCCGCTTCCTCGTCCACATCGACGAGAACCTCGGCTTCCTGCACGTCGACGAGGAGCGTCTCGCCCTGGTGCTCGCGTGCCTCATCGACAACGCCCTCAAGTTCGCACCGGACAACGAACCGGTGGAGATCACCGCGGTGCGCGTGGTCAACAAGGCGCACGTCGAGGTGCGCGACAACGGCCGGCGCATCCCCGACACCGAGGTGGAGCGGGTCTTCGCGTCCTTCTACCAGGTCGAGAACCCGCTGCTGCGCCAGCGGGGAGGCTTCGGAGTGGGCCTGTACCTCGCCCGCCAGCTGGTGGAGCGCATGGGTGGACAGATCTGGCTCGACAACCAGAGCGTGCGCGGCAACTCCTTCTTCATCGCCGTCCCTCTCGAGGAGCCGGGGTGATGACCGACATCACCGAGCGTGCTCGCGGCCGTTCCGGAGCCGTGAAAGTCCGCAACACTCGGGTAACCGATTCCGATCCGCGCGCGGTCGCGTGCTACGTTGCCCGCGTCGATCCGCCCCTGCGAGGTTACGCGCGTTCATGAAATCCCTCACCGAGCCCACCCCGGGCCAGGCATACGCGGCGGGCCGCCCGTCCGGGGCTGAGGCCACGGTGCTGGTGATCGACGACGACCCCTCGATGCACGACATCCTCGCGGTCCTTGGCCACCAGCACGGCTTCGGGATCCAGTTCGCGGAGGACGGCACCGACGGGGTGCGCCTCGCCGAGCAGAACGACGTCGACCTCATCGTGCTCGACCTCAACCTCCCCGGCCTGACCGGTTTCGACGTGTGCCGGCGCATCCGGTCCGCCGGCATCGAGATCCCCATCGTCATGGTGTCGGCGAGCTCCGACCCGGTCGACGTGGTGGTCGGGCTGGAGATCGGCGCCGACGACTACGTCATCAAGCCCTTCGAGATCCGCGAGCTCGCGGCGCGCATCAACGCCAAGCTGCGCCGCCAGCGCACCAGCCAGTCCCAGGTGCGCCCCGGACGCCTCAAGTTCCCGGGCCTGATCGTCGACGTCGGTCGCCACGAGGTGCTGCGCGACGGCCAGGCCGTGACCCTGACACCGACTGAGTTCGACCTCCTCGCACTGCTGTCGGCCTCGCCGGGCAGGGTGATCTCGCGCACCGAGATGATCCAGAAGGTGTGGGGACAGGGCGCCGACCTCGACCTGCGCAGCGTCGACGCCCATGTCTACAGGCTCCGCCGCAAGATCGAGCCGGACGGGCCGCGCCCGACGTACATCCATGCGGTCCCGGGCATCGGCTACCGGTTCGAGCGCCGCGGGCTCACCGACCGCCTCTCGCGGTCCAGGACGACGAGCTCCCTCTCCCGAGGCGGCCGCCCAGTAGCGTCGGCCGCCGCCTTGGCGCCCGCGAGGTTCGGCTGGTCAGTCCTGCCGCGGGCGGCGGGCGGCGCGACGGCGGCGGCGAGCGCGGTCCTGCGCGAGCAGGACCCACTGGCCGCGCTCGTTGAGCCCGGCCGGGCGCACGTCGACGATCTGGCCTGCGAGGAGTGAGAGCGGGACGCCCCTGGGGAAGCACGAAGTCCAGGCATGTGGCGGCCTCCCCATCCCAGCGGCGACGCTCGGTCACGGCCTCGAAGACCACGAGGCTGCGGCTCACCCGTCGTGCCTGCGTGCCCCCGACGATGTACGCCACCCGGTACATGTCGCCGGCTTTGAGCCCGAAGCGCTCGAGAACGCTCCGGTCCCGACCAGCCGGCCGCGGCGGACTTGGGAGACCGCAGGGTCTGAGGCAACGGTTGCAGCGCTTGGTGTGGTCATGGACCGGATTATGCGTTCCCGTCCCGCGCCCGATCGTCGCATGAGGCGGTCACACAGGGGTAACGGGATCTCCCCCAGACGCCGACCTCGGACTCGACCCGCGTGCGCGCCGGCCCACTTTTGGCGCTTGCCCCGATCCCCGGGCCTGTGTCAAACCGTCGTTGCCGCGCCACTTTTCGGTGACGCGTGCGCGATGACCGCGGCCCGGCCGTGGCTGAAACTCAGGCGCATGGCAACTTCCTCTGAGATCACCATGCTGCGCGAGATCTCCGCCGCTGGCGACCGCGAGCGAACCGGTGCCCTGGACGTCGAATGGGATGGCGCCCACGCCACCCTGTTCTTCATGTTCGGGCACCCGAGCCACGTCGTGTTCGAGACCGCCGAAGGTCGCAAGCTCGACGGCGAAGCTGCCCTGGACGCACCGATCACCTCCTCGATGCGGTAATGGGAGATCACGACGTTGGGAACCAGCAGCGTCGCGGGATCGATCGTGTCTGCGTCAGACTTCCAGCTCTCGCCCCGGATAGCTTCCGCCTGCTCTGAAGGGCGCCAGCATGCGCAGGACGTCTTCGGTACGTCGTCCCACGCTGGTGTTGTGAACGGCCATGTATGGCACAACGCCATTGGGGTCGATGATGAACAGGCCCCGCACCGCTACCCGCTGGTACTTGAGATATGCGCCGAATGCCCGTGCGACCGCCCCGTCGGGGTCGCTGGCCAGGGGGAACGCTAGTCCCTGAAACCCCCCGCCCTTGTGCGGCGTCTGGACCACTCCTCGTGCGACGCCAGCGGGTCGCAACTGACGCCGAGCAGGTCGCACCCGTGTTCATGAAACTCGCCGATCCGATGGCTGAGGCTGGCGAGCTCCGTCGGACACACCATCGAAAATTGCGG
>CAVQVY010000047.1:0-38249 GCA_963717185.1 Candidatus Dormiibacterota bacterium | reverse complement strand
CCCTGCACGGCCTCCTGCGGGTGCGCCACATCACCCAGGACGACGCCCACATCTTCTGCGCGCCCGACCAGATCCAGGACGAGATCCACGGGATCGTGGAGTACGCCAACCACCTGTACGCGATGCTCGGGGTGGAGCCGCGCGCCGGCTGTCGACGCGGCCGGAGAAGCGCCTGGGGGACGAGGCCCAGTGGGACCAGGCGGAGTCCGCGCTGGAGGAGGCGCTCAGGCGACCGGCATGGACTACGTCATCTCGCCCGGCGAGGGCACCTTCTATGGTCCGAAGATCGACCTGCACATGACCGACTCGATCGGTCGCTCATGGCAGATGGGGACGATCCAGCTCGACTACCAGATGCCGGCGCGGTTCGGGCTGACCTACGTCGGTGGCGACGGAAGGACCACACGCCGGTGGTGATCCACCGCGCCCTGCTGGGGTCGCTGGAGAGGTTCATCGGCATCCTCACCGAGCACTACGCGGGCCATTTCCCGCTCTGGCTCGCGCCCGTGCAGTGCGAGATCATCCCCGTGCAGGACGATGCCCCCGAGGTCATCGAGTACGTCACCGGTCCTTCGTGACACCATGCGCGCCGCCGGCCTGCGTGCCGAGGTGAACGACAAACCGGGCGAGCGCATGCAGGCCCGCATCCGCGACGCCGGCTGCGCAAGGTCCCCTACGTCGCGGTGATCGGACGGCGTGACGTCGAGCGAGGCGATGGCATCGTCAACGTGCGGTCGACGCGGGCGGGCACGCAGGACAACGTGGCGGCGACCGACCTGGTGGCCCGGTTGCTCGCCGAGGCGTCGTCGCGCGCCAACGGCTGAGTGGGGGGCGGCGAGCGCCCGCTGGCGCGGGCGGCGGCAGAGCTCTTTCCCGGCCAGGACGTGGAGGCACTGATCGCGGCCGGTGAGGTGCTCGTCGACGGGGTGCCGGTCACCAACCCGCGAAGCAGGGTCCGCGTCCGCGCCCGCGTGACCATGCGCCCGGCGAGGTCGCTGCGCGGCTCGGCCAAGCTGCGCGCCGCACTGGAGTTGTTCGCCATCGACGTCAGCGGACGCGTCGCGCTCGATGTCGGCGCCGCCGCCGGTGGGTTCACGACCGTGCTGCTGGAGGCTGGAGCCCGGCTGGTGTACGCCGTCGACGCCGGCCATGGTCAGCTGCTCGGGTCGCTGCGGCAGGATCCGAGAGTGGTCAACCTCGAGTTGGTCAACGTCGCCGACCTCGACAGGGTCCGTGTTCCTGACACCGTCGAGGTGGTGACCATCGACGTGTCGTACCTGAGCGTGGCGTCGGCGGCCGCGCAGCTCGACCGCATCGTGCTCGCCCCGCGCGCACACCTGGTGGCTCTCGTCAAGCCGATGTTCGAGCTCCACGCGGCCACCGCGCCATCAGACCGCGCCAGCCTCGACGCCGCGCTGGCCGCCGCCGGCGCCGGTGTGACCGCCGCCGGCTGGCAGGTGCGAGCCTCGATCGACTTGCCGGTGACCGGCAGCCGAGGCGCCCGCGAGATGCTGCTCCACGCGCAGCTCCCGCCACGGTGACTGCGCCGCGGGCGTGATATGCTCGGCCATCGGACGCCGACGTGGCGCCGCAAAGAGGGCCCGTGCGCTGCGGTCCCCACCTTCCGGGTTCGCCTTGGAGGTCCAGAACGACCCGGGCCTGGATAGCGGATCGCTGTCCAGGTTTTTTGTGTTTGGAGGTTTCCACCCATCGCCTTTCGAGAGTTGAGGATCAACGAGCAGATCCGCATTCCGCAGGTGCGTCTCTTCGACGACACCACCGATGAAGCGCTCGGCATCGTTCCCATCGAGACAGCCCGGCAGCTCGCCGTGGACCGCGGCCTCGACCTGGTCGAGGTGGCACCGCTGGCCCAGCCGCCGGTCTGCAGGCTGATGGGCTGACGGACGTTTCAAGTTCGAGGCTCTCAAGCGGGAGAAGGACAGTCGCAGGGACCACAACGTCGTACAGCTCAAGGAGCAGAAGCTGCGCCCGAAGATCTCGGACCACGACTTCCGCACCAAGCTGGCAAAGGTGAAGCAGTTCCTCGGTGAGGGCGACAAGGTCAAGCTCACGATCATGTTCCGAGGCCGGGAGATGGTCCACCAGGAGTTCGGCCGCAAGCTGCTCGACCGCATGACCGAGGAGCTCAGCGACCTCGCCATCATCGAACGATCCCCACTCGTCGAGGGCAGGAACATGATCATGATCCTGAGCCCGACCACCAAGAAGCAGGCACGAGCTGAGCGGCCCCACGAGGACCGTCATCGTGGCGAGCCCGAGACCGCGGGCAACGGCGCCGCAGCCGCGGCTGCCCCGGCGCAGAGCGGAACGGCCACCGCGGTGGCAGAGAAGCCGGCGGAGGTGACGTCGCCGTCGCCTGCGCCCGTGCCCGACACCGCCGCCGTCGCCGTGGATGCACCTGCCAGCGTGGACGCGCCCGTTGCCAAGGAGCCGGCCAAGAGGACAACCCGGGCACCCGCCAAGTCAGCCGCGACCAGGAAGCCGGCCACCACCACCACCACCAAGGCCACCGAGAAGAAGACCGCCGCCACGCGGAGGGGAGCAGATGCCAAAGATCCGGACGCATAAAGCGACACAGAAGCGGTTCCGCATCACCAGCACCGGCAAGGTGATGCGCCGCAAGGCCTTCAAGTCGCACATGCTCGAGCACAAGAGCAGCAAGCGCAAGCGCGTCATGAACATGCAGCACCAGGTGTCGGCGGCCGACGTGAAGAGCGTTCGCCGGCTGGCACCGTACCTGTAGCCCGGAGGAGAGACCATGGCGAGAGTCTCAAGAGGGGGGTCACAGCACGTGCCCGCCACAAGAAGGTCCTCGAGCTTGCCGAGGGCATGCAGGGCGACAGGCGGCTGCTCTTCAAGGCGGCCAATGAGGCGGTCATGCACTCGCTGTCGTACCAGTACCGTGACCGCAAGCTGCGCAAGGGCGACATGCGCGGCCTCTGGATCACCCGGATCAACGCAGCCGCACGGCAGAACGGCCTGGCCTACAACCAGTTCATGCATGGGCTGAAGAACGCCGGCATCGACATCAACCGCAAGATGCTTGCCGACCTCGCCGTCGAGGACTCGGCGTCGTTCACGCAGCTCGTCGAGGTGGCCCGGGGCGCTCTGACGTCGGCGTGACCAGCCCGCGCGGAGAGCCGTCGGTCCCCGCTGGCGAGCCCGCCGGTGCAGACGTGCACGCCCTCGGGGCGAGCGCGCACGACGAGATCGCGGCCGCGCCCGACACCCGAACCCTGGACGCGATCCGCGCCCGCTACCTGGGGCGCGGCGACGGGCTGCTGACAATCTTCCGCAAGCGGATCGGGGCCATCGCCGACGTGGAGGCGCGCCGGGCTGTGGGACAGACGGTCAACGCCGTGGTCGAGCGGGTGACCGAGGCGCTCGCCGAGCGACGCGCCGCGCTCAGCGCCGGCGGCGGTGCGGGTGGCGACGAGGCGATCGACCTCACCTGGCCGCCGGCACCGCTGCGCCGCGGTCACCTCCACCCGGTGACCCGGGTGTTCCGCGAGGTGCGGCGGATCTTCGCCCAGCTCGGGTACATCGCGGTCGCCGGCCCCGAGGTGGAGTACGACCGCTACAACTTCACGCTCGTCAACATGCCCCCGGGGCACCACTCGCGCGACACCCAGGACACGTTCTTCATCGACGACGACCGCCTGCTGCGCACCCACACCTCTCCCGTGCAGATCCGCAGCATGCTCACACGGGGGGCGCCGCAGCGGGTCATCGTGCCCGGCAAGGCGTTCCGGCGCGACTACGACGCCACCCATTTCCCGATGTTCTTCCAGGTGGAGGGGATGTGCATCGACGAGGGGATCGCGCTCAGCGACCTCAAGGGCACCCTCGAGTTCTTCGCACGATCCACGTTCGGCGTGGACCGCGCCATCCGGTTGCGGCCGCACCACTTCGAGTTCACCGAGCCGTCCGTCGAGCTCGACGTGTCGTGCGCGGTGTGCGGTGGCGAGGGGTGCCGGCTGTGCAAGGGCAGCGGGTGGCTGGAGATCCTCGGCGGCGGCATGATCCATCCCAACGTCCTGCGCAACGGCGGTGTCGACCCGGCCGAGTACACCGGTTTCGCATTCGGGATGGGGGTGGAGCGGATCGCCATGCTGCTGTACGGCATCGAGGACGGACGGCTGATCTACGAGAACGACGTGCGCTTCGTGAGCCAGGGATGAGGATCTCGATGGACTGGCTGCGCGAGTACGCGGTGCTCGACGCGCCGCTGGACACGCTGGTGCAGGGGCTGATCGACACCGGCACCGAGGTGGAGCGCGTCGAGCGCGGGCCCGCGGGCGTGGTGGTCGCGCGGGTGCTGAGCCTGGAGCCTGTTCCTGAGTCGACCAAGGGAGTGCAGTTCGCCGACATCGACACCGGCGCGGCCGAGCCGATCCGCGTGATCACCGGCGCTGCCAACCTGAGCGTCGGCGACCTGGTCCCGTACGCCCCGGCCGGGACCCTGCTCCCGGGGTGGGACGAGCCGCTCGGCGTCAGGGCCATGTTCGGCGGCAAGTACCACTCACCGGGGATGCTGTGTTCAGCCGTGGAGCTCGGTGTCGGTGAGGACGCCGCCGGCATCCACCACCTCGACCGCGGCCTGCCGGGCCAGCCGCTTCACGAGGTGCTGGCGCTCGACACCGTGCTCGAGGTCGAGGTGACCACCAACCGCCCGGACTGCCTGTGCCACGTCGGCATCGCCCGGGAGATGGCCGCCGCGGTGGGGGAGACGGTGCGCGAACCCGATGCGACGATCTCCGAGGGGTTGGGCAGCGCCGCCAGCATGTCGCTCCGTGCCGAGGTCGACGTGGAGGACGCGCAGGGGTGCCCGCGATTCTCGGTGCGGATCATCGAGAACGTCGCGGTGGCGCCCTCGCCGGACTGGATGCAGCGCCGCCTGCGCGCGGTCGGGCTGCGCCCCATCAACAACGTCGTCGACGTCACCAACTATGTCGCGCACGAGCTGGGCCAACCGCTGCACGGGTTCGACCTCGACCGATTCGTGGCGGCCCAGGGCGAAGATGGCCGGGCGGCACGAGTGGTGGTCCGGCGCGGGCGTGGCGAGCGGGTGCTGTGTCTGGACGGGGTCGAGCGGGTGGTGGAAGCTGAGGACATGGCGGTGTGTGCCGGCGACGTCGCCGTCAGCCTCGGCGGCGTCATCGGCGGCCAGGGAACCGCGGTCGACGACACCACCCACAACGTGCTGCTCGAGGCCGCCACCTGGGACGGGCCGACGATCCGCGGCACCTCGAAGCGGCTGGGCGTGCGCACCGACGCCTCGACTCTCAACGAGAAGGGCCTCAGTGACACGCTGCCGCCCATCGCGCTCGACCGCGCCGCCGCGCTGATCGCCGAGCTCGGCGGCGGCCACGTCCTCAAGGACAGCGTGGACGTCCGGGCCCGTCCGCTCGAACCCATCCCCCCGATCGAGGTGAGCGGAGCTGTGCTCTCAGCGCAGCTCGGCTACCACGTCGACGCCACCGAGGCGGCCACGGTCCTTGCCCGGCTGGGGTTCGGCGTCGAGCAGCACGGGGACGAGCTCACCGTCGCCCCGCCTCATTTCCGTCGCGACGTGACCATCGTCGAGGACGTCGTCGAGGAGGTGGGCCGCTCCCTCGGCTACGACCGCATCCCGAGCACGCTGCCCGGACGGCGGACGGCGGTGACAGCGCTGGCGGGCGAGGCGCCGGTCGAGGACCGCGTCAAGGACGTGCTGGTCGGCGCCGGCTTCGACGAGGCGATCACCTGGTCGTTCGTGTCGCGCTCTTTGGCGGGCGCGCTGCAGGGCCTCGGGGGCGGGCGCACCCCGATCCCGCTGCGCAACCCTCTCACCGAGGAGTGGAGCGTGATGCGCACCAGCCTGCTGCCGGGGGTGGTCCAGGCAGTGGCGGGCAACCTCAACCGGGGCGTGCAGGACGTCAGGCTGTTCGAGCTGGGCCGCGCCTTCTGGGAGGGCGAGCGGCGCGGCCAGGTGCCCGGCTCCACCGCCGACGGAGCCGACGCGCACCTGACCCCCCTGCCCGCCGAGCCACTCCTGCTCGGGGCCGCCGCCACCGCGACGACCGCGCAGGAGGCGGCCGATGGGATCCGCCACCTCCAGGCGGTGGTCGCCAGGCTCGCGTCGGACCTCGGCGCGGGCGCGGTGGAGACGCAGCCCGCCGAGCTGCCCGGGCTGCGCGCCGGGCGCGCCGGGCGGCTTCTCTGCAACGGCATCCCGGTCGGTGTCGTCGGGGAGCTCGATGTCGCCGCGGGCGCACGCTTTGAGCTCCGCGGGCGCGTCGCCGTCGCCGAGGTCCAGCTCGACGCGCTGATCCCGGTCGAGGCGGCGCCGCGCCGGTACGTGCCGCCTCCGCGCTACCCGGCCGTCGTCCAGGACCTGGCCGTCACCGTCCCCGAGGGCACGCTGGCCGGGGACGCGCTTCGAGCCATCCGCGAGGCCGGTGGGGCGCTGCTCGAGAGCGCGGTCCTCTACGACGAGTACCGCGATCCCAGCCTTGGCGAGGGCCGCAAGAGCTGGACCTTCCGTCTCGTCTTCAGGGCCCCAGGCCGGACGCTCACCTCGGAGGAGGCGGGGGCGTTGCAGGACGCGATCGCGGTGGGGCTGAGGGCGCGCTGCGGCGCCGAGGTGCGCCGATAGCCAGGCGGCTGTCCCGGGGGTTCCTCGCGCGCGGCGCGGTCGCGGTCGCGCATGACCTCATCGGTGCCGACATCGTCGCCGACCCGGGCACCGCCAACGAGGTCCGTGCGCGACTCGTCGAGGTGGAGGCCTACCTCGGCCGCGACGACCCCGCCTCCCACGCGTTCCGTGGCCCGACTCAGCGCGCCGCGATCATGTTCGGTGAGCCGGGACACCTCTACGTCTACCTCAGCTACGGCATGCACCACTGCGCCAACGTGGTCTGCGCCCCCGACGGGACCGCCGCCGCGGTGCTGCTGCGGGCGGCGGTGGTGGTCGGTGGCGAGACGGCGGTGCGAAGCCGGCGCGGCGCCGCGCAGCCGTTTGCCCGGTTGCTGAGCGGACCCGGGAACCTCTGCCGAGGCCTGGCGATCGGTGCTTCCGACAACGGGGCGGACCTGTGCCGGCAGGGGCGTGTGCACCTCGAGGCTCGCTCACAGGACGTCCCCGTGTCGACGGGCGTGCGCGTGGGCATCAGCCGCGCCACCGACCTGCCGCTGCGGTTCTGGTGGACAGGCCACCCCGCAGTGTCCCGCGCGATGGCCACAAAGAAAGGGACCGGCGCTGTGGCCGGTCCCCGGTTTTCTGCCGATCCAAGTCGGCGGCCCGGCGAATAAGCCGGGCTCAATCTTTGGGGCACCCCATCGGGGTGCCGGCTGGCCAGCCCGGAGCTTTCGTCGCGCCGATCGTGCCGCCCCGCGCCGTTCCAACCGGTACCGGAACCTCCCGGCCGCGTGGCCGGGGTTCAACGGTGGCGCATCCGAGCGGGCGCGCTGTGCGACCCGAGCCCGGGCCTTAAGTCTCGGCTCGCGTGTGCCGGAGAAGTTGGAAGACCGTACGCATCGTGAAGTTGTCCTCCGTATGCAGTCGGTTCCGTACCCTCAGGATACCGCTGGCCGGGCGGTAGTCAAGACCGGCCGGCGATCCGTCACGGCGGCCCGCTCCGCGAACTCATAGACTGGGGCCCGCACCCGCAATACAATGGCAAACGCCTGTTCGGCAACGGAGGACACATGTCCGGTCACAGCAAGTGGGCGGGGATCAAGCACAAGAAGGCGATCGTCGACGCCAAGCGTGGCCAGGCCTTCACCAAGGTCGCTCGCGAGCTGTCGGTGGCGGCGCGCGAGGGAGGACCAGACCCGACCTCGAACTTCCGGCTGCGCCTCGCGATGCAGAAGGCGCGCGAGGTCAACATGCCCGCCGACAACATCGAGCGGGCCATCCAGCGCGGCGCCGGCGGCAAGGAGGGAGCGCAGCTCGAGGAGATCCGCTACGAGGGCTACGGACCGCATGGGGTGGCGGTGATGGTCGACGTGCTGTCGGACAACCGCAACCGCACGGTGGCGGCGATCCGCAACCTCTTCACCCGCTCGGGCGGCTCGCTCGGCGAGACCAACAGCGTGGGCTGGATGTTCACCCAGCAGGGCGTGCTTCGTGTCACGGCGGGTGCGAGGGACCCCGAGGAGCTCGCCCTCGAGCTGCTCGAGGTCGTCGACGTGGGGGCGGACGGTGACATCAGCGTCGACGACGACGCCGTGGTGGTCACGGTGAACCCGGCCAGCTTCGAGTCGGCACGTTCCGCGATCGAGGCCGCCGGGCTCACGGTCGACTTCGGCGAGGTGACCATGAACCCGAGCACCTCGGTGACGCTGGATGCAAAGCAGGCCGCTGCCGTGCTTCGACTTCTCGACGCTCTCGAGGAGGACGACGACGTCCAGCAGGTCTACGCCAACGCCGAGATCCCTGACGACGTCCTCGAGTTGGTCGGCTGACCGGGTGCGCGTCCTGGGCGTCGATCCGGGACTGGGCCGCACCGGCGTCGCCGTCGTGGACGGCGGACCCGGAGCGCTCACCCTGGTACACAGCAGCTGCCTCAGCACACCGGCCGGCGTCGACGACGCCGAGCGTCTCTTCCTGCTCTCCGGTCTGATGACCGCGGTGGTGGGCGAGTTCCGGCCCTCCTCTGCCGCGGTCGAGCGACTCTTCTTCTCCACCAACCGCAGCACCGCGATGCGGGTCAGCGAGGCGCGCGGAGTGCTTCTCTGCGCGCTGGCCGGCGCCGCGGTCCCGGTCTTCGAGTACACGCCCAACGAGGTCAAGGAGGCGGTGGCCGGCTACGGCGCAGCCCGCAAGCCACAGGTGCAGCGCATGACCAGGCAGCTGCTCTCCGTCGAGCGCATCGACGGGCCCGACGACGTCGCCGACGCCTGCGCGATCGCCGTGTGCCATCACCATCGTTCCGCCCTGACCCTGCGCGTGCGTGGTCAGAGCTCACGCGCCGCGGTGACCGCGCTCGACACAGCGGTTGCCGCGGCGCGCGCGCGCATGGAGGCAGCGGCACGGTGATCGCGATGTTGCGCGGCCGCATCGCCGGCGTCGACGACGACGTGGTGACCGTCGACGTCAACGGTGTCGGGTACGCGGTGCAATGTCACCTGCGCACCGCCGTGGCGCTGCACGGCAGCCCCGGGGACGTCACCCTGCACGTGCACACCTCGGTGAGCGCGGATGCCATCCGGCTGTACGGGTTCACCAGCGCAGAGGAGCTGCGACTCTTCCGCCTGCTCATCGCCGTCGAACGCATCGGGCCCAAGGCGGCGCTGGGGATCCTGGGACGCGCCGACCTGGCCACCATGGTGCGTGCCCTGCGCAGCGGCGACGCCGCCATGGTCGCCACCGTCCCCGGCATCGGCGCCAAGACCGCGGAGCGCGTGGTGCTCGAGCTGCGCGACAAGCTCGACGGCCTCGCCCTGCCCGGCGACCGCGCCACACCGGCCGAGGCCGCGGCCGACCAGGCGATCCGCGCCGCAGTGGACGGCCTCGCCACCATGGGCTTTCGCGAGGCGGCCGCGCGCGAGGCGGTCAAAGCTGCGGTCAGCGAGGGCACCGACGCGCTCGACGTCGCCGCGCTGGTGGCGGCGGCGCTGCGCCGCCTCGACATGGTGCCGGCCGGCTGATGGACGAGACCCGCGTGGTGACGCCGCTCGAGGTGGAGGAGGAGCACGCTGCCGAGGTCGCCCTGCGGCCGCAGCGCCTCGACGATTTCGTCGGACAGGCCGGGATCCACGAGCAGGTGCGTGTGCTGGTGGAGGCGGCGCGCGGACGCGGCGAGCCGATCGACCACATCCTCCTGTACGGCCCGCCGGGCCTAGGCAAGACCACCCTGGCCCAGATCATCGCCACCGAGATGGGCGTGCAGGCGCGGCTCACGTCGGGCCCGGCGCTCGAGCACCAGGGAATGCTCGCCTCGATCCTCACCTCGCTCAACGACCGCGACGTCTTCTTCATCGACGAGGTCCACCGCCTCAACCACGCCGTCGAGGAGGCGCTCTACCCGGCGATGGAGGACCTCGCCTTCGACTTCGTCGCCGGCCGCGGCGCCGGGGCGCAGACGCTGCGGCTCAGCCTCAACCGCTTCACGGTCATCGCCGCGACCACGCGCGCCGGGGCGCTCGGCGGTCCGCTGCGCGACCGCTTCGGGGTCACGTTCCGGCTCGACTACTACGACGTCGGCGAGCTGACCGACATCATCAGGCGCAGCGCGCGCCTCCTGAAGATCGCCATCGATGACGACGGAGCCGCGCTGCTGGCGTCGCGTGCGCGCGGCACGCCCCGTGTCGCCAACCGGCTCCTGCGGCGCGCCCGCGACTATGCGCAGGTGCGCGCCGCCGGCCACATCGACGTCGCCGCCGCCACCGCCGCGCTCGACATGCTCGGCATCGACGCGGCCGGGCTCGACGAGATGGACCGGCGCGTGCTCGCGGCGTTGTGCGGTCCACTGCGTGGCCACCCGGTCGGTGCGCAGACCATCGCGGTCAGCGTGCAGGAGGAGCCGGAGACGATCGAGGACGTGGTGGAGCCGTACCTGATCCGGCTCGGCATGCTGGCTCGCACACCTCGCGGGCGAGTCCCGACGGCGCGGGCCTACCAGCACCTCGGCCTCGCGGTCCCACCGGGGACGGTCGGGTCCGACGACAGCCAGACGTCGCTCTTCAGTTAGTCGCGCCATGCCAGTGGTGAGCGAGGAGACGCGCGACCGCGCGCCGGGGCTGTCTGCCGACCTGTTCGACTACGAGCTCCCCGCCGGCCGCATCGCCCAGTCACCGCTCGACCCTCGCGACGCGTCCCGGCTGCTCCACGTCGAGCCGGGTGGCGCGTTTGCCGACCACGGGTTCACCGACCTGCCCGGGCTGCTCCGTCCCGGCGACCTCCTGGTTGCCAACGACACCCGCGTGCGGGCGGCGCGGCTGCGCGGCACCAGGGACGACGGCGGACCCGCGGAGATCCTCCTTCTCGAGCGGCTCGACGGCCGTCGATTCACCGCGCTGGTGCGCCCGGGCCGGCGGTTGCGCGAGGGCGCCACCGTGACGGTCGCCGGCGAGCTGCGCGTCACCGTGGCCGGGCCGGCGCCGGGCCACCCGGGTGCACGCCTGGTGAGCCTCGCCGGCGATGGCGACGTCGAGGGGCTGATCGCGAGGATCGGCGAAGCACCGCTGCCGCCCTACATCCGCACGCCGCTCGATGACCCCTCGCGGTACCAGACCGTGTACGCCGCCGGTGACCCGGCTTCGGCGGCGGCGCCGACGGCCGGCCTGCACTTCACGCCGCGCGTGCGCGAGGCGCTCGCGCAGCGGGGGATCGGCTGGGCGACGCTCCAGCTCGACGTTGGCCTCGGCACCTTCGCGCCGATCACGGCGGCCGACGTGCGCAGCCATCGCATGCACGCCGAGCGGTGCACGCTGCCGGCCGCGACCGCGGCGCAGGTCAAGGCGGTGCACGACGATGGAGGACGCGTCATCGCTGTCGGCACCACAGTGGTGCGCACCCTCGAGTTGCACGTCGATGACCGGGGAGCGCTGCAGCCCGGGACGCTGTCGACCGAACTGTTCATCGTCCCCGGGCATCGGTTCCGCGTCGTCGACGGGCTGCTCACCAACTTCCACCAGCCGCGCTCGTCGCTGCTGGTGTTGCTGGCCGCGTTCTCCGGCGACGACACCTGGCGTCGTGCGTACGCGCACGCGCTGTCCACCGGGTACCGCTTCCTCAGCTTCGGGGACTGCATGCTCTGCTGGCGGGACGGCGCCGCAGGGTGAGCGCCCTGATCATCGAGGCCCGCGATGGGGCGGCGCGCACTGGCCGGCTGCTCACGCTCCATGGCGAGGTGCGAACCCCCGCCTTCATGCCGGTGGGCACGCACGCGACGGTCAAGTCGCTCGACCCCGACGAGGTGCGCGCCTGCGGCGCCGACATCGTGCTCTGCAACGCCTACCACCTCGCGCTCCGACCCGGGGTCGACCTCATCGAGCGGGCCGGCGGCCTGCACCGATACATGGGCTGGGACGGGCCCATCCTCACCGACAGCGGCGGCTTCCAGCTGGTCAGCCTGCGCAACGTCACCGCCGTCGACGATGACGCGGCCACGTTCGTCTCACCGTACGACGGCAACCAGCTGGTGGTGACTCCCGAGGACGCCGTGAGCCTCCAGGCGAGGCTGGACGCCGACATCGTGATGTGCCTCGACCAACCGGTCCGATGGGGCAGCTCGGCCGCCGAGACCGAGTTGGCGACGGGTCGCACCCACCTCTGGGCGGCGCGCTGCCGTGCGGTGCACCCGGGTGGCGGACGGCTGCTGTTCGGCATCTG
Organism: Candidatus Dormiibacterota bacterium; assembly: GCA_963717185.1. Classification (GTDB taxonomy): domain Bacteria; phylum Chloroflexota; class Dormibacteria; order Aeolococcales; family Aeolococcaceae; genus Aeolococcus. Next base: position 25,909 of record CAVQVY010000047.1, on the reverse strand, counting down.
CCAGGGCGGTTTCGACGAGCGCGCGCGGAGCTCGTCGGCCGCTCACATCGCCGGCCTGGACTTCGACGGTGTCGCGGTCGGTGGCCTCTCCGTCGGCGAGCCGCTGGAGCTGATGGAGGCGATGACGGCGCTGTCGGTCGCCGAGCTTCCGCAGGACCGACCTCGTTATTTCATGGGCCTGGGAACGGACCGCGAGCTGCTCACCATGGTCGCGCTGGGCATCGACATGTTCGACTGCGTGGCACCGACGCGGCTGGCGCGCACCGGGGCGGCGATGACCCCGGACGGGCGCCTGCCCCTGCGCCGCGCCGCCTACCGGGACGACCTGCGACCGCTCGTCGAGGGCTGTCCGTGCATGGCGTGCCGGCGCTTCTCGCGCGCGTACCTCCGCCACCTGATCGCGGCCGGCGAGATCCTCGGCCACCGCCTGCTCAGCCTCCACAACGTCACCCACCTCAGCGCGCTGATGGCGGGAGCCCGCGAGGCCATCAAGGACGGCCGGTTCGACGCCTTCCGCGCGGACGTCGACTCGCGGCTTCAGCCCGGCGAGGACGGCGCCGATGGCCTCGAGCTCGACGACGCCACGGCGCCGCCACGCCCGCTCAGGAGGGCCGGGTCAGCTCGGATGCCGGGTACACTCGGCCGTCGTGGCTGATTTCTTCCTTCGCGTCACCCGTGTGCGCATCATCATCGTCCTGCTCATCGTGCTCGCCGCGCTGTTCATCGACGGGTACAGCCTGTTCTACAGGTACGTGGTGGTCCACCAGCCCCTCCCGCAGAAGCTGACCACCATCCCGAACATCGGCGGCCACCCGATCACCTTCGTCAAGGGGCTCGACCTGGTTGGTGGCACCGAGCTGGTCGTCGAGGTCTGTCACGGCTTCAACGACCCGCCGAGCGTGGGCTGCCGCAACGGCCCCAAGGGACAGACCGTCAGCGATGCCCGCGACAAGACGATCCCGCTGCTGACAGCCCGCGTCAACGGGCTCGGCGTCACCGAGGGCAAGGTGTCGGCCCAGGGCTCCGACCAGATCCTCATCCAGCTCCCGGGCGTCGGCATCGACCAGGCCAAGGCGACGGTGGGGACCACCTCGAAGCTGCACTTCGCCACCGCGGTGGCGGGCGCGCCCAACCCCGGTGACCCGCAGTTCCTCGCCGACCAGGAGAACCTCTACGACGTCGCCCAGTTCGGCAACCCGCAGCTGTACCCGGCCGGCTTCCACTGGAAGATCGACGACGCGCTGGACGCCAGCGACGTGACCTCCGCGGACGTCGGGACCGACTCGACGGGCGGCATCGCGGTCAACATCACCTTCAACGACGCCGGCGCCACCGAGTGGAACAAGATCACCACCGCCGCGTACGCCTTCACGCAGCAGAGCCCGACGGCGCCGCCGGCGCAGGCGCAGGTGGCCATCTTCCTGGACAAGGACATCATCACCGCGCCGGTGGTCCAGCAGCCGTCGAGCAACAACACGCAGATCACCGGCGGCTTCACCAGCCAGGCGGCGCAGGCGCTGGCCAGCGACATCTCCGCGGGCGCGCTTCCCGCCGAGATCGGCACCGTCCAGGCCAACGTGGTCAGCGCCACGCTCGGTCAGCAGACCGTGCAGCGAAGCCTCATCGCCGGCGCCGTCGGGCTGCTGATCATCGTGCTGTTCATGATCGGCTACTACCGCTTCCCGGGACTGCTGGCGTGCATCGCGTTGATCGCCTACGGCGCCATCGTGCTGGCTCTCTTCAAGGTGATCGGGGTCACCATATCGCTGGCCGCCCTGGCCGGCTTCGTGCTGAGCGTGGGCATGGCGGTCGACGCCAACGTGCTCATCTTCGAGCGAACACGTGATGAGTTACGCCATGGGCGCAGCGTGGGCCCGGCTGTGGACACCGGGTTCAGGCGCGCGTTCCCGGCCATCCGCGACAGCAACGTGTCGACGATCATCGCCTGCCTGGTCCTGGCGATCCTCGGCACCGACGTGGTGCGCGGGTTCGCGATCACGCTCGGCATCGGCGTCGCGGTGAGCTTCTTCAGCGCCGTGACCGTGACCCGCGCGCTCCTCGCCGCCGCGCTGCGCCTGCGCCTCGGCCGCAACCCCACGCTGTACACCCAGATCCACGAGGAGTACGAGCAGAAGCCGCCGCGCGGCAAGTTCGACATCGTGCGCTCGCGCAACTGGTACTTCGCCGGGTCGCTGGCGATCATCATCCCCGGGATCCTGGCGATCATCTTCTGGGGATTCCGGCTCGGCCTCGATTTCCGCGGCGGCTACAAGGTCGACGTGGCCCTGGTGCACCCGACCACGCAGGCACAGGTGGCGACCACGGTGAACTCGGCGATCGGCGCCCTGGAGCCGCAGATCCAGGCGCAGACCGGCAACCGCTACGAGATCAGCTTCCTACCGGGCTCGGCCAGCGGAGGCAAGGATCCCGTCGACGCCGTCCAGACGGCGCTCAGCAACGCCTACGGGATCCCCACCGACCCGAAGACGCACAACCCCGACATCCAGGAACAGTTCATCGGGCCGAGCGTCGCCTCCGACCTGGTGCGCAGCGCCATCATCCTCATCCTCGTCGCCTCCGCCCTGATCGCCATCTACCTGGCGCTGGCGTTCCGGCGTCAGCGCGCCATCTCGGCGTGGAGGTTCTCCGCGTGCGCGTTCTTCAAGCTGCTCCACGACGTCTTCGTGCTGGCCGGCATATGGGCGATCCTCGGCCACTTCAGCAGCCTCGGCGAGGTGGACACTCTGTTCGTCACCGCCATCCTGACGTCGGTGGCGTTCTCCATCCACGACACCATCGTCGTGTTCGACCGCGTCCGCGAGAACCTCAGGTTCGGACCGCGGCTCACCTTCGACCAGGTGATCAACCTCTCCACCGTGCAGACCATGACGCGCTCGCTCAACACGTCGCTGACCGTCGTCTTCGTGCTGCTCGCGCTGGTCCTCTTCGGCGGCTCGACCATCACCGGCTTCGTGCTGGCGCTGCTCATCGGGATCGTCACCGGCACCTACAGCTCGATCTTCAACGCCAGCACGCTGCTGGTCGCGTGGCAGAAGGCGTCGGCGATGCGCGCCGGCGGCGCGCCGCCGCCGGGGTCGCAGCGGAGGGTGGCTCGCGCCGCCTGACGCGACCAGCGTGAACACATGAATACGGTCTCGACAGAGCAGCTCACCGAGCTGGTGCAGCCATCCCTGAGCCACCTCGGGCTCGACCTCGTCGACCTGCAGTGGCGACCGGGCCGGAGCAGCGTGCTGCGGCTGGTCATCGACTCCGCGCGCGGGGTCAGCCTCGACGACTGCGAGCGCGTCTCCCACGTGGTCGGCGCGGTGCTCGACGCGTACGACCCCATCGCCGGGCGCTACGCGCTCGAGGTCTCCTCACCGGGGGCCGAGCGGCCGCTGCGCACCGAGCTGGAGTGGCAGTCCGCGGTGGGACGGCGGGTCAACGTGCGCGTGCGCAGCGGCGAGGCGGAGATGATCGTGAGGGCCGCCTGCTCCACCTCGATGACGCCAGCGCGGAGATCGAGGCCCGCGATCGTCACCGTCGCCGGCTCACCACCATCGCTCGCGGCGACGTCATCGCCGCCCGGATCGTCGTCGACATCTGACCGTGACCGACCCCGCCGCGACCCCGCTCGACGGCGCCATCGCCACGCTTCGCGAGACCACCGCGCTCAGCGACGAACGCCTCGCCGCGCTCTTCGAGTCGGCATTCGTCGAGACCTACCGCCGGGTGGTGGACGACGACGGCTCGGTGCATGCGCGCGTCGACCTGCTCTCGGGCAGCTGCACCATGTACAGGTACGGGCCGGACGGCGAGGAGCTGGCCGTCGACGTCGGTGTCCCCGACTTCCCGCGCCAGGCCGCGCAGGCAGCCCGTGCGGCGGTGGCGACGGCGCTGCGCGAGGCGGGCAAGGACCGGGTGCTCCGCGAGGCCTCGCTGCGCCGCGGCGAGCTCATCGACACCATCGTCGACACCCACCAGGGGTCGGTGTGGTACCTGCGCGCCGGGGAGATGCGCGTCCTGCTGCCGCCTGAGGAGCAGATCGCCACGCGAGGAGCTGGTCCCCGGCCAGCACCTCAAGGTGATGGTGCTCGAGGGCCGGAGGCGCAGCCAGGACGCCGTGGTCGTCGTCTCCCGCTCGCACCCGCAGCTGCTCCGGCTTCTCCTCGAGCAGGAGGTGCCCGAGGTGGCCAACGGCCAGGTGCTGGTCCGCGGGATCGTCCGCGAGGCGGGCAGGCGCAGCAAGGTGGCCGTGGAGGCGGCCGACCCCGCCGTCGACGCCCGGGGCGCCTGCATCGGCCCGCGCGGGGTCCGGCACCAGGCGATCACCTCCGTGCTGGGCGGGGAGCAGGTGCAGATCGTGGTCTGGTCGGACGACCAGGCCACCTACATCGCCAACGCGCTGGCGCCGGCCACCGTCCGCAGGGTCGACCTCGATGAGGCGACGCGCACCGCCAGGGTCACGGCCGACCCCGACCAGCTCTCCCTGGCCATCGGCAGGGGAGGCGACAACGCCCGGCTGGTCGCCCGGCTGTGCGGCTGGCGGATCGACGTGGTCGCCGCCGAGCAGGCCGGGTGAGCCCCCACGTGCCCGAGCGCAGCTGCGTCGGCTGCCGGAGGGTGCGGAGCCGGCCCGAGCTGGTCCGGCTCGCCCTCGGAAGCGGCGGACAGGTTACTCTTGATGCTCGCAACCAGCTTCCCGGCCGGGGAGCCTACCTCTGCGCGGACGGCAGCGACTGCCTGGCGCAGGCACGGCGCCGGCGGGCACTGACGCGTTCCCTGCGGGTCGGGGAAGATGTCATCAACTACGAGGAACTGAGCGCCAGCCCTCGAGGCGCTCAGACAGGAGGTCCAGCCATCGCCACGGTGAAGAAGCTCTCGCTGCCGGCCACGGTGCCGGTCAAGGAGCTCGCCGAACGCCTGTCGGTCTCCGGATCGGAGCTCATCAAGTACCTGATGGGCAACGGCGTCATGGCCACCCTCAACCAGTCGGTCGACTTCGACACCGCCGCGCTGGCCGCCGATCACTTCGGGTTCGAGGCCGAGAGCGAGGAGGCTGCGGCCGCTACCGCCCCGGCCTCGATCAGGCGGCGCAACCCACTCCTCGACCAGTCGGGCGCCGACCCGGCGACGCTGGTGCCGCGACCGCCGGTGGTCACCGTGCTCGGCCACGTCGACCACGGCAAGACCTCGCTGCTCGACGCCATCCGCGAGACCGCCGTCGCCTCCGGCGAGGCCGGCGGGATCACCCAGAAGATCGGCGCCTACCAGGTCGAGAAGAACGGCCGCCGGATCACCTTCATCGACACGCCCGGGCCACGAGGCGTTCACCGCCATGCGCGCTCGCGGCGCGGACGTCACCGACATCGCCGTCCTCGTGGTCGCCGCCGACGACGGCGTCATGCCCCAGACGGAGGAGGCGATCCAGCACGTCCGCAGCGCCGAGGTGCCGATCATCGTGGCGCTCAACAAGATCGACAAGGACGGCGCCAACCCCGACCGCATCCTCCAGCAGCTCGCCGACCGCGGCCTGGTCAGCAGTGACTACGGCGGTGACGTCACCGTGGTTCGCACCAGCGCCAAGACCGGCGAGGGCGTGACCGACCTGCTCGACATGATCCTGCTCACCGCCGACGCCGAGGTCGAGCCCAAGGCCGACCCCAAGGCGCAGCGCCGTGGGAACGGTGATCGAGTTCGCACCGCGACCCCGGGCGCGGCCCGGTGGCCACCGTCCTGGTGCAGAACGGCACCCTGCAAGGTGGGCGACTACATCGTCGCCGGCCAGGTGTACGGCCGCGATCCGCGCGCTGCTCGACGAGCGCGGCGAGCGGCTGCAGCAGGCCGGCCCGAGCGCGCCGGCGGTGGTCACCGGGCTGTCCGGCGTCGCCGAGGCGGGCGACGTGTTCCAGGTGATGGCCAACGAGCGCAGCGCGCGGTCGCTCGCCGAGGAGCGCGGCTTCGCCGCCAAGCAGCAGCAGGCGCAGCCGGTGCGGCGGATCACCCTCGCCGACCTGGCCTCCCAGGTGGCCGAGGGCTCGGTCAAGGCCCTCAACGTGATCGTCAAGGCCGAGGCCAACGGCTCGCTCGAGGCGCTGCGCGGCCAGATCGAGAAGATCGAGGACCCCAACGTCAAGGTGGTCATCGTCGCCTCCGGGGTGGGCCCTGTCGGCGAGGCCGACGTCAACCTCGCCGCGGTGACCGACTCGATCGTGATCGGCTTCAACGTGCGGCCCGACGACCGCGCCAAGGTCGCCGCCGACACCCAGGGCGTCGACGTCCGCTACTACGACGTCATCTACCAGGTCACCGACGACATCGAGAAGGCCATCAAGGGCCTGTACGAGCCCACCTTCGTCGACGTCTTCCAGGGCCGCGCCGAGGTTCGCCAGGTGTTCACCGTCGACGGCAGGCCGGCCATCGCCGGCTCGCACGTCGTCGACGGCCGCATCCCGCGCAACTCCATCTGCACCGTGCTGCGCGACGGCAAGCAGATCGCGCGCAGCCGCATCGCCGTCCTCAAGCGGTTCAAGGACGACGTCCGCGAGGTGGCCCGAGGCTACGACTGCGGCATCACCCTGGAGGACTTCGGCGACTTCGCGGTGGGCGACATCCTCGAGGCGTACACGGTCGAGCAGCAGAACCTGTGAGTGCCGCATCGGCTCGTCCCGGCGGGCGGCGACCGCGGTCATGACCACCAGCTTCCACAGCCACGCTCAGCACGGCGCCGCGGCCGCCGCGGAGCGAGCGCGTCGCCGAGCAGCTGCGCCAGGAGATCTCGCAGATGATGCTGATCGACATGAAGGATCCCCGCGTGCGGATGGCGTCGATCAGCGAGGTGAAGCTGGCCCGCGACATGAAGAGCGCGCGCGTCATGGTCAGCGCCGTCGGCGACGAGCGCGAGCGCCGCGCGGTGGTCACCGCCCTGCGCCACGCCGAGGGCTACCTTCGCGGCCAGCTCGGCGAGAGGCTCGAGAACCTCAAGACCCCACCGAAGCTGCGCTTCGAGCTCGACGAGTTGATCGCCTACAGCGTCCACATCGCCAGCGTGCTGCGCGAGCTCGATCCGCCGCAGCGATGCGTCGACCCGGTCGCCGAGGTGGCCGAATGACCGCCGTCACCGCCGGCTGGCCGCGGCTCGAGGACGTCGTCGGCGACATCCGCGAGATCCTCGACCGCTCGCGCGTCATCGTCTGCCTGGCCCACCGGGACGCCGACGCCGACAGCCTCGGCTCGGCCCTCGGTTTCGCGCTCTCGACTGCGGGCCATGGGTCGCGACGTGCGCGTGGTCGTGCCCTCGCCGGTGCCGCGGATGCTCGAATACCTCCCCGGGTTCGACACCATCTCCGCGGACACCGGCGACGATCGACGCGCTCTTCACGTTCGACTGCGCGACCGTCGCGCGCTTCGGCGACAAGCAGGAGCTGATCAGCAGGACGGACACCGTGGTGAACATCGACCACCACGTCAGCAACGAGGGCTTCGGCACGCATCAACCTCATCGAGGCCACGGCCAGCGCGACCGGCCAGGTGGTGTACGGCCTGCTCACCAGCCTCGGGGCGCCGATCACCGCCGACGTCGCCACCAACCTGTACGCCGCCCTCTTCACCGACACGGGCGGCTTCCGCCACGAGAACACCTCCGAGACAGCGCTCCGCCTCGGCGCCGACCTGGTCGCCGCCGGCGCCAACCCGGGGTGGGTGGCGCTGAAGAGCTACAAGTCGCGCTCCGTTCCGCAGATCAAGCTCGAAGGCCTCGCGGTGGCGCGCCTGCACACAGAGTTCGAGGGCCGGCTGGTGTGGTCGCAGATCACCCAGGCGATGCTCGAGGAGACCGGCGCCGACATGATGGAGTCCGAGGGCGTGATCGACCAGCTGCAGAGCATCGACACCATGGAGATCGCGCTGCTGTTCAAGGAGAACTCGCCCGGCGTCACCAAGGTGAGCGTGCGCACCCGTGATCCATACGACGCCACCGCGGTCTGCCGGCCGTTCGGCGGGGGAGGCCATCATCGTGCGGCAGGGGCGGAGCTGCGCGAACCGCTCGCGGTGTTCGAGCCGCGCGTCCTCGACGTGGCGCGGGAGCTGCTGCGGTCGTCGAGGTGACCCCGATCGCTGGCGGGGCCGCGTACCGCCACGACGACCCGCAGCGGCATCCTCGCCATCGACAAGCCCGCCGGCATGACCTCCTTCGATGCCGTGCGGGCGGTGCGCCGCATCTTCGATGAGCGCCGCGTCGGCCACGCCGGCACGCTCGACCCCACGGCGACCGGGCTCCTGCCCGTGTGCGTCGGCCAGGCAACGCGGCTGGTCGACTACTTCCATCAGCAGAGCAAGACCTACCGGTGCGTCGTTCGCCTCGGCGAGACCAGCGACACCCTCGACATCGAGGGCACGATCAGCGGCGAGCACGACGCGTCCGCGGTCACCGAGGCGGACGTCCGCCTGGCCACGCTGCGAGTTTGTCGGCGACATCGAGCAGGTGCCGCCGATGCATTCCGCCGTCCGTCACGAGGGCAAGCATCTCTATGAGCTGGCGCGCAGCGGCCAGGAGGTCGAGCGCAAGGCGCGCACGGTACGGATCGAGAGCATCGAGGTGACCGCCTTCCGCCCGGGTGCGCGCGCCGAGGCCGACCTCGTCGTGGTGAGCGGGAAGGGCGCGTACATGCGCGTGCTGGCCGCCGACATCGGAGAGCGCCTCGGAACGGAGCGCGCTGCTGTCGTGGCTGTCGCGGACTGCGTACGGTCCGCTGCGGATCGAGGACGCCGTCACGCCTGAGGCGCTTGCGGAGTACGCCGGACCCGGCAGCCGCGCTGCTGCCGCTCGACAGCGCCGTCGCCTTCCTGCCGCGCGTGGACCTGGCACCGCAGCAGGCGACCATGATCGGGCGGGGCCAGTCGGTGTGGCTTCCGCGCGTCCCGGAGCTGACCGCGGGCAACCAGTGCCGGGTGCACAGCTCGGACGGCCGGCTCATCGCGATCGGCGAGATCGCCGGCAACCTGATGCGACCGACGAAGGTCCTGAACAGCTAACGAGATGCGCGTCGACAGCGGTTTGGGCGCCAGGCGCGACGGCGACGCACCCGTCGTGCTCACCATCGGCAACTTCGACGGCGTCCACCTCGGGCACGTCGCGCTGCTGTCGGTGGTGCGGTCGAAGGCCGCGGCGTTGGGCGCCCAGAGCGCGTTGCTGACATTCGACCCGCACCCGCGCTGCGTCCTCGACCCTGCTCGCTGCCCGCAGTCGCTGACAACCGTGGCTGAGAAGCAGGACCTGCTTGCGGCTGAGGGGCTCGACCGCCTGGTGGTGCTGCCCTTCACGCGCGACGGTGAGCAGGTGGGGGGCCGAGCAGTTCTGCGACATGCTGCGCGACGCGTTCGACCTGCGCGCGCTGGTGGTCGGTCATGACTTCGCGCTCGGCCATAAGCGGCAGGGCGACATCGCCTTCCTGCGGGACTACGGCGACCGGCATGGGTTCCCGGTGGTGGTTGTCGACGCGGTGCGGGTGGGAGACGAGGTGGTGTCGTCGTCGCGGGTCCGCTCGCTGCTGGCCGACGGGCGACGTCGCCGGCGCGGCTGTCCTGCTCGGGCGGCCTTACTTCATGGACGCGGTTGTTGAGCACGGCGAGGAGGTGGGCCGTCACCTCGGGTTCCCCACCGCGAACCTGTCGATCGCGGCGGAGAAGTGCCTGCCCGCGCCCGGGCGTGTACGCGATGTGGGTGCGCGTCGACGGCGCCTGGCACGCGGCGGCCACGAACGTCGGCTACCGGCCGACGTTTGGTGGCGACCGGCTGACGGTGGAGGCGTTTCTCCTCGACTACTCCGGCGACCTGTACGGCCGCGAGGTGCGCGCCGTGTTCGTGGAGCGACTGCGCGAGGAGCGCGCGTACGCGTCGGTGGAGGAGCTGGTGGCGCAGATCGGCCGCGACGTCGAGCACGTGCGCGTGGTGCTCAGCGGGGTTGCTCCACCGCCGGTCTGACACTTGGTGTCTGTGGGCTTGCGAGTGCGCCGCGCATTGGGCGTGCCGTGTCCGCCGGAAATGCTTGATTGGCGAACATGTGTTCGGTACAATTGGTGCCGCTGTGGACGAGAGCCTGGATGTGCAGATTGGTGTGATGGCAGGGCGTTTGCACGCCGCCACCGCGCAGTTCGTCGACATGGCGAGTGCCTACGATGAGTTCGCAAGAGTGGGCCGGCATCGGCCTGCGCAGCTGCGCGCACTGGCTGACCATCGCAACCGGCATCGACCTCTGGAATGCGCGCGAGATGCTGCGCGTCGGTCACGCGCTCCGCACGTTGCCACTCATCCACGAGGCGTTCGCGGCGGGCCGGCTGTCGTTCGACAAGGTGCGTGCGATGACCCACGTTGCAGCCGCCAACGATGAAGCGATCTGGCTCCAGCTCGCCCTGGAGGCATCGGGTTCGCAGCTGTGGCGGATCTGCCGGCAGTTCCGCCGATCGATCGCCGTGGACGATCCCAACCGGGCCGCCCTGCAGCGAGCGCGCCGCCGTCTCGTCTCATGGTGGCTGGACGACGACGGCATGCTAGCGCTCTACGCCACCCTGCCTCCAGAGGAGGGCCGCCTGGTTCTCAATGCCATCGAGTCCGCGGTTTCGCGGTCGTCGACGCCGAACGCCTCAACGGCAACGGCTTGACGACCCCTGCGGGAGGTCGAGGTCGAGAATCCCCACGGCGCGCGTCGTGCGGACGCGCTGGTGCACATCTGCGAGGGTTGGCTGGCGGATGCCGCCGGGGCCCCGCGGCAGGGCGCTGCGCCGGCGGGGCTCGTTGTGCATGTCGACGCCGACACCCTGTCGGGCGCCGACACCGGGGGTCGCTGCCACCTCGAAGACGGTCCGGCGATCTCGGTTGCCGCCGCCCGGCGCGTGGGCTGTGATGCTGACGTGGTCACCGTCCTGGAGCGGAACGGGGTGCCGCTCGATGTCGGCCGTTCGCGCCGGGTGGTGTCGGGGCGGATGCGTCGCCTGCTCCAGCTCCGCGACCAGGGTTGCCGGTACCCCGGGTGCGGCGTGCCGGCCGCGGACACCGAGGGGCACCACGTCGTGCACTGGGTCGATGGCGGCCGCACCGAGATGACCAACCTGGTCTCGCTCTGCCGCTTCCACCACCACCGCCACCACGAGGGCGCGTTCCGCATCGTCGCCCGGGACGCCGCCTCGCAGGCCGGCGGCGACTTCACGTTCGAGACTGCTGAGGGCCGAACGATCAGCGTGCAGCGGACCTCCGCACCCAGCGATGTCGAGGCGGCGCAGATGCCGTGGCTTCGGGACACCGTGCCAATCACCGCGGCGACCGCTGCAGCCGGCGGGGGCGGAGAGCCGTTTGACCTCGACCACACCATCGCCGTGGTCGCCGGGAACATCGCGAACGCGGCGACCGGGCACAGCGCCGACCAGCCTTCGGGTCCGTGAGTCAGGGGGTTGGCGCGTAGGGGACGGCCTCGATCTGGTAGACGGGATACGGCCCCGTGGTCCAGGTCACCGGCGAGTCGGGAGGCTCGTAGACGTACGCGAAGTCGACGGGCGAGGCAGCGCCGGTGCTGTACACGCCGGACACCTCGATGTGGAAGTGCTCGGTCGCGGTGATGATCACGCCGGGAGCCGGGGCGAGGCTGCGGTACTGGTGGTACACGGTGCACTTTGCGTCCGCGTCCGGCCATGTACCTGTGGCGGCATCGTAGGTGGGCGTCCCATTGGGCGCTGACGGATCCGCAGATCCCTGGCCGTGAACGGTCGTGTCCCCTGACGGGTCATGGAAGTTCCACTGCACGCCATCGGCAACGATGGACACCGCAACGCGGCCGGACACAGCGACGGGAAGCTGGCCTGCGACGCCGCTCAAGGCCAGCGGCAACGTGAGCGTGAATGGGTTCGGCGTGCGTGAGCCGGTCGGCAAGCCCGTGTCCAGGCCGACGCACGTGGGCATCCCGACGTACGTCGGAGACCCGTTCGCCGGCTCGCTCACGATTCCACCGCGGCGGAAGCTGTGCCACAGCGCGTCGGCAATCTGGTTCACCTGCGCCGTGAACGCCGGCACGTCGGTACCGACCTGGGCGGCGAGGCTGAGCGGATCGGTCGCGACCACCTTCAGCTCATTGCAGTACTCGGGCCCGTAGATCGGCAAGCCTTTTGGACCGAGTGAAATCTGGTCGTGGACGACGGTGCCCACCTGTACGTACACCGTCTCGCGCATCGTCCACGTGGTCGCATCCTCGGAGGTGGCCTTCGCGCCGGCCACGGGTGGCCCGATCGGCTCATAGAAGTTGGTCGCGCTGTACTGGGGCGTCTTCAGCAGGGCCTCGATGGCCGCTGAGGGGTTCTCGAACGCGGTGTCTGAGGCGGCAGCGATCTCCTGCTGTTGGTAGGCATTGAGCTCGTCGGCTATGCCCTGGGCCGCAGCGCTGGCGTCGGCGTTCTGCTGTGCGGCCGTCTTGACGGGCTCCGCCGGAACCGAGACCGCGGTGGGCCCGCTCGGGGAGCCGATGGGCAGGGGCGATTGGATGGTGGCCGTGGCGATGAGGCCGGTCTCAGGATTGCCCGTCACCGACGGAGCCAAGGTTACGTAGTCGCGACTCGCTGAGCCCGTCGTCGGGTCGACGACCCCGGTCGGGATCTGCTTGGTGGCGATGCATCGGGACCCGAGCGGTGGACCCGCGGCCGCGCCAAGCACGCCGTTGCCGTCGTCCTGCGGAGTCGGAGCCGATGGGGGAGGGAGGCCGCATGCGAGCGCGGCGCCGATGCCCGTGGTGCCGCCGCCCCCGGAGCCGCCACAGCCGCCAGATCCGCATCCTGTTGCGGAAACGCTAGTGGTGGCTGGTGCCGCACTGAGGCCAACCGCGAGAATAAGCGCAAGGCAATCACGGCTCCGGACGCGACTCACGTGAGCACCACTCGACAGGAGCGCCGCGATCGGTGCAGTTACCCGCCCCGTCTAGTAACCAAATGGACCGAGTAATGGGTCGCTCGAACTGATGCCGGCGAAGAACGTAATGCCAGCAGTCGGGTACGAAGCAAGCGTGTCCGTTTGCCCGTCGCGAATCTTTGCCGTGACGGCGCACGGTCCGGGTAAGCGCCAACAAATACGAACCTTATCGGATGACCTCGCCCATGCGAAGCAAAGAACGAGCGATCCGGTTGCTAGACATGGAAAACACCGTAATCTGTGTTGGGAAGAGCGCGCAGTCCGGCTGAGTCGATGGTTCCCTGTGCGGCCAGTCGCCTGCAGCTCTGCGCCGGGATCGAGCCTCGCTTCCCGAGCTTCGTTAAGCAGTGGGATTGATCGTTCGCCTCTGCCCATCGATACCACACGCGGTGCGATTGACCGCCAGCGCCCACGCCTGCGCATCGCGCATCCGGCACCGCCCCATTCGTCCCGTTCACCACCGGCGGAGGCTGCCGGCGTCGAATCCGTCAGGTTCGCCGGCGGCACCTTGGTCACCCCGTACGGCGCCCACAAAGCAGCGCACGCCGCGGGCACCTGCGCGATCGCCGTCGTCGTGGTCACCGAAGCGCACGGCCCGGCGGCCGCGCTCGGCCTCGCCAGCGGTGTCGGCGTCGTGGATGCCCTGGCCGTCGCTGGTCGGCGCGGGATCGCCGCACGACGACAGCGCGAGCACGGCCAAAGCACAACGCAACGCCACCCCGAAACCCGCCCATCCGCATGATCCCGAGCCCTTCCTCCTCAGCCGGGTGCGCCACCTCGAGCTCCCCACCATCCCGGCCTCGACGCACCCCGGCATAAGTCTCGCGAGCCGGTCCCCGAGTTTCAATCACGGGCCGGCGACGCCGGGACCAGCGTCGTCCGGCGGCCGTTTCACCTCCGCGACCTGCCCCGAATTCGGCATCGCCCCAAACGTCCCACGCGCCGTCGCGCCGGGTCACGACGAGCCGTGGCCGCACCCGACCCCCAGTACCATCCGCGCCCATGAGCGGGGGAGGCGAGCGATCAGCCACGCACGCTGGTGATCGTCAACCCCGCCAGCGCCGGCGGCCGAACTGGCAAGCGATGGCCCGCTCTGCGCGAAGCGCTCGACGCAGCCCACCTCGCATACGACGTCCACCACACCTCGGCGCCCCGCGACGCCACCGCGGCAGCCCGCCAGGCGCTCACCAACGGCTACACCCGGGTCGTGTCCTGCGGTGGCGACGGCACCCTGAACGAGGTGGTCAACGGCTTCTTCACCCCCGACGGCACACCACTGAACACCGACGCCGTCCTCGGCCTCCTCCCCAGCGGCACCGGCGGTGACTTCCGCCGCACCATCGGCCTCCCGACCGACCCCACCGCGCTCGCCACGGTCCTCGCCGCCAACCACACCAGGCGCATCGACGCCGGCCGGATCACCTACGACAGCCCGGCGACGCCGCCAACCCAGTTCATCAACATCGCGGACTGCGGGGTGGGAGGCGAGGTGGTGGCGCGCGTCAACCGCAGCGGCAGCAAGGGCGGTGGCATCCGCGGAACAGCTGTCTTCCTCGGGATCTCGCTGAAAGCCCTCACCACCTTCGGCGGACGTCCGATCCGGCTGACGCTGGATGGCCAGACCTCAGAGATGCAGATCCAGAACGTGGTCATCGCCAACGGGCGCTACTTCGGCGGCGGCATGCGGATCGCGCCCACAGCCGAGCTCGACGACGGCTGGTTCGACGTCGTCGTGCTCCCCGCCCTGGGCAGGGTGCGCACCCTGGTCGCGATGCCGTCCGTGTACCGCGGCGCACACATCAAACAGCCGGGGGTGCTCGTCACCCGCGCCAAGACCGTGCGGGTCGAGCCCCTCGACAACCGGGCTCTGCTCTTCGACATCGAGGGCGAGCAGATCGGCATTGCGCCGGCCACGCTCACCTGCCTGCCCGCCGCGCTGGCCTTCTGCGTGCCACCGCCAACGGCGAGATGAGCCGAATTGCTGGTAAACTCATGTTGACCTTCGGAGAGCCCCGCTCGGTTTGACGCATCGGGAAATGCGCCACGCGGCTCTGCTCTCCGACCGGCGACAGGCCAACAAGGCCCCCACGGAGAAACACTTGCCCGCAGTTCGACCGAAGTCGGAGATCATCGCCGAGCACCGACGCCACGACACCGACACGGGGTCGGCGGAGGTGCAGATCGCCGTCCTCAGCGACCGCATCGCGCGCGCTCACCGAGCACCTTCGCGACCACCCCAAGGACCATGCGTCTCGCCGCGGGCTGCTCAAGCTCGTCGGCAAGCGACGCCGGCTCCTCGACTACCTGACCCGCACCGACGTCGAGCGCTACCGCGCCATCATCGCCCAGCTCGGGCTGCGCCGGTAAGCGATGCGCTCACGTTCGTTGGTCCACTCCACGGAGGGCTGCGCACAGCCCACCTGACCGGTGGGCCCGACAACATCAACAACAATCACCCGCTTCCGATCCGGGAGCGACGACCTCCGCAGCCACGCGCAGCGGTGAGAGGTTGGCGCCTGGACCTCGGCAGAGCGCGGCATCGCAGCCACCGGCGCGAACCGCCAGCCGACCTCCAGCCTCCAATCTCACCACCTTCCGCGCGGTGCCGCAGCCGGTGCCAGTCGCCGCCCGGGTCATCCACTCAACAGGAGACCCAATGGCCTACCAGAAATTCGAATCCGATTACGCCGGTCAGCCGCTGACCGTCGAGACCGGGCACATCGCCGAGCAGGCGAACGGCGCGCTGTTCATCCGCTGCCGCGACGTCGTCGTGCTCGTCACCGCCACAGCCAACAAGGCGCCCCGCGAGGGCATCGACTTCTTCCCGCTCACCTGCGACTACGAGGAGAAGCTGTACTCCGTCGGCCGCATCCCGGGCAGCTTCCCGCGTCGCGAGGGCCGTCCCAGCGAGGCTGGCGTGCTCGCCAGCCGCATGATCGACCGGCCGCTGCGGCCGCTCTTCCCCAAGGACTTCCGCAACGACGTCCAGATCATCGCCACCGTGCTCAGCGCCGACCAGGAGCAGGACCCGACCACCCTGGCGGTGACCGGCGCCTCGCTGGCGCTGGCGATCAGCGACATCCCCCACGCCGGCCCGTCGGCTGCGTGCGCGTCGGGATGCTCGACGGCCAGCTCATGCTCAACCCAACCCTCCAGCAGATCGCCGAGTCGGAGCTCGACCTCGTGGTCGCCGGCACCGCCGACTCGATCAGCATGGTCGAGGCGGGTGCGCGCCAGGTCGCCGAGGACGTGATGCTGCAGGCGATGCGCATGGCGCACGACGAGATCAAGCGCCTTGTGCAGTTCCAGACCGACATCCGCAACGCGCTCGGCCCCAAGCCGACCATGAGCTACCCGCCGGTCGGCACCGACCCGGAGGTCGCCGCCGAAGTGCACGCGCTGGTCGCCGATCGCATCGGCCAGGCCGCGCGCAACGTCGACAAGGCCGCCCGCGAGCGTCAGCTCGACGACCTCAAGGCCGACGTGACCGCCCAGCTCGCCGAGCGCTTCCCCGAGAAGCGCGCCGACATCGGCAAGGCGTTCGAGTCCGAGACCAAGAAGGCCGTGCGCAACGCCATCCTCCATGAGGGCGTGCGTCCGGACGGGCGTCGCACCGATGAGATCAGGCCGATCTGGGCGCAGGTCGGCGTCCTGCCGCGCACCCACGGCAGCGCCATCTTCACGCGCGGCCAGACGCAGGCGCTGTCGATCGTCACCCTCGGCTCCGGCCAGGACCAGCAGAAGATCGACGGTCTTGGGCTCGAGGAGTTCAAGCGCTTCATGCACCACTACAACTTCCCGCCGTACTCGGTCGGTGAGGCCCGCTTCCAGCGT
Organism: Candidatus Dormiibacterota bacterium; assembly: GCA_963717185.1. Taxonomy (GTDB): domain Bacteria; phylum Chloroflexota; class Dormibacteria; order Aeolococcales; family Aeolococcaceae; genus Aeolococcus. Next base: position 9,129 of record CAVQVY010000047.1, on the reverse strand, counting down.
GCCCCCGGCCGCCGCGAGATCGGCCACGGCGCCCTCGCCGAGCGCGCCGTGCACAACGTGATGCCCGACGACGCGGACTTCCCGTACGTGGTGCGCATCGTCACCGAGATCCTCTCGAGCAACGGCTCGACATCGATGGCGTCGGTGTGCGGCTCGTGCCTCGCGCTGATGGACGCCGGCGTGCCGCTGGTCGCTCCGGTCGCCGGCATCGCCATGGGCCTGATCACCGACGAGGGTGACGACCGCGCCGCGATCCTCAGCGACATCCAGGGGATGGAGGACGCGCTCGGTGACATGGACTTCAAGGTCGCCGGCACCCAGAAGGGCATCACCGCACTGCAGATGGACATGAAGATCAAGGGTCTGCGCTGGGAGCTCGTCGAGCAGGCGCTCGAACAGGCCCGCGTCGGCCGCATCCACATCCTCGGCAAGATGGCCGAGGCGCTGGCTCAGCCTCGCAGCGAGATGAGCCCATGGGCGCCGCGCATCGAGACCATCCACATCAACCCCGACAAGATCCGCGACGTCATCGGCCCGGGCGGCAAGATGATCCGCAAGATCGTCGAGGAGACCGGCTGCCAGATCGACATCGAGGACGACGGCACGGTCAGCATCGCGTCGGCGAACGCGGCCGCGCGCGAGCAGGCACTGGCGATGATCCGTGACCTCACCGAGGACGTGGAGATCGGCAAGATCTACAAGGGTCGCGTCGCGCGGCTCATGGGCTTCGGCGCCTTCGTGGAGATCGCTCCCAAGAAGGAGGGCCTGGTGCGCATCGGCCAGCTAGCCGAGCACCGCGTCGAGAAGGTCGAGGACGTCGTCAACATCGGCGACGAGATCATGGTCAAGGTCATCGAGGTCGACGACCGCGGCCGGATCAACCTCTCCCGCAAGGAGGCCATCCGCGACCTGGCCAAGCAGCAGTCCGAGGCCGCCGGCGCAGGCAGCGGCGGGCCGGCGTAGCCACCACCGTGCAGAGCCCGCCCGTCGTCGCCGTGGTGGGGGCGACGGGCGCTGCAGGGGGCACGCTGCTGCGTGTCCTCGAGGATCGGGTCTTCCCGATCGGTGACTTCCGCGCCTTCGCGAGCGCGCGCAGTGCGGGCGCGGTGGTGCGCTTTCGCGACCACGACATCGCCGTCGCGGAGGTCGACGACGCCCGGCTCGCCGGCGCGGACATCGTGTTCTTCGCCGCAGGCGCGGACACGTCGCGGCGCTACGCACCGGTGGTCGCGGCAGGCGGAGGTGTGGCGGTCGACAAGTCGAGCGCCTACCGCATGGACCCGGCGGTGCCGCTGGTCGTGCCGGAGGTCAACGCCGCCACGCTCGCAGGCCACCACGGCATCGTGGCCAACCCCAACTGTGTGGCCATCCCGCTCGCAGTGGTGCTGGCGCCTCTGCACGCGCGATACGGCCTGCGCCATCTCACCGTGGCCACCTACCAGGCGGCCAGCGGCGCGGGCCGGGCGCTCGCAGCCGAGCTCGGCCAGCAGGAGCGCGATGACGCGTATGGCCGGCCGCCGCGCACTGTGGTCTATCCCCATGTCCTGCACGGCAACGTGGTGCCGGGCGGCTGGCCGATGCTCGGCGACGACACCGAGGAGGAGGTCAAGGTGATCGCCGAGGTCCGCCGCGTGCTCGACCTTCCCGACCTGGCGATCGGTGTCACCACCGTGCGCGTGCCTGTCGCGGTGGGCCACTCGGCGGCGGTGTGGGTCGAGCTCGAGCAGGCGGTGGAAGCCGACGAAGCACGAAGCCTGCTCTCGAGCGCGCCGGGGGTCCTCGTCGTCGACGACCCCGCCACGCAGCAGTACCCCACCCCACGCGCGGTCGCCGGATCCGACCAGGTGCACGTGGGCCGTATCCGCGCCGACCGGTCGCGGGAGAACGGGCTGGCGCTCTTCCTGGCGGCCGACAACCTGCGCAAGGGCGCCGCCACCAACGCGGTACAGGTGGCCGAGCTGTTGCTTGCTCCCTGAGCGGCCGAGTGGCGCATCGGCCACTCCCTACAATCGGACGCCAATGCAGGTGGCGCCGACCACGGAGCAGCTCCTCGAGATCCACGGCCGGATCCGCGCCTGTGTCGCCTGCCGCCTCCATGAGACACGCACCCAGGCCGTGCCCGGGTATGGCCCAGTCGAGGCGCGGATCATGGCGGTGGGGGAGGCGCCAGGTGAGAAGGAGGACCAGCAGGGCCGTCCGTTCGTCGGGGCCGCCGGCAAGCTGCTCACCGAGCTCGTCGAGTCCATCGGGCTGACACGGCGCGACATCTACATCACCAACACCGTCCGCTGCCGCCCCCCCGGCAACCGCGACCCAGAGCCAGACGAGGTGGAGGCGTGTAGCCACTTCCTCGACGAGCAGATCGCGCTGATGCGTCCCGACGTCATCCTCATCCTCGGTCGCCACGCCCTGCAGCGACTGCTGCCGGAGTCCGCGGGGATCACGCGCCTGCATGGTCAGCGGGTGATGCGCGACGACCGCCTCTACGTGCCGCTGTATCACCCTGCGGCGGCGCTCTACAACGGCTCGCTGCGCGAGACGCTGTTCGCCGACATGCAGCGCGTGCGTGGCTACCTCGACGAGGCCGAGGCGATGCGCGCGGCGCGCGACATGCCGGAGCACACAGTCGACGAGCAGGTCGACCAGCTGAGCCTCTTCGCCCTGTGATCTCCCTGGTGCCGCTGGGCGGCCTCGGTGAGATCGGCCGCAACCTGATGGCGATCGAGTGCGGCGAGGACATCGTGGTGGTCGACTGCGGCCTGATGTTCCCCGAGCAGGAGATGCTCGGCATCGACCTGGTCATCCCCGACATCACCTGGCTGATGGAGCGCGTCCAGCGGGTGCGCGGGATCGTGCTCACCCACGCCCACGAGGACCACATTGGAGCCCTGCCATACGTCCTGCCGCGACTGCCGGTGCCCGTGTACGGGACGTCGCTGACGCTCGGCTTCCTGCGCAACAAGCTCAAGGAGCACAAGCTGCTCAACTCCACCGACCTGCACACTGTGCGCGCGGGAGACACGGTGCAGCTCGGCGACTTCGCCGTGGAGTGGATCCACATCACCCACTCGGTGCCCGACGCCTGCTCGCTGGCGCTGCACACCCCTGAGGGGGTGATCATCCACACCGGCGACTTCAAGATCGACCAGACACCGGTGCAGGGCTCGCCGCCGGACCTGGCGCGACTGGCCCGCCTCGGCGACGATGGAGTCCTGCTCCTGCTCAGCAACTCGACCAACGCGGAGCACGAGGGCACCACGCCGAGCGAGCGCCGCGTCGGCGAGGGCCTGGCGCCGCTCTTTGCCGCTGCCCCCGGCCGCATCCTGATGGCCACCTTCGCGTCGAACATCTCGCGCCTTCAGCAGGCGATCGACGCCGCCGTGGACTGCGGGCGCAAGTGCTTCATCGTCGGTCGATCCATGCTCAACAACGTCCGCGTCGGCCAGGAGCTCGGCTTCCTGCGCACGCCCGACGTGTTCGTGTCGCCCAAACAGCATGCGTCGGTTCCCGACCACGAGCTCGCGGTGCTGTGCACCGGGTCGCAGGGCGAGCCGATGTCCGCGCTGTCGCGGATCGCCGCCGGCGAGCACCCCATGGTGCAGCTGCACGACGGCGACACCGTGATCATCAGCGCCAACCCCATCCCCGGCAACGAGGAGGCGGTGCACCGCACCATCAACAACCTGTACCGCCGCGGGGCGCGGGTGTTCAACTCGTCGAAACACCACGTCCACGCGTCGGGACACGCCAGCCGCGAGGAGCTCAAGCTGATGCTGACGCTCACCCGGCCCAAGTACTTCGTACCCGTCCACGGCGAGTACCGCCACCTCGCCATCCACGCCGACATCGCGGCGTCGGTCGGCATCGCCCGCGACCGCATCCTGCCCGTCGACAACGGCACGGTCATCGAGATCGATGGCGACACCATCCGCCGCCGAGAGCAGCGCGTGCCCGCGGGGTACGTCTACGTCGACGGCCTGAGCATCGACGAGGCCGGCGACGTGGTGCTCCGCGACCGGCGGCTGCTCGCCCAGGACGGCGTGGTGATCGTCGCCCTGACGGTCGAACGAAGCACCGGCGCAATCATCGCCGGCCCCGACCTCATCTCCCGCGGCTTCATCGAGGACAGCGCCACCGACAACCTCTTCGAGGAGGCGCGGGAGCACACGCTCGCCCTGGTGGACAAGCTCCGGCCCGACGCCGACTGGTCGGTCTGGCAGACCGCGATCCATGAGGGACTGTCCCGGTTCCTGTACTCGCGGACCCGCCGCAGGCCGATGATCCTGCCGGTCGTCACCGAGGTCTGAGGGGCGAACGCCGGTTCGGCACGGCCCGCGACCTGCTGATACGATCGACGCGCCTCCGGACCGACCCGGAGCGCAGCCGCGACCCCGCTCACGACCACGCCAAGGCTGCACACCAAAGATGGCACCACGCGCCCCCACGAGATCCCGCCCGGCGACACGGCGGCGTGCGCCCGCGCGCACCAGCCGCGCTCCCCGTCGCGCCCCGGCCCGGCGCCAGCCGATGCTCACCCCCGACCAGCGTCGTGAGCTGAGCGGGGTCGCGATGCTCGGGCTCGGCGCCGTGCTCGCCGTGGTCCTGCTCATCCCCGGCGGCGGCTCCGTCGCCGGCCCTCTTCACGACGGCTTCTTCACCGTCCTCGGGGTGGGGGCGTGGCTGGCGGCAGCTGGGTTCGGGGTCACCGGTGCCCGCCTGCTCCAGGGTCGCGAGTGGCGGGGCGGCCTGATGGCGGGCCTCGGCTCACTGGTGACCGTGCTCGCCGTGCTCGGTTTCCTCGGCCTCGCCGCCACCGGGAGCGCCGGCTGGATCGGCAACAGGCTCGGCCCCGGCCTTGCCGACCGCCTCGGCGGCCCCGCCTCCGCCGTGCTCATGCTGGTGGCGGCGGCGCTCGGGCTGGTGCTGGCCGTCGACCTGCGGGTCGGGCCGCTGGCGGGCTGGGTGCGCGACCACCTCGAAGGCGACGACCCGTACCCGCCGGGGCCGCGCGAGCGCCGGCAACGCCCCGACCCTGCGAGCGACGTCAACCTCACCGGCACAGCCGCGCCGCCGGTCTTCGTGCCCGCACCCGCGGTTCCCGTGGACCTGCCCAAGGCGTTCGCGACCATCGCCGACCCCGAGCTCGACAACGTCGAGCCGCTCCACGACGAGGGCTTCGTCCGCGAGTTCGAGGGCGTCCCTGAACCGGTGCTCGGTCCGATCCCCGAGGTGGCGCTGGCGCACGCCGCCGAGATCGACGAGGGGGAGAAGGTGTGGGTGCTGCCCACCGCCGACATCCTCGACACCGTCGCCGGCAAGCGCGAGCGCCTCAACGCCGAGGTGGAGCGCAACAAGCACACCATCGTGTCGACACTGCGCAGCTTCGGCATCGAGACACGGATCATCGGCGAGTTAGTGGGTCCCGACGGTCACCCAGTACGAGCTGCAGCCGGCGGCTGGCGTTCCGGTGCGCAAGATCGTCGGCTACCAGACCGACCTCTCCCTCGCGCTGGCGCACCGATCCGCATCCAGCCGTTCATCCCGGGCAAGTCGGCGATCGGCATCGAGGTGCCCAACAAGGCAGCGCAGCTCGTCGCGCTGAAGGAGATTGTGCAGTCGTCGACGTTCACCGACAGCCGCGCTCGCGGCTCGCCGTGGCGCTGGGCGCCGACGTCAGCGGCCGGCCCGTCGCCGGCGACCTGACGCGCATGCCCCACCTGCTCATCGCCGGCGCCACGGGGAGCGGTAAGTCGGTCTGCATCAACGCCGTCCTGGGCGGCTTCCTGCTCCAGGCGACGCCCGCCGAGCTGAAGCTCATCCTCATCGACCCCAAGCGAGTGGAGCTGAGCAACTTCGCCGACCTCCCCACCTGCTCGTGCCCGTGGTCGTCGAACCTGAGGCCGCCGTGGCGTCGCTGCGCTGGGCCGTCAAGGAGATGGAGGAGCGCTACAAGCTCTTCGCCTCGCACGGGGCGCGCAACATCGCCGCCTTCAACGAGCGCGCTCCCGGCCTGGGCCTGTCGCCACTGCCGTACACGGTCATCGTCATCGACGAGCTCGCCGACCTCATGATGGTGGCGGCGGGGGAGATCGAGGACCTGATCTGCCGCATCGCCCAGCTGGCGCGTGCGGTCGGGCTGCACCTGGTGGTCGCGACCCAGCGGCCGTCAGCGGACATCATCACCGGCCTGATCAAGGCCAACATCCCGTCGCGCGTGGCGTTCGCGGTCTCCAGCGGGACCGACTCGCGAGTCATCCTGGACGAGATGGGCGCGGAGAAGCTGCTCGGCCGCGGCGACATGCTGTACCTGCCGATCGACCAGGGCAAGGCGCAGCGGCTGCAAGGGGCGTTCGTCAGCGATCGTGAGCTCGATGCGCTCATCGGCCACTGGAAGGCGCAGGGCACACCCGATTACCAGGAGGAGATATTCCAGGTCGAGGCCAACGTGTCGTGGGCGCGAGACGCGGGCAAGCGGGACGTGCTGTTCGCCAAGGCGGCGCACATCGTCGCGGCCGAGGGTCGCGCGGCGGCGTCGTTGTTGCAGCGCAAGATGAACGTCGGCTACACGCGAGCGGCGCGACTGGTGGACCAGCTCGCCGAGCACCGCATCGTCGGTCCGTACGAGGGCAGCAAGTCGCGGGAGGTGCTCATGGACGTCATCCAGGTGGACGAGTACCTCGCCGAGCTCGGCGAGGAGTGACCCGCGTCGCTGTGCCGGGCGACACCCACCTCCCGGGGCGCGGCTGAATGAACTTTCTCCAAGGCCTCCACGGCGTCGTCGCCGTCGTGCTGCTCTGCGGCCTGCTGTTCGCGGAGGAGTCGGGAGTTCCGCTCCCGTTCGCGCCGGGCGAGATCGTGCTGCTCGCTGCCGGGCTGCTGATCGCCGCCGGTGGGCTCGACCCCTACCTCTTCATCCCGCTGGCGATGGTGGTGTGCGTCGCCGGGTCGGTGGTCGGCTACAGCTGGGCGCGCCTGGTCGGTGAGCGCGGGCTCACCGCGCTGGCACAGCGCCTGCACCAGCAGCGCAACCTCGAGCGGGTGTCCAAGCGCGTGCGCTCCGCGGGCTGGATGGGTGTGGCGCTGAGCCGGCTGATCCCCGGGCTGCGCATCTACACGACGCTCGTCGCGGGGGCGGTGCGCGTGCCGCGGCGCACCTTCATCGTGGCCATGGTCCCCGCAACGGTCGTGTGGGTCGCGGCCTTCGTCGCGCTCGGCACTGTCGTCGGCATCCCCGTCGAGCACTTCTTCAACCAGGTCGAACAGCTCGCGGTCCAGGGAGTGATCCTCGTGGTCATGGGTCTCGGCGTCTTCCTGGCGATCAGGCGCACCCCGCCGTCGACGGGCGCCGGCCTGGTGCGGGTGCCGCGCTATGTGCGCGCCAGCATCGCCGCCGCCATCGACATCGGCGTGATCGCCAGCATCGTCACCGGGCTGCTTGCGCTCGGACGCCGGCTTTTCGGGGTCGGCATCGGCGCCGGCTGGCTCGACGTCGTGATCCCGATGGTGGTGGTCGGCATCATCTACATCGTGGGCGCGCGGCGCGGCGCCGGCGCCACGGTGGGGGAGGCGCTGCTGCAGACCAGCTACGTCAGCGGCCGCCAGCTGCCGCGCCGTCCCCAGCAGGCATGGCAGGCCGCACGCGCGCTGCTCGCCGGCTCAACCGACGAGCTCCGTCCCACCGCCGACCTGATCCGCTCGCTCGCCGACCCGGACCGGCTGCGCCTGGTGCGTCACCTGCTCGACCAACCCCGCACGGTCGAGGAGCTGGCAGTGCTGACCAGGACCGAGGTATTCGAGGTGCGCCACCAGCTGGATCGCCTGCTCAATGCCGGTGTCCTGATGGTGCGCGCGGAGGGGGACGAGGCCCGGTCGCAGATCCGGCCCGACCTGGTCGCGCCACTTCTCGAGTTCCTGTCGGCGGCGAGCCGGCCGGTCACGACGCCGCCCGCGGAGGAGGCCGCCCTGACGGCGACAGTCCCGGACGGGACAGTGGCCGGCGATGGCTGACGACTTTCCGCCACCACCGGAGCGCTGAAGCCGCGCCACCGCGACCGGTATCCTGCGAGCACATGCCCCAGGAGTTCTCGTTCGACGTGGTCAGCGACTTCGACCACCAGGAGCTGGTCAACGCCATCGACCAGGCGCGGCGGGAGATCGGCACCCGCTACGACTTCAAGAACCTGACCGCTGAGATCGAGCTGGAGAAGGAGCAGATCACCCTCACCACCGAGGGCGACATGCAGCTTCGCGCCATGGTCGACGTCCTCAAGAGCAAGTTCCACAAACGCAACCTCGACCTCAAGATCCTCGACCCGCAGAAGCCCGAGGACGCGGCCAAGGGCAACGTGCGGCAGGTCATCAAGCTGCGCCGCGGCATCAACGACGAGCTGGCCAAGAAGCTGCAGAAGCAGATCCGGACGGATCACCCCAAGGTGCAGGTGCGCATCCAGGGCGACCAGCTCCGGGTCAACGGCAAGGACAAGGACGCCCTGCAGGGAGTGATCGCCAAGCTGCGCGAGGCGGACCTCGACGTGCCCCTGCAGTTCACCAACTACCGGTGACGCGTCACCTCACCCTGCCCAACCAGCTCACCATCTTCCGGTTGCTCCTCGTCCCGGTGATCGGCTACTCGCTGAGCGCCGACTTCGCCTACCACGCCCAGGTCAGTGCCGCGGTGTACGCGACCGCGGCGGCGACGGACTCGCTCGACGGGCAGATCGCCCGGCGGCGCAACTCGGTCACCGAGCTCGGCAAGTTCCTCGACCCCCTGGTCGACAAGATCCTGGTGATCACGGTGCTGGTCATCCTCGTCGGTCAGACGATCATCCCCGCGTGGGTGGTGGTGGTCGTGTTCGCGCGCGAGTTCCTCATCACCGGGGTGCGCTTCGTCGCCGCCAACCAGGGCGTGGTGGTGGCGTCCACCCCGTGGGGAAAGTCGAAGACGCTGACCCAGAACATGATGATCGGCCTGCTCATCCTCGAGCAGCCCTTCCCGACGCTGCACGTCGCGGCGCTGGTGATGGTCGGCCTGGCGGTGACCGCGACCGTGCTGAGCGGCCTCGACTACCTGTGGCGCTACCGGCGCTTCCTCATCTGATGAGCGACGGCGCGCCGCGGCTTGCTGAGCTC
>CAVQVY010000046.1:0-54130 GCA_963717185.1 Candidatus Dormiibacterota bacterium | reverse complement strand
GCCCGGTGCTCATCGAGCATGTGCCGAAGATCATCGAGATGCGGCGCCACCTCGTCTCGACGAATCGCGCATGCCCAAGCAGGCGGAGACGGCGCTGCGCGGCATCGAGAACGTCTTCAACCCCTATGGGCTCTCCCACCAGACACGCGCCGACTGGGCCAACGACCTCGGCGTGAAGTTCGCCGCCGACAACCCGGCCGCGGAGTACCTCTACTGGGTGGGCTGCGCTGCCTCGTTCGATGACCGCGCCAAGACGATCGCCACCGCGCTGGTCAAGATCCTCCAGGCGGGTGGCGTCGACTTCGCCATCCTCGGCACCGAGGAAAAGTGCAGCGGCGACCCCGCGCGGCGCATCGGCAACGAGTACCTGTTCCAGGAGCGTGCCAAGGAGAACGTCGAGGTCCTCAAGAAGTACGAGGTGCGCAAGATCATCGCGTCCTGCCCGCACTGCTTCAACACGTTCGCCAACGAGTACAAGGACTTCGGTGGTGACTATGAGGTGGTGCACCACACCCAGCTGATCGAGCGCCTGCTCAAGGACGGCCGCATCACGCTCGACCAGGCCAAGCGGCAGGAGGAGACGATCACCTACCACGACTCGTGCTACCTGGGACGGTGGAACGACATCTTCGCGCCTCCGCGCGACATCCTCGAGCAGATTCCCGGGCTCAAGGTCGTGGAGATGGCTCGCAACCGCAACGAGGGGATGTGCTGCGGGGCCGGGGGCGGGCGCATGTGGATGGAGGAGGAGCAGCCGCGCGTCAACCACAAGCGCGTCGAGCAGGCGGCCGCCACCGAGGCCACCAAGGTGGCCACCGCGTGCCCGTTCTGCCTTTCGATGTTCGACGAGGGCATCGCCAGCAAGCAGCTCGGCGAGCGCCTCGCGGTCGACGACGTCGCCGTGTACGTGGCGCGCTCGCTGGCCGGCGCGGCAGGAGAGGAGGCGGTGGCCGCGGTCAGCGCCGCCGAGCACGCGGCCGCGGAGTCGCAGAGCTCCACCGACGGCGCCACCGCGCCTGCGGTCGCGGAGCAGGATGTGCCCGAAGTGCCGGCCCCCGAGCCCGCGGAAACTCCGGAGACGCCCCCGGAACAGACGCCGCCGGCCGCGCCGGAGGAAGCGCCGGCGGAGGTCCCGGCCGAGCCGACCGTGCCGGATCCTGCGGGCCCGTCAACCCCCGACGAGGTGCCCAGCATCGACACCCCTGACGGACCCAGCGCCACCGCCTAGCCGGCCGACCAGCCGGCGGCGCTCCGGCCGCACGCACTCGCCCATAATCAGCGACCGCTCATCGATCCTGGAGGAGACACGTGGCATACGAAGCGTACAGCCCGGAGTGGGCGGAGGCCTTCAAGGCCGAGATCAACAAGTCCCCCGTGTACAAGCAGGCGGCGGCCAACTGGGAGGGGACCGTCGGGCTGGTGGTGCTGGCCGAGCCGGACAAGAACGTGCCCGACGACATGGGCATCTTCCTCGACCTGTGGCACGGCGAGGCACGGGACGTGCGCATCTGTCCGAGGGAGGAGGCCGACGCCGCGCAGTACGTCATCACCGGGGCCTACTCGCGCTGGAAGAAGGTCGCCAAGGGCGAGCTGGACGCGACCAAGGGGATCATGCTCGGACAGCTCAAGCTGAAGGGCGACTTCCCCACGCTGGTGCGCTACACCAAGGCGAGCCAGGAGCTGACCGAGTGCACCACCCGCGTGCCGGTCAACTGGCCGGACGAGGCCTGACCGCGGGCCAAGGCCCGCGCCGGTGAAGGAAGGCCGGCTCAGCCGACTGACACGCCTGCGACGGTGGCACCCCACCCCGGTGCTGGTCATCAGCGGGTTCGTGCTCCTCGGCACCGCCTGGATCCTGGCCACGCCCCCCGGCGCCTACCCTGACGCTGACGCGCACTACATCCGCGCCATGGCCGCCAGCCACGGCGAGTTCTTCGGACAGCCGTACACGGGCCCGCCGCTCGACCCCTCGCGGTTCAGGCTCGGGCAGGCCCAGGTGTTCCGGGTGCCCGCCGGCCTCGCCGTGCCCACCACGTTCGATTGCGTCGCAGGGAACCTCACCCGGCCCTCGGTGTGCTCCTACGCCGCACCCGACAACCTGACCGTCACCTCCCAGGTGAGCGTCGAGGGCACCGACACCCCGCTCGCCTACCTGCTGCCAGCCCTGCTGATGCGGCTGGCGAAAGGGGCGAACGGAGCGGAGCTGCTGGGACGCATCGCCACCCTTGGCACCACCCTCGCGCTGCTCGCCGCGGCGGTGGCGCTGCTGTGGACCCGGCGGTCGCGGCTGGCCCCGCTGGCGGGGTTGGTGCTCGCGGTCACGCCGACGGTGCTTTTCCTCGGCGGCGAGGTGGGGCCCAACGGGCTGGAGTTGGTGGCGACGATCTGTTTCGTCGCGGGCCTCATCCGCCTCGGCCGCGACGATGCCGACGACCCACCGCGGCCCTGGATGTTCCTGGCCACCGCGGCCGGCGCCGTCGTCCTTGCTCTGTCACGGCCGCTCGGCTTCGCGTGGGTGATCCTGGACGTGGCCGCCTGGGCGCTGGTCTTCGGGCACCGGCGCGTGTTCCGGCTGTATTCGGCGCGCAGCGCCCGGGTGGCGCTGGGCATCGCGGTGGTCGCGGTGGGCGCGAGCTTCGCCTGGGAGCGGGTCAACCAGCTCAAGCCCGTCGGCGGCCTCGGTGGCGCGCTGGCCCAGGTCCCCGGGGTCTTCGACCTCATCCCCCAGTACATCGGGGACTTCGTGGGCCGGTTCGGGGACTCCGACACTCCGCTCCCGCAGCCGCTCGTCGAGCCGTGGGTGGCCTGCGTGGTCGTCGTGGCGGGAATCGCGGTGGCGGTCGGCAACCGGCGCGAGCGCATCGGCATCGTGGCCCTGCTGGTGGGTGTCGTCGCGGTGCTGGTCGGCTACGCGTCGGCCTTCGACTCGCTGCTCGGCGGAGGCCTGGCGTATGCGCAGGCCCGCCACGTGCTGCCGTTCGCGCTCCTGTTGCCGCTCTTCGTCGGCGAGGTGGTCAGCCGCCGGGCGGGCCGCCTCGGTGTGCGCACCCCCGACAGGCTGTTCCTGTACTGCGCAGTGATCGCCGCCGTGGTCGGGGTCGGGGCGTTCTACTACGACGCCCGCCGCTACGCCGTCGGCACGCTGGGGAGGTTCCTGTTCTTCCTGCCCGGTCGCGCGGCATGGTCGCCCCCGGCGGGCTGGCTGTTGCTGCTGGGCATGGCGACGGCCGGCGGTGCGCTGATGATTGCTGCCGCGATCCTGGATGTCCGCAGCCGGCGAAGGGATAGCGCCGGCGCCGAGCCGTGGCCGGACGGGAGTTTTCCAGCGCCCGCGTGAACCTGCGCGTCCGCGACGGCACACCGCAGAATCGTGCGCGTGGACACCGCCAAGCGCCAGCGAGCCGCGCGGTGGCTGCGCGGCTCGGGCATCGAGATCGGCGCTCTCGACACGCCGCTGGTGGTCCCCGCCGGTGTGCACGTGCGCTACGTCGACCGCGTTCCCACAGAGGAGTTGCACACCCAGTACCGCGAGCTTGCCGGCGCTGACTTCGTCCCCGTGTCGATCGTCGGCGACGCCCAGGACCTCTCCGCGCTCGAGGAACTCGTCGGTGGACTTCGTCGTCGCCAACCATCTGCTCGAGCACCTCGAGAACCCGATCGCGGGCATGCGCGAGATGCTGCGCGTCATCCGTCCAGGCGGCGTGCTCTACCTGGCGCTGCCGGATCCCCGGGTCACGTTCGACGTCGATCGCCAGCTCACGCCGGTGGAGCACGTGCTCGACGAGTACCGCAACGGCACAGCCCACACCCGGGAGGCGCACTTCACCGAATGGGTTGCCAACGCGGAGAAGCACATCGAGTGGATGCAGAAGGCTCACGTGACGACCGGCGCCGAGCGCGTCCGTGAGCTGATGGAGCTGGACTACAGCATCCACTTCCACGTGTGGCGTCCCGACACGTTCCTCGAGTTCGTCGTGGCCGCGACCGCCGAGGCCGGCCTGGAGATGGAGCTGGTGGAGTTCATCCCTCGCCAGGGCGGTGACGACGAGTACATCTTCGTGTTCCTCAAGGGCATCGCTGCCATCGACGTGGCGGTGCCCCCGCTGCCGGACGGCCCCGAGACCGAGCAGCTGCGCGACCAGGTCGCCTCGCTGCGTGCAGAGGTCGAGCGGCTCAGGTCGACCGCGGATCAGCTCGCTGCGGTGACCGGGTCACGCAGCTGGCGGATCACCGCCCCCCTGCGCGCGGCGAGCGGTGCGGTGTCACGGTTGCGGCAGAGGCGGACCGCAAGCCGCTGAGAGCATCGCGGCTCCCGGTTCAGGTGGGCGCGACCACCAGGCGGCCGCGGATGCGCGGCCCGAGCCGGCGCACCAACAGCACGGCCAGGCCGAGCAGCACCCAGGGCACCAGGCGTCCGGGAGGAGCAGCCTGGTCGGCGCCGAGGTCCACCGCGGTGGCCAGCGACAGCAGTACCCAACCGGCCAGGACGGCGCGGCCGAGGCGCCCGGGCCACGCCGCGGCGCCGTCCTGGACCGCGGCCCAGCCCAGCATGAAGACGACCACCGGCGCCAGGAGCACCATGTCGTGGCTGAGCAGGTGGGGTGAGGCGAGCAGCGAGAGCAGGGTGGCAGCGGCCAGGCACGGTTCGAGCGCGGCGCGATCGCGAGCCAGGCGGCGGCCGAGCGCCACGCACCCGCCCACCGCCGTCACGCTGCCCGCGGCGGCAAGCAGCTCCGCGGCGGCGCCGTTGCCCAGCCACGAGCCGGTCAGGCCGGTGAACCCCAGCAGCGAGGCCAGCGGCCAGCGGCGGGAGTCGTCGACAACCGCGCCCACGAAGCCCGACAGGCCGGCCGGCCCCACCGCCGCGAGCGAGGCCAGCAGCACCACGGCGAGCCCGGCGGCGGCCCCGGCGAGCACCCGCCGATCGCGCCAGCCGAGAAGCAGCGCCGCGAGGCCGATCGCCAGGTGTGGTTTGGCGATGGCCGCGCTGGCTGCGAGCACCGCTCCACCCGCGAACCGGCGGTCACGACGCCAGAGCGCGTAGGCGACGGCCAGCCCCAGCGCGGTGAACCCGTCCCACTGGGCAAGGAGCCCCAGGCTCAGCGTCCCCGTGCCCGCCAGCCCGGCCAGGGCGGCCGCGCCGCGAACCCCGCTGCGGCGCAGCCGCGCCGGCCACGGGGCTGCCCGCAGCGCCACCACCACCGCGGCGGCGAGCATCAGCAGCTGCACCGCCTGCCAGGCCCGGTATGCCGCGCTCAGCGGCAGCAGCGTCAGCGGGGTCACCGCCAGGGCAGCCACCGGCGGGTTGACGAACGGCAGGTTGCCACGCTGCAGCGGCGCGATCAGCGCGGCGTGCAGCGGCGCCTGCAGCGACTGGTCGTACATCGACGCGCCATGGCCCTCGCGCAGGAGGGTGGCGCCCACGTACGTCGCGGTGAAGTCGGAGGTGCCGATGTTCGCCGTGGTGACGCCGGCCCACAGCGCCACGTACGCCGCGAGGAGGGTGATGGCAGCGGTGGCGACGACGGCGGCAGGAAGACGCGGCCGGGACATGGGACGAGGCGAAGGTAGCATCGAACCCCGCACCGCTCATCGCCTCCGTGCAACGGGTCGGTGAGCGCTGTGCCGCGCGAGCGTTCCATACTCGGCCGGGTGCTGACCAGGATCGACCACGTGGGGATCGCCGTCCCGGACATCGAGGCGGCGGTTGACGCGTATGTCCGCCTTCTCGGGCGTCCACCCAGCCATCGCCAGGTGGTCGAGTCGGACGGCATCGAGGCGGTCATGTTCGAGGTCGGCGAGTTGCGCGTCGAGCTGCTCGGCTCCACCGGCCCGGGGTCCAAGATCGCGGGCTTCCTGGAGCGCCGCGGCGGTGGCCTCCACCATGTCGCCTACGGCGTCGACGACGTCCAGGAGGCGCTGGACGAGTACATTGCGCTCGGCCTCCGCACGCTCGACACCTGTCCACGACGGGGTGCGGCCGGGCGGCTGGTGGCGTTCCTGCACCCGTCGGCGGCCGTGGGCGTGCTCACCGAGCTCTGCCAGCCGGATCCCGCCGCCGCCGAGCGCGGCGAGTGAGCGACGCCGAGCCGGCCCAGGCGCAGACCGAGAGCGGGCTGCCGCTCGAACCCTTCTACGGGCCGGGCGCGAGCCCGGAGTGGCCGCCGCCCGGGCAGTTCCCCTTCACCCGGGGGGTGCGCGCGGAGGGATACCGCAAACGCCTGTGGACCATGCGCCAGTACGCCGGCTTCGGGAGTGCCGCGCAGACCAACGAGCGATTCCGGTACCTGCTCGCCGCCGGCCAGACCGGCCTGAGCTGCGCGTTCGACCTGCCCACCCAGATGGGCTACGACAGCGACGACCCCAAGGCACGCGGGGAGGTCGGCAAGGTGGGGGTGGCCATCGACTCCCTCGACGACATGGCGACGCTGATGGACGGCATCCCCCAGGACGAGGTCACCACCTCGATGACCATCAACGCACCCGCCTCCCTGCTGCTGCTCCTCTATGAGCTCGTCGCCGAGTCGAAGGGCATCGACCCCGCGGCGCTCGGCGGCACCATCCAGAACGACATCCTCAAGGAGTACGCCGCGCGCGGGACCTTCATCTTCCCGCCGCGTCCGTCGATGCGACTGGTCACCGACACGTTCGCGTACTGCGCGCAGCGGCTGCCGCGGTGGAACACCATCAGCATCAGCGGCTACCACATCCGCGAGGCGGGGGCCACCGCGCCGCAGGAGATCGCCTTCACCCTGTGCAACGGCATCGCCTACGTGCAGGCGGCGATCGATGCCGGGCTGGGCGTCGACGACTTCGCCCCGCGGCTGAGCTTCTTCTTCAACGTCAGCAACGACTTCTTCGAGGAGGTGGCCAAGTTCCGCGCGGCGCGCGCCATCTGGGCCGCGGTGATGCGCGACCGCTTCGGGGCGCGCGACCCGCGCAGCCTGGCGCTGCGCTTCCACGCCCAGACCAGCGGGGCCACGCTCACCGCCCAGCAGCCGCTCAACAACGTGGTGCGCGTGGCGGTCCAGGCGCTGGCGGCGGTCTGCGGGGGAACCCAGTCGCTGCACACCAACAGCTACGACGAGGCGCTGGCGCTGCCCTCCGAGCAGGCTGCCGAGATCGCGCTGCGCACGCAGCAGGTCATCGGCTTCGAGTCCGGCGCGGCCGCCGTCGGCGACCCGATGGGCGGGTCATACCTCGTGGAGCGGCTCACCGCCGACCTCGCCGAGGCCGCCCGTGCGTTGATGGCGCGCGTCGAGGAGCGCGGTGGCGCCGTCAGCGCCATCGAGGCGGGCTTCTACCAGCACGAGATCCAGGACTCGGCGTACCGCCACCAGCAGCTGGTCGAGAGCGGTGAGCGCGTCATCGTCGGGGTCAACCGGTTCACCGAGTCATCGCAGCGCGAGGTCGAGATCCTGCGCATCGGCGCCGAGCTGGAGGCTGCGCAGGTCGAGCGGCTGGCGCAGCTGCGCCAGCGGCGCGATTCCGTGGCGGTGACGCGCAGCCTCGACGCGGTGCGGCGCACCGCAGAGGGAGACGGCAACCTGCTGCACCCGATGCGCGAGGCGCTGGCGCTGATGGCCACCGTCGGCGAGATCTGCAACGCGCTGCGTGACGTCTTCGGGGTGCACCAGCCGGGCGGCGACATCTGACCCCAGGCGCGGCCCCGGCGTCGCTTCAGGAGACCTGCGCGACGGTCCTCGAGGTGTCCACTGGCGCGTAGACGGTGGCGGCGCGCTCGCGGCCGCGCAGCTCGACCTCCCCGCGCGACTCCCACCTGGCCTTCTCCATCCGCACCGGCGGCCTCGACGCTGGCGGCGTCGACGAGGACACGGCCGGGCGCGCGCTTGGCCAGCGAGCACAGCCGTGCGGCGACGTTCACCGGGTCGCCGATCACCGTGTACTCGTAGCGCTGTGCGCTGCCGACGTTTCCCGCAACCACGGTGCCGGTGGCGACCGCGATGCCGGCGTCGAGCTCGGGGTGGCGGCGGCGCAGCTGCTGCAGGTCGGCGCTGAGCCGTCGCGCCGCGCGCAGGGCATGCGCGGCATGCTCGGGCTGCGGCACGGGCGCCCCGAAGATGCACAGCGCCGCGTCGCCCTCGAACTTGTTCGCCCAGCCGCCCTCGGCCTCGACGGCCGCGACCACGGTGGTGAACAGGTCGTTGAGCATGGCCACCATCCGGTCGGGGGCGAGCTTCTCGGCGAGCGCGGTCGAGCCGCGCATGTCGATGAACAGCACCGAGACGTCGCGCGTCTCGCCGCCGAGGTCGGTGTTGTCGATGGCGTAGCGGGCCACGTCGGTGCCGACATGTCGGCCGAACAGCTCGCGCAGCTTCTCGCGCTCGCGCAGCCCCGCGGTCATGCGGTTGAAGCGCAGCTGCAGGTCGCCGATCTCCCCGCTGTCCTGGATCGGGACGGTCGCCGACAGGTCCCCGCCGGCGACGCGCTCCATGGTGCGATGCAGCGCCCTCAGTGGATCGGCCACCGAGCCCGCCGCGAGGATGCTCGTGTACGCGCCCACCAGGATGCCGGAGCCGGTGAGCAGGCCGAGGAGGATGAACAGCCGGGTGTGGTCGGTGCCCTGCTGTTCGACCAGCGTCAGCGCGATCCCGGCGAGCGGGATGCCCGAGCCGAGCGCCCAGGCGAGCAGCAGGCGGCTGCGCACGCTCGGCGCGCACGCCGTCAGCTCGGGCAGCACCTCGCGCAACCGGGTGACCACCGGCCGCATGCCGCGCTCCAGCAGCAGGAACGCGATCGCGCAGGTGGTCAGGCCGCCGAGGAGCACGGTGAGCACAGCGCGGAAGACGAGGAACGCCTCGACGCGCAGGACCACCGCCGAGATGAAGCCCACCATCGCGGCCGCACCCACCCAGAAGATCGCGCAGTACCGGGTGTGGCGCCACTGGTTGCGGAGAACCTCCTGGAGCCTGGCCGGCGGCACCGGTTCCGCCGAGGTGAGCACCTCCTCGGCGGTGGCGGCGATGCGCAGCGCCAGGACGGTGCCGAGGATGAGCGTGACCAGGAGGTACCCCGCGGTGGCGAAGCCCAGTATCGCCAGCCCGCGGCTGGTGACCACCCCGCTGGGAAAGGCAAGCACTCCGATCGCGAAGGTGATCGCGGCGCCCGCGACGTTGGCCAGCCCCAGCGAGGCAGCGGTCATCCACCGCGCGCGCTGGATCTCCGGGTCCGAACGCGTGAAGATGCAGCGCATCTCGCGCCGTGCGTTCAGCAGGGCATCCACGGGGGCATCGTACCCCGCGCTCCGCCCACCGCGACTATCCTGACGCGCATGCCGAGAACGGTCCGCAAGGGTGTGCCACCGGAGGAGGCCGGCGACGCCGGGGAGGCGCCGGACGGTTCGAAGGTCTCGTCGAACGGGAGCGCGGGCGCCCCCGGGTCGGCGACCGAGCGCTCGATCAACCTGCTGCGCAAACGTCGCTACGACGCCGTCCACAGAGGCGGAGCCGCCGAGCGCACCCAGCATCCCAAGGGGAAGCTCACCGCCCGCGAGCGCGTCGAGCGCTTCCTCGACCCCGGCTCCTTCACCGAGATGGACGTCTTCGCCGTGCACCGCAACAGCAACTTCGGCATGGAGGAGCGCCGGGTGCGTGGCGACGGCGTCGTCACCGGCTGGGGCACCGTCGACGGCCGCCAGGTGTTCGTGTTCAGCCACGACGCGTCGGTGTTCGGCGGGTCCCTCGGAGAGGTGTTCGCCGAGAAGGTGACCAAGATCATGGACCTGGCGGTGAGGACGGGCTCGCCCTGCGTCGGGATCAACGACTCCGGGGGCGCCCGCATCCAGGAGGGGGTCGTCTCGCTGGCCGGCTATGCCGAGATCTTCTTCCGCAACGTCGAGGCGAGCGGGGTCATCCCCCAGCTCTCGCTGATCGTCGGGCCATGCACCGGCGGGGCCGTGTACTCGCCGGCCATGACCGACTTCATCTTCATGGTGCGCAAGGTCGGGTACATGTTCATCACCGGCCCGGATGTCATCAGGGTGACCACCGGCGAGCGGGTCACCTTCGAGGACCTCGGCGGTTCCGACGTGCACAACCAGCGCAGCGGGGTAGCCCACTTCAACGCCGATACCGAGGACGAGGCGTTCGCCCAGATGCGTGCGCTGCTCGGCTACCTCCCTGCCAACAACCATGAGCCGCCGCCGTACCGGCCGACGCTCGACGACCCCATGCGCGCCGACTCGGAGCTGCAGTCGATAGTGCCCGACAACCCCAACCAGCCGTACGACATGCGCTCGGTGGTGACACGCGTCGTCGACGACGGCGAGTTCCTCGAGGTGATGCCCTACCACGCGCAGAACATCATCTGCGGGTTCGGCAGGCTCGATGGCCACTCGGTCGGCGTGGTCGGCAACCAGCCCCGCGTCCTCGCCGGCGCGCTCGACATCGAGGCGTCGATCAAGGCGGCGCGGTTCGTACGCTTCTGCGACGCCTTCAACGTGCCGCTGGTCACCTTCGTCGACGTGCCCGGGTTCCTCCCGGGCACCGACCAGGAGTACGGGGGCATCATCCGGCACGGCGCCAAGCTGCTCTACGCGTACTGCGAGGCGACGGTGCCCAAGCTGACCGTGATCACCCGCAAGGCGTACGGGGGCGCGTACGACGTCATGTGCAGCAAGCACATCCGCGCCGACTACAACGTGGCCTGGCCCACCGCCGAGATCGCCGTGATGGGCCCGCAGGGCGCCGTCAACATCATCTTCAAGCGCGAGATCAGCGGGTCGGACGACCCCGCTGCGCGTACCGCCGAGCTCATCACCGAGTATCGCGAGCAGTTCGCCAACCCCTACTACGCCGCCGAACGCGGCTACATCGACGACGTGATCGAGCCCAAGCAGACGCGCGCGGCGCTGATCAAGGCGCTGCACATGACCATGGACAAGCAGGTGACGCTGCCGCCGCGCAAGCACGGCAACATCCCCCTGTAGCTGCCCGGGTTCGCCGCTACCGGGTCACGATGACAGTCGTCCCGATCCCAGCCCAGCCGTAGAGCCACTGCATCACCGAGGTCGGGACGTGGATGCAGCCGTGGCTCGCCCATTCACCGCTCTGGCTCCCCGGGCCGAAGTCGTCGACCGGCTCCCAGGGTGCGTCATGGAGGAAGTAGCCGCCGCCCTCGTAGCCCATGGCCCACTGGGTGGTCTCCGGCGTGTAGTAGTAGGGCGACGAGCGCGGCCACGGCGACACGAAATGCGCAGGGGACGACCGGCTGAAGACGTGGAAGGTGCCTGAAGGGGTGCGCAGCCCGGCTCGCCCGGTGGTGACCAAGGACGAGTTCACTGCGCATCCGTCCTGGTAGAACACCGCGCTCTGCTGGCTGAGGCTGACGTCGATCACCTTGCCCCGCGGCACGGCGGCACCGCACGGAAGCGGTGGCGAGAAGTCGTGGGGACCGTGCCAGGACCCTGTGTACCAGGCCTCCCACAGCGACTGCCCCATGCCCTGCCAGAACACCATCTGCGTGGAGCCGTCCGGGGTGACCGCGACGCTCGGCGCCGCGAGGACGGGTCCCACGCCGCCGAAGAACGCTGCGCTCAGGTTCAGTGGCCCGTGCCATCCACCGCCCGCGTACCAGGCTTCGAACAGCTGCCGGCCCGGGCCCTGCCAGTACACCAGCTGCTGAGCTCCGTCGGTGGTGGTGGTGACGGTGGGAGCCGAGGCCAGGCGGTCGGCTCCGCCGAAAGAGCTCTCGGTCAGGTCGAGCGGCCCATGCCAGCCCCCGCCCGCGTACCACGCCTCCTCGAGCTGCCCGGACGAGCCCTGCCAGTACACCAGCTGCGTCGACCCGTCCCGGGTCACGGTGACGCTCGGAGCCGATGCGAGCCGGGCCGCGCCGCCCAGGTAGGCGGCGGTCAGGTCGAGCGGCCCGTGCCACGTGCCCCCGGCGTACCACGCTTCGACGAGATGGCCGCCGCCTCCCTGCCAGAACACCATCTGCTGCAAACCGTCGGGTGCGATGGCCACGCTCGCCGCCGAGCTCAGCGCCGCTCCTCCCAGGTAGGTGCTGCTGATGTCGACCGGTCCATGCCAGGTGGCCGCCGCGTACCAGGCCTCGAACAGGTGATCCGCCGCGCCCTGCCAGAACACCACCTGCGTCGACCCGTCAGGGGTCACCGTGCTGCTGGGAGCTGATTGCAGAGGCGCGGCTCCGCCGAAGTACGCGGCGGTCAGGTCGACCGGCCCGTTCCAGCTGCCCCCCGCAAACCACGACTTCGTCAGGTCGCCGGCCGGGCTCTTCCAGAAGACGAGCTGCTGCGACCCGTCTGGGAGCACCGTCGTGCTCGGCCTGCCGACGTCCTGCGGCTGGAAGACGGTCGCCCCCGTGTTCACGGCGCTCAACGGCGCACGGTCGACGTGCAGGGAGACGCCGGCCGTCGTGAACAAGGTCAGCGCCACAAGCAGCGGACCGAGGCGACGCACCCCCGTCGGGCCGGACACGTGCATCGCGGCATCCCCCTCGGCCCGATGGCCTCTCAGCTGAACAGCGAGTCCCGCTCCGACGCTGGAGCCGAGGGTGCGTACGCTACCACGCGCCAAGGGTCGCGAACGCCCCGAATGCGCATGGGCCGCCCTGTGGGCGGCCATCCGAGGTCAGCGCGGGTTGCGACGCCTGCCCCCGTCGGTCGGGCCCGCACGCTGGTCGGTGGCCAGCGGTGTGTATGCGCGCGCGTACGCCTCGTCATGCCGGCCCTGGGTGGTGTGGACATACGGCACGATCACCCGGAGCAGCACCACCTGCAGCGCTGACGCCACCGGGACGGCGAGCAGGGCGCCGAGCAGACCCTCCAGCGCGCCGCCGATCAACAGCGACACCACCACTGCCAACGCGGGCAGCGACACCACGCGGTTCATCACCTGCGGCACCACGAAGTTGGCGTCGGCGAGCTGGACGATGAGCAGCACCACCAACACCAGGACCGTGCGCCCCGGGCCCAGCGTCAGCGCGAGCAGCACCGGGGGCACCATGCCGAGGAACGGGCCGACCAGCGGGATCGCCGCGGTGAGTCCAGCGAAGATCCCCAGCAACACGGGGCTCGGCAGTCCCAGGGCGGTGCACGCCACCCCGGTCAGGACACCGACCACCACCATGTTGATGGCGGTGGCACGGAGGAACCCGCCCATGCGCTGGCCCATCTCGCGGAAGACGTCACCGGCGAGGGCCTGGTGGCGCGGGGGGAGCAGGTCGACGACGAACCGCTTGAGGCGGTCGGATGTCACCAGCCACAGGAAACCGATCACCAGCACGAGGACGAGGTTGACGATCACGCCGACGATGTAGCCGCCGATGGTCAGAAGCACGTTCTTGGCGGTGTCGAGACCGCCCGCCAGCGTGTTGCCGATGTTGGGGCTGCCACTGCCCCCGAGGTTGAGCGCATGCTGCCACGAGGCCACCGTCGACTCGATGCTGGCCTGGTAGCTGGGAAAGTTGTGCGCCAGGGTGGTGGCCTCGTCGACGATCGGCTGCACCAGCAGCGTGACCAGCGCGGCGAGGACGGCGATGAAGCCGACGTACACGGTCGCGATCGCCAGCGGTCGTGGCAGCCGCCGCTCGGCCAGCCGGTTGACGATCGGACGCATCCCCTCGGCGAACACGATGGCGACCAGCAGGATGAGCAGCAGGTCGAAGACCCGGCTCAGCAGCACCGCCAGCCCGAGGGTTGCGATGACGATCAGCGCCGCCACCACCAGGGTGCGCACCGCCAGCACCGGGCGCTCGACGACCACCGGGCTGACCGCGATGCCGGCGGGCTCGTCCGGGGCCGCTGTGTCGGGCATGGCGGGAGAGTAGCAGCGGTTGGCGGCCATGCAGACAGGACGGCGAAGCGGCCCGGCGTGCTTCGATGACGGTCACACGAGCACACAGAGGAGAGGTCGATGGGCGATCTGCCACGGCGCGCGTTGGGACGATCCGGCATCGAGGTGCCGGTGGTCGGGGTCGGCTGCAACAACTTCGGCGGCCGCACCGACGCCGCCCGCAGCGAACGGGTGATCCAGGCGGCGCTCGACGAGGGCGTCGCCTTCTTCGACACCGCCGACATCTACAGCAGCGGTCGCAGCGAGGAGATCCTCGGCCGCGCGTTGCGCAAGCGTCGCGACCGTGCCGTCATCGCCACCAAGTTCGGAGGGTCGATGGGCTCGCCCGAGCGCAGCGGTGGCTCCCGCCGCTGGATCACCGAAGCGGTGGAGGACAGCCTGCGCCGCCTCGACACCGACCACATCGACCTCTACCAGCACCACTTCTTCGACGCCGCAACCCCGCTGGAGGAGACGCTCGAGGCGCTCGACGAGCTGGTCCGTGCCGGCAAGGTTCGCGCCATCGGGTGCTCGAACTACGACGGCGCCCAGGTCGAAGAGGCTCACCGCATCGCCAGCGAACGCGGCTGGGCCACGTACGTGACCGCCCAGAACGAGTACAGCCTGTTGCGGCGCCGCAAGGTGGAGGAGTCCGTGGTCCCCGCCGCAGTCCGCCTCGAGATGGGGATCCTCCCCTTCTTCCCACTGTTCAGCGGCCTGCTCACCGGCAAGTACCGCCGCGGCGAGCAGCCGGCGGCCGGCACTCGCCTCGGCATGGAGCGCGACCGCGCGCGTGACCTCATGTCCGACGCCAACTTCGACACCGTCGAGGCGCTGGAGGGCTTCGCGACGCGGCGCGGTGTCGCGCTTCTTGACGTCGCCATCGGGTGGCTGGTCGCACAACCGCAGGTGACCTCGGTGATCGCCGGCGCCACCAGCCCGGAGCAGGTGGCAGCCAATGCGCGCGCGGGCACATGGAGCCCGACGGCCGATGACATCGACGAGATCGACCGCATCACCAGCGGCGCCGCGGTGGCCTGAGCTGATCGCCGGCTCGACCGGCAGCTCGGATCGCACGGGTAGACTGACCCGCGCTCATCTCACCGTATGAGGTCAGGCTCCTTGTGAAGCTGCTCGAGTACCAGGCCAAGCAACAGTTCGCGGCCGCCGGCATCCCGGTCCCGCAGGGCCGGCTGGCTCGCACGCCGGCGGAGGCGGCGGCAGCGGCGCGCGAGCTCGGACGCATCGCCGTCAAGGCGCAGGTACCCATCGGTGGTCGCGGCAAGGCCGGCGGAATCGCCGTCGTCGACACGCCCGAGGAGGCTGAGCGCGAGGCGGCCCGGATCCTGGCCATGGACATCCGCGGCTACCCGGTGCGCAGCGTCTGGTGCGAGACCGGGCTGGAGATCGGCAGCGAGCTCTACCTCGGGCTCACCCTGGACCGCGACCGCAGCCGGCTGGCGGTCATCCTCTCGGCCGCCGGCGGTATCGAGATCGAGCAGGTGGCCGAGGAGTCACCGGACAAGATCGCCAAGATGTGGCCCGATCCTTTCGCGGGCCCCCAGGCCTTCGAGATCCGGCAGCTCGTCTTCGTCGCGCTGCGCCACGCGCCGCAGCTGCGCGACCGTGCCGCCCGGCTGGCCACGCAGCTGGTCGACCTGACCAAGAAGCTGTACGGGGTCGCCACCTCGCTGGATGCGGTGACCTGCGAGATCAACCCTCTGGTGCTCACCCCGGCCGGCGACTTCATCGCCGCCGACGGGAAGCTCGAGATCGACGAGAACGCCCACTACCGTCATCGCGCGCTCGCCGAAGAGCTGGCGCTTGACGCGACCGGTGAGGACGGTCGCACCGGCGACGACCCGTACGAGGCCGAGGCACAGCGGCGCGGCCTGACGTACGTGCACCTGGACGGCTACGTCGGCTGCATCGGCAACGGCGCCGGCCTGGTCATGAACACGCTCGACCTCGTCAAGCAGCACGGCGGCGAGCCCGCCGACTTCCTCGACGTCGGCGGCGGAGCCAGCGCGGAGAAGGTGCGCGCATCGTTGGAGATGGTGCTGCTGGACCCCAAGGTTCGCGGCGTGTTCATCAACATCTTCGGCGGCATCACCCGCGGCGACGAGGTCGCCAAAGGCATCATCGCGGCGCGAGACGAGCTGAAGATCACCAAGCCCCTGGTGGTGCGCATGACCGGGACCCGCGAGGAGGAGGGACGGGCGCTGCTCCAGGAGGCGGGGATCGTCCCCGCGGTCAGCGCGGCGGAGGCCGCCGACAAGATCGTCGCGCTCACCAAGGGTGGGGACGGGTCATGAGCGTTCTCGTCGACAGCACCAGCCGGGTGCTGGTCCAGGGCATCACCGGTCGTGAGGGCAGCTTCCACACCGAGCAGATGCGCGCCTTCGGCACCAACGTGGTCGCCGGTGTCTCACCGGGCAAGGGCGGTCAGGACGCCGGCGGCGTCCCCATCTTCGACACCGTGGCAGACGCCGTCGCCGCCACCGGCGCCGACGTCAGCGGCATCTTCGTGCCGCCGCCCTTCGCCGCCGACGCGATCATGGAGTCGGCGGCCGCCGGCGTTGCGCTGGCGGTGTGCATCACCGAGGGCATCCCGATCCACGACATGCTCCGCGCTCGTGCGTTCGTGGAGCGCACGGGGACGCGCCTCCTGGGACCGAACTGCCCTGGGCTGGTCACGCCCGGTCAGTGCAAGGTGGGGATCATCCCCAACCACATCAACGTCCCTGGGCCGGTCGGCATCGTCGGCCGCAGCGGCACCCTCACCTACGAGGTGATCCAGGGGCTGGGCCAGTCGGGCATGGGTCAGACCACCTCGGTCGGCATCGGCGGCGACCCGATCCTGGGCCTCACCTTCACAGATGTGCTTGCGCTCTTCGCCGCCGACGCGCAGACCCACGCGGTGGTGATGATCGGCGAGATCGGCGGCAGCGACGAGGAGAGTGCCGCCACGTTCATCCGCGACTTGGGGTTCGACAAGCCGGTCGTCGCTTTCATCAGTGGAAGGACGGCCCCGCCCGGCAAGCGCATGGGCCACGCCGGCGCGATCATCAGTGGGAACACCGGAACGGCGCAGAGCAAGATCGATGCGCTCACCGGCGCCGGCGCCGCCATCGCGGACACCATCGAGGACGTCGTCCGCCTGGTCGGGGAAAGGCTCGGGACGCCCGCCGTCTGACCAGCGAGCGCGGCGGCGCGTGCGAAGGTCGCCGCGCTACCGTTGGCCCAGTGAACTTCGACCTCACCGATGAGCAGCGCCAGATCCGCAACACCGTGCGGGCGTTTGCTCGTGACGAGATCGCCCCGCGAGCCGCCGCGTACGACGAGTCCGGCGAGTTTCCCTACGACCTCGTCTCCGGGATGGCCGAGCTCGGCCTGTTCTCGCTTCCCTTCCCTCAGAGCGTGGGCGGAGCCGGTGGCGACTTCCTCAGCTACTGCCTGGCTCTCGAGGAGATCGCCCGGGCGGACGCCGCGGTCGCGATCACGCTCGAGGCCGCCGTGTCGCTGGGGATCAGCCCGATCGTCAGCTTCGGGACACCCGACCAGCAGGAGCGCTGGCTGCCGGACCTGCTCGCCGGCACCAAGCTGTGGGCGTTCGGGCTCACCGAGCCGGAGGCGGGCTCGGACGCCGGGGGCACCAGGACGCGCGCCGAGCGCAGCAACGGCGAGTGGGTCATCAACGGCGGCAAGGTGTTCATCACCAACGCCGGCACGGACATCAGTGCCGGCGTCACCATCACCGCCGTCACCGGCAGCGCTGACGGCGAGCCGCAGATCAGCGCCATCGCCGTCGAACGCGGCACCCCCGGGTACACGCAGGCGCCGAAGTACCGCAAGCTCGGCTGGCACGCCAGCGACACACGTGAGCTGGTCTTCGCGGACTGCCACGTTCCGCAGGCCAACATGATAGGCACCGAGGGCGGCGGTTATCGCCAATTCCTGCAGATACTCGAAGGCGGCCGGGTGGCCATCGCGGCACTCTCTGTGGGCCTTGCCCAGGCCTGCCTGGACGCATCGCTCTCCTACAGCGTGGAGCGCCGTCAGTTCGGACAGCCGATCGCGCGCTTCCAGGCCACCCAGTTCAAGCTCGCCGACATGGCAACCCAGATCGAGCTGTCGCGCCTGATGATGTGGCGCGCCGCCAGCGCCGTCGATGCCGGCGGGAGCGCGGCGCCTTGGGCATCGATGGCCAAGCTCCACGCGTCCGAGGTGGCCACCGCCTGCGCGAACCAGGCGGTGCAGATCCACGGCGGCTACGGGTTCATGGAGGAGTCACCGGTGGCGCGGTACTACCGCGACGTCAAGGTCAACGAGATCGGCGAGGGCACCAGCGAGGTCCAGCGCATCCTCATCGCCCGCCACCTCCTCGAAGACCTTCTCCCCGACTGAGGTTCGCGACGGTCGTTCGGTCACCGGGGGTAGCATCGGTGCATGAACGACGTCGTCATCGTGGCCGCGGCACGAACGCCCTTCGGCCGGCTCGGTGGCGGACTCTCCTCTGTGCCGGCCACCGACCTCGGCGCCCGCGTGATCCGCGAGGTCCTCGAGCGGACCGGCACCGACGGGGCTGATGTCGACCAGCTGATCATGGGCAACGTGCTCGGCGCCGGCCAGGGACAGGTGCCGTCGCGCCAGGCGGGTCTCAAGGCGGGACTGCCCTCGAGCGTCTCGTCGTTCACGGTCAACAAGGTCTGCGCCAGCGCGCTGAAGGCCGTCAACCTGGGGGCGCTGCTGATCCGGTCGGGCGAAGCCGAGGTGGTCGTCGCCGGGGGAATGGAGAGCATGTCGCGGGCGCCGTACCTGCTCGAGGACCAGCGGTTCGGTTCGCGGCTGGGTGACCGGGTGGCGGTCGACAGCGTCTACCGTGACGGGCTCTGCTGCCCAGCGGACGGCGTGCTCATGGGGGTGCACGGCAGCGACGTCGCCGCGGAGCTGGGGGTGAGCCGCGCGCAGCAGGACGAGTGGGCGCTGCGCTCGCAGCAGCGGTACGCGGCAGCCCTGGCTGCCGGTTGGTTCACTGACGAGATCGTCCCCGTCGCGGTGGGTGATGCGTCAGTGGACAAGGACGAGCAGCCCCGGCCTGGCACCACACTCGCCAAGCTGGCGTCGTTGCGCGGCGCCTTCGGCGAGGGCAGCACCGTCACCGCCGGCAACGCGCCCGGCATCAACGACGGAGCCAGCGCCATGCTCCTGATGAGCGCTGAGCGCGCCCGCGCCGCCGGGCTGACCCCGCTGGGGCGGTGGCTGACGTACGCCGAGTTGGCGGCGGACCACCCCTACCTCGCCACAGTTCCGGCCATTGCTGTCGAGAAGGCGATGGCCAGGACGGGCGGCGAGGTGGATGCAGGACGTCTCGACCTCATCGAGATCAACGAGGCATTCGCTGCGGTGGCGATCACCAGCACGCGCATGCTCGAGGTCGACCCTGAGCGTGTCAACGTCAACGGCGGAGCGGTCGCGGTGGGGCACCCGATCGGTGCCAGCGGGGCGCGGATCCTCATGACCCTCCTGTACGAGCTGCGCCGTCGCGGCGGCGGCTACGGCGCAGCGGGGATCTGCAGCGGCATGGCCCAGGGTGAGGCGACGCTGGTCCGTGTCGACTGAGGCGCCGGTAGCGGCGCCGGTAGCGGCGATCACCACCACGTTCGTCGACGAGGTGGTGCGACCCAATGCCGCCGCCATGGCACGTGGGGAGGGCCTGCGCCCTGACACGCTGGTGCGCGCCGCGGGGGAGCGCGGCCTCGCCGGGCTGCTGCTGCCCGCGCGGTATGGCGGCGCTGCTGCCGGCCACGTCGAGTTCGCGCGCTTCGTCGAGGCGGTGGCGCGCGTGTGTGCCAGCAGCGCGGTGATCCTCGACGTTCATCTCAGCGTGGGCAGCGAGCCCCTTCTCATGTTCGGCAACGACGCGCAGCTGCAACGCCACCTGCCCGCCATCGCCTCCGGTGAGCACACTGCCGCGTTCGCGCTGACCGAGCCCGGCAGCGGCAGCGACGCGGCGGGGCTGGCCGCGCGCGCGGAGCGCGACGGCGACGGTTACAGGCTCACCGGCGCCAAGGCGTTCATCACCAACTGCGGCGCCGCAGGCGTGTACCTGGTGCTGGCCCGGACGGCGCCGGGGGCACGCGGCATCACCGCGTTCATCGTCACCGCCGGCAGCCCCGGGCTCCGAACCGGCGAGCCGCTCCACAAGATGGGCCTCGCCGGCTCGTGGACGGGAGAGCTGGTCCTCGACGGCGTCCCGGTCAGCTCCGCCGACCGGCTCGGCGAGGAGGGCATGGGTTTCCGTATCGCCATGGCCGCGCTGGACAGCGGGCGAATCGGCATCAGCGCCCAGGCGGTGGGCATCGCCCAGGGTTGCCTCGACGACGTGGTGTCGGCGGCGGGGTCCGGCGGGGCCGACG
This sequence comes from Candidatus Dormiibacterota bacterium, assembly GCA_963717185.1. Taxonomy (GTDB): domain Bacteria; phylum Chloroflexota; class Dormibacteria; order Aeolococcales; family Aeolococcaceae; genus Aeolococcus. The sequence continues at coordinate 33,897 of CAVQVY010000046.1, read as the reverse complement.
TCGACGAGACCCTCCTCGCCGACATCCACGCGCGAACCGTCGCGGCGCGTCTGCTCACCGCACACGCGGCTCAGCTCGCCGACCTCGGGGAGCCGATGACCCGTGCGGCGTCGACCGCCAAGCTGTACGCCACCGACACGTGTGTCGCCGCGGCCGTGGCGGCCGTCGAGCTGTGCGCCCCCGAGTCGGCTCGCGACGATCATCCCGCCGCGATCCGGTTGCGCGATGCCAAGGCGAGCCAGATCTACGAAGGGACGAACCAGGTGCAGCGAATGGTCATCGCCCGGGAGGTGTTCGGCGCCTGAGCGGCCGCCGGGCAGTCCCTGCTCGCAGTCACGCCGCGCATAATCGCCCGAGTTCTCGACCGCGGGTCGCCGCCGGCCCTCTGGAGCAGCACGACGTGGACGTCCGCCTCAACGAGGAGCAGCAGCTCATCCAGCAGAGCGTGCGCGAGCTCGCCCGCGGGAAGATCGCGCCGCGCGCCCGTGAGATCGACGCCACCGGCGAGTTCCCCTGGGACGTCGTCGAGATGTTCCGCGCGCATGACCTCTTCGCGCTTCCCTTTCCACCGGAGTACGGCGGCCTGTCGGGGAGCGCGCTGACCCTCAACGTGGCCATCGAGGAGGTGGCCAAGGCGTGCGCCACCAGCGCGCTGATCCTGGCCGTGCAGGCACTCGGGGCGTACCCGATCATGCTCGGCGGCAGCGATGAGCAGAAGCAGCGCTTCCTCCCCGACCTCGCCAGTGGAAAGAAGCTGGCGGCGTATGCGCTCACCGAGCCGGGAGCGGGAAGCGACCCCGCGGGAATGGAGACACGGGCGACGCGACAGGGCGACGACTATGTCATCACGGGCAGCAAGATCTGGATCACCGACGGTGGCGTCGCGGACACGATCGTGGTGTTCGCCAAGACCGATCCCAAGGGCGGCGCCCGCGGTGTCAGCGCCTTCGTCCTCGACAACGCGCGCGAGCTGAAGGGGTTCACCGCCACCCCGATCCACGGCAAGCTGGGCATCCGCGGCAGCAACACAGCGGAGCTGCACTTCGACGAGGTGCTGGTCCCTGCCGCCAACCTCATCGGCAAGGAGGGCGGCGGGTTCGGGCTCGCCATGCGCGTCCTCGACCGTTCGCGGCCTGGCGTGGCCGCGCAGGCGCTGGGCATCGCCCAGGGTGCGCTCGACTACGCGGTCGGCTACGCGCGCGAACGCAGGCAGTTCGGCAAGGCCATCGCGGAGTTCCAGGCGATCCAGTTCATGATCGCCGACATGGAGGCGCAGACCGCCGCCGCACGTGCTGTCGTGTACCACGCGTCGCAGCTGATCGACGACCACGCTCCCGACGTCACCCATTTCGCGGCGCTCGCCAAGCTGCTCGCCAGCGACGCGGCCATGAAGGTGACCACTGATGCGGTCCAGGTGCTCGGCGGCTATGGCTACGTCAACGAGTACCCGGTGGAGCGGATGATGCGCGACGCCAAGATCACCCAGATCTACGAGGGGACCAACCAGATCCAGCGCCTGGTGATCTCCCGCTCGCTCCTGCGCGACTGAGTTCGAAGGGGAACTGCGTTCCCCCCCTCGGCCACCCCCCAGCCAGCGGTGTCAGCTCCGGCGACGTGAAGTCGCCTGCGCTGACGGCTTTCTGTCGGCGAGAAGCCCCCTTGGCCTCTCGCACATCCGTTCGTGCGGGGGAAGCGGCCCAGCCGCGCTGCCGTGCGCTACCCTAACCGCACTCCGGCGTTACCCCGCGTCCCAGCCCACGTTTCACTTGGGAGCCCGGTCACACTCGCAGCGTGCGAGGCGATGGAACACGGCCGCGCCGCACATCTCTGGACACAGATATTTATGGCCTCTTCGACGCGGCGACGCCGCTCCAGCTACAACCTGGCGCCCCGCTGGTACAGCCCGAAGCGGTTGATCGCGCTGATCGCTGCGCTGGCGGTGCTGGTGGTGGGCGTGTTCGCCGTGCGCACCGTGCTCGGCCTCGCCCACCTCACCCGGCAGAACCCGCTGGGCGTGATCGGCGACCTGATCGGCGGCAAGAACGGCTCGACCATCAACCAGGCCACCACCAACCTGCACCGCATCAACTTCGCCGTGTACGGCTACGGCGGCCCCGGCCACGACGGCGCGTATCTCACCAACTCGATCATGGTCATCTCCGTGCAACCGAAGGCGAGCGGGCCGCCGGCGGTCGCGGAGATCAGCATCCCACGTGACTGGTACGTCCCGATCCAGCTCGCCGGCGGCAAGACGAACTCGGGCCGTATCAACCAGGCGTTCTCGGATGGCGTCAGCTCGCAGGGCCCCAACGCGGACCCGTCTGCCGGGGCCACCGCGGCCAACCCCACGCTCGAACACCTCCTCGGGATCCACATCGACCACTGGGTCGGCGTGGACTTCGAGGCCTTCAAGGCGTCGGTGGACGCAGTTGGCGGCGTCGACGTGGTGGTGCCGAACACCTTCACCGACTACCAGTACCCGGCCGGCGAATGCAGCAGCGGGCCGAACGAGAACTGCAGGTTCGCGACCGTCCATTTCAACGCCGGCCCCCAGCACATGAACGGGACCCAGGCCCTCGAGTTCTCCCGGTCGCGGCACTCCAACGACAACGGAGAGGGGTCTGACTTCGCACGCAGCAGGCGCCAGCAGCTGGTGGTGGCGGCGCTCAAGCAGAAGGTGGTCAGCCTGGGCGGCCTCGGCAGCCTTCCCGACCTCCTCAACAGCCTCGGTGACAACGTGGTCACCGACCTCCACGTCAACGACCTCGAGGCGCTCTACTCGCTCCTCAAGGACGTCGACACCAAGTCGATCCTGCACGTCAGCTTCGACGACACCAACTTCCTCTACGAGTGCGGCTACCCGGCCAACTGCGGGGCGGCGTACATCTATGCTCACGACCGCACCTACAGTGAGATCGCGCACTATGTCCAGAACATCTTCGTGGACCCCAACGTGCTCGGGCAGCACGCGCCGGTGACCATCGAGGACGCCAGCGGCCGCGGGCTCAACGCCTCGGGCCGCTGGACCCAGCTGTTCAAGTACCTCTCTTTGACCGCCAGCGATGGCGGCGTGGTCCGGCGCTCGGCGACCACGCAGGTGATCGATGAGAGCGGCGGCAAGGACGCGGCCACCGCTGCCTGGTATGCCCACTTCTTCGGCGTGAGCGTCACCAAGCCTCCGAGCCCGTCGGCCACCGCGGCGGGCCGCTCGTCGGCGAGCGCATCCCCGGTCGCGACCGCTGGCGGGGTGGTGGTGATCCTCGGCCAGGACGAGGAGAACGCCTTCCTCAACACGCCCGGCGTGGGCAGCTAGCCGGGCCGCCCGGGTGCGCGTCGGGATCCTCACCGGGGGCGGCGATGCGGCGGGCCTGAACGCCGCCATCCGCGCGGTGGCGCGGTCGGCCCTGGCGGCAGGCGACAGCGTCGTCGGGGTTCGCAACGGCTGGGCCGGCCTCACCGGGGACGGCGACCACGCCGAGCTGGCTCGCTCGGACTTCTCAGGGATCCTTCAGCTGGGCGGCACCATCCTCGGCAGCTCGCGGGTCAACCCGATGAAACGTGAGGGCGGCCTCGACGAGTGCCTGCGCAACATCCGCGCCGCCCGCCTGGATGCGCTCGTGGCCATCGGTGGCGACGACACCCTGAGCGTCGCCTCATGGCTGGCGCAGCAGGACGCGCCCGTGGTGGGGATCCCCAAGACCATGGACAACGACCTCAGCGTCACCGACTACTGCATCGGGTTCGACAGCGCGGTGAGCATCGTCACCGAGGCACTCGACCGTCTGCACAGCACCGCCGCCTCGCACCACCGCGTCATGGTGGTCGAGGTGATGGGCCGTGACACCGGCTGGGTCGCAGTCATGGGCGGGCTGGCCGGTGGTGCCGACCTGATCATCATCCCCGAGTTCCCGCTGACCCTGGACGAGGTCATCGCGCACCTCGACCGCCGTCGCGCGCAGGGAAGCGACTTCTCCATCATCGTGGTCGCCGAGGGAGTGCAGATGGACGGCGTCGCCAGCGCCGACGCCACGGCGGCCACGGATGCGTTCGGCCACGCGCAGCTGAGCAAGAGAGGAGTGGGTGAGACCCTTGCCCAGATGATCGAGGAGCGAACCGGCCACGAGACCCGCATCACAGTGCTCGGCCACACGCAGCGCGGCGGTTCCCCCACCGCGTATGACAGGGTGTGGGCGACCAGGGTCGGGGTCGCCGCGTACGGGCTGGTCGCACAGCGGCGCTGGGGGATGATGCCGGTGGTGCGCGGCGGCACCGTGGAGATCGCTGCGATCAGCGAGGTCGTGGCCGAACAGCGACGCGTTCCCGCCGAGCTGTACCAGCTGGCCCAGGTCTTCTTCTAGCGCGGGGCCGTGGTCCTGGTGATCACGGCGCCCAGGCTGGAGCCGAGGTGGCGTCGAAGTCGAGGTGCGCGGTCACCTCCTTGGCCGGCGCCGGCGTCGCGGTGTCAACGTGGTTGAGCCACCAGAGTTGGAAGTGGCCGGTGGCGTCGGCGGGGGCGAGGTAGAGAAGCCCTGTCCCGTCCGGGCTCCACGCCGGCGAGGCACACAGGCAGGCGTTGTTCAGCACCTGCGGGACGCCGGCCGTGCCGTTGTGCAGGGGGATCACCTCGAGCTTGGCCGTCTGCGTGTCCGACGTGCAGATGACGGCGAGCCTGCTGCCGTCCGGGCTGAGCGCGGGCTCGGCGCAGTCGTCGGAGCTTGCGGTGAGGTACACCGGGGCTGCACCCGGCCTGGCGACGGTGACGATGCGCGAGACGATCTGCGACTTGTCGTTGAGCGAGTACTTGGCGTACAGCACGCCTCCGCCGGGCAGAGGGAGCGGGGACACGTCACCGCCGGTGTAGGCATCGGGGTTGGTCCACTGCCGGGTCTGCAGCTTGCCCGTGAGCGGCCCCGACCACACCGCGAAGTGCACCTCGTAGGTGGTGCCGGTCTTGGGGCCGTCGTAGTTGAAGACCACCGTGCTTCCGTCGGCGGCGAGGTGGGGCCAGAAGGACCACGCGTTGAGCTCGACCCGCCGCGTGGTGGTGGCATTGGAGGTCAGCTTGCTGACGATCGCGCCGCTGGTGGCGTCCACCAGGTAGATGTCGCTGTACTCGCCAGCCCGCGCGACCACGAGCAGCCTGCCCGGGGTGGCCAGGGACGGCTGGATCCACGAGCCGGCCGCTGCCGGCATCTTCATGTCGGTGAACACCCCGCCGCGGAAGCGGTACAGGTGGCCGCCTGGCTCACATAGATGGTCCCCGGCAGGCTGATCGCCGGCGTCTCGTCGGTGGGGATGACCGCGCCCGGATGGGTGATCAGCGCCGACTTGCGGCTGTCGAGGAAGCGGTTGACGCCAAACCCGAAGGCAGTCCACAGCACCAGCAGCAGGGCGATGGTCCGCAGCCGCCTCACGCGCTCGGGAAGTACTTGTGGGTCAGCGGCAGGATGAGGTCCCAGTTGGGAACCACCACGCTCTGCGACCCGATGGTCTGCGACGAGGTGTACGGAGGCAGCAGCACCACCTGCTGCACGTTGCTGAGCGACACGTTCCCGGCGATGGGAAGGAGGTCGCCGACCTGCGTCACCGACATGTCGGTGGTGAACTGGTCGCTCATCGCGCTGGCGATGTCGGGGATGTCGGCGATGCCGAGCAGCTTGGCCTTGGCGCGAAGCGCGAGCAGCACCTGCTGCTGGCGCACCGAGCGGCCGAAGTCGCTGCGCAGGTCGTCGTGCCGGGAGCGCACGTACTGGAGGGCCTCCATGCCGTCCATGTGCTGAGGCCCGGGAAGCACCGCCACGCGCTCGATGTCGTAGGGGTTGTTGCCACCCAGGTCCTTGGGGTAGAAGTCGTCGAGCACCGGGTTGCTGGCGACCACGTCCACCCCGCCCACCTTGTCGATGAGGTGCACCAGGCCGAGCAGCCCGATCCAGGCGTAGTGGTCGACGTGGACGTTGAAGTCCCTCTCGACCGTGGCGATGGCGGCATCGGAGCCACCGTTGAGGTACGCCTTGTCGATCTTGTCCGTGCCGCCGGTGGAGAGCGGCACGTAGAGGTCGCGGGGGATGGACATCATGGTGACGTGCTTGGACACCGGGTCCACGCGGGCCAGGATCATCGACTGGGTGAGCACGGCGCTGCTCTGGAACTTGGCGTCGTTGTCCGAGCCGAGCAGGAGCACGGTGAAGGCGCTGCCGCTGTTCGCCAGCGCCGCCGGCGTGCCGTTCGCGGCCGTGCCCGCAGAGGCGCCGGCCGACGATGGGCTCGCCGCCGGCACGGTCGCCTGCTTGATGCTGTGCCCGAAGTCCTGGAACGCGGCTGCTATGGCGGGCGAGAAGTACAGGGCAGCACCTGCCGCGCCGCTGACCACGAATCCGATGAGGATGCCGGCGACGGCGAGGAAGCGGGGCCGGCGCCGTGGTCGTGACCTGCGTTGCCGCCGCGGGCGCGACGGCGCCTCGGGAACGCTCACCGGGCCGATGGTACGGGAATGCCGCCGCACCCCGGTCGCGCGGATCGGCGGCCCGGGACCCCGCGGCTACACTCGGCGCGCATGGACATCGCCACCCGGCTCCTCGAGGGCGACGTGCGCGCCCTGGCCCGGGCCATACGGTTGGTCGAGGACCGCGACCCCGCCGCCGAGGAGGTGATCCGCGACGTCCGCGGCCGCGCCGGTGCCGCCCACGTGGTCGGTGTGACCGGCCCGCCGGGCAGCGGCAAGAGCACCGTCTGCGACCAGCTCATCGAGCGGTGGCGCAGCGCCGGGCATCGCGTCGGGGTGATCGCCGTCGACCCGTCGAGCCCCTTCACCGGCGGCGCCATCCTCGGCGACAGGGTTCGGATGCAGCGTCACACGGGCGACGACGGCGTGTACATCCGCAGCATGGCGGCCCGCGGCCACCTCGGCGGCCTGGCCAGCGCGGCCCGTGAGGCGATCCGGCTCATCGACGCCAGCGGCCGCGACCGCTGCCTGCTCGAGACGGTCGGGGTCGGGCAGAGCGAGCTGGAGGTGATGCAGACGGTCGACACCACGGTGGTGGTGACCACGCCGGTGTCGGGGGACAGCGTGCAGATCCTCAAGGCGGGCATCCTCGAGATCGCCGACATCTTCGTGGTCAACAAGGCCGACGTCCCCGGTGCGGACAGGGTGGCACGCGAGCTGCGTGACATGGTGCGACAGACCAAGGGGATGAGCGGGTGGAAGCCGCCCGTGGTGCAGACCACGGCCACCAACGGCGCCGGCATCGACGAGCTCCTCGACGCCGTCGAACGGCACCACGCGGCAATCGCCGAGAGCGGCGAGCTCGACCGGCGCCGTCGCGAGCGGTTGCAGGCTGAGATCGAGGCGATCGTGGTCGAGCGTGCGGCGGAGCGAGCGCGACGTGAGCTCGAAGAGGGCACAATGGGTTCGGAGCTGAGCGGCGATCTGCGCGGCGTCGACCCGTACGCCATCGCCGACCGCATCCTCAACGCGAACAACGAGCGGAGCCCAGTGATGGCACAGACGATCCAGCCGCGCCGGCTGGCACCGGCGGTCCCCGAGGACACCCTCGGCGGCCTGCCGCTCGAACCGAGCTACGGACCGGATGCGCTGGCCGGCCTCGACGTCGACCGTGACCTCGCGGCTCCCGGCGAGTTCCCGTACACCCGCGGCATCCACGAGACCATGTACCGCGGAAAGCTCTGGACGATGCGCCAGTTCGCCGGGTTCGGCAGCGCCGGCGACACCAACAGGCGCTACCGCTTCCTGCTCGACCATGGCCAGACCGGGCTCTCCGTGGCATTCGACATGCCCACGTTGATGGGCCACGACAGCGACGCGCCGCAGTCACTCGGCGAGGTGGGCCGATGCGGTGTCGCCATCGACTCCGTCGAGGACATGCGGACGCTCTTCGACGGCATCGACCTCGGTCGCGTCACCACCTCGATGACCATCAACTCGCCGGCGCCGATCGTGTTCGCGCAGTACCTCGTGGTGGCCGAGGAGCAGGGTGTGCCGATCGACCGTCTCGGGGGCACGCTCCAGAACGACATCCTCAAGGAGTACATCGCCCAGAAGGAGTTCATCTTTCCGGTCCAGCCCTCGATGCGGCTGGTCACCGACGTGGTCACCTTCTGCGCCGAGAACGTGCCGCGCTGGCACCCCATCTCGGTGAGCGGGTACCACATCCGCGAGGCCGGCAGCACCGCGGCGCAGGAGCTGGCGTTCACCCTCGCCGACGGCTTCGCCTACGTCGAGTTGGCCATCGAGGCGGGGCTGGACGTCGACGACTTCGCTCCGCGGCTGAGCTTCTTCTTCAACAGCCACATCGACTTCTTCGAGGAGATCGCCAAGTACCGCGCCGCCAGGCGCATCTGGGCGCGGCGCCTTAGCGAGAGGTACGGCGCCACCAACCCCAAGAGCCTGCAGCTCAAGTTCCACACCCAGACGGCCGGCTGCTCGCTGACCGCCCAGCAGATCGAGAACAACATCGCGCGCACCGCGTTCGAGGCCATGGCCGCCGTCCTCGGTGGAACGCAGTCACTGCACACCAACTCCATGGACGAGGTGCTCGCGCTGCCGACCGAGAAGGCTGCGCAGATCGCGCTGCGCACGCAGCAGATCCTCGCCTACGAGACCGGCGTCCCGTCGGTGGCGGACCCGCTGGCGGGCAGCTGGTTCATCGAGGACCTCACCAACCGGATGGAGCAGGCGGTGGAGGAGTACTTCCGCGCCATCGACGAGCGCGGCGGCATCGTCAAGGCGATCGCCGAGGGCTACCCGCAGCGTGAGATCGCCGACGCCGCGTTCCACTACCAGTCGCAGCTCGACTCCGGGGAGCGGATCATCGTCGGCGTCAACGCCTTCACCGAGGCCGCGGACGGCCAGGCGCCCGACGTGCTGGTCATCGACGTCGACGTCGAGCACGAGCAGGCCGAGCGGCTGGAGCAGCTGCGCGCCGGCCGCGACAGCACCAGCGTCGCGACGCGGCTCGACGCGCTCAAGGAGGTGGCGGCGGGCACCGACAACACCATGCCCGCGATCATCGACGCGGTGCGCGCCCGCGCCACCGAGGGAGAGATCGTCGCCGCCCTGCGCGAGGTGTTCGGCGTATACCACGAGACCCCGGTTTTCTGATACCTGGGTGGTCATAACGGCCACGTTGGGGCGGCGCTATGCTGTCGCTCCGCGCCCTGGTGTGGAGGGCGCACACGACCCGGAGGGACGGCAGATGCCGGAGACCGCAACCGACAAGGCGACGGCGAACATCGAGGCGATGCGCAAGGGGTACGAGGCCTTCCAGACCGGCAACCTCGACATGCTTCGCGACGAGCTGTTCGACAAGGACATCGTCTGGCACAACCCGGGGAAAAACGTCAACTCGGGGACCACCACGGCCCCGAGGCGGTGATCGCGACCTTCGTCAAGCAGTTCGAGCTGACCGATGGCACGTTCAAGGTCGAGGTCCACGACATCCTCGGCAGCGACGACCACGCGGTGGTGCTGGGCACGGCGAGCGGACAGCGCAACGGCAAGAGCCTCAGCAGCCCGTATGCGCACGTGTGCCACCTGCGCGACGGCAAGCTCGTCGAGGCATGGATCGTCGACTTCGACCCGAGCAAGACGGACGAGTTCCTGGCCTGACAGCGCCGGCAGCCCGCCGGCCGCGCACCCGGCGGGCTGCCCACGGGCGTCTCAGCGGCGGATGATCACGTTGAGCACGATGGTGAGCACCACGCTCAGCACGATGCAGCTGACGATCGGGAAGAAGAAGCCACTGTTCTGACCCTGGACGGAGATGTCACCGGGCAGCCGGCCGAAGGGGAGACGGCCGCCGAGCGCAAGGAATCCGCCGACGATCGCCACGGCGATCCCGACCACGAGCAGCAGGCGGCCGAGCGCGCTGACGTCCATGGGACGAGCCTAGCGCAGGCTGCTCGCTCCCACGGTCGCCGTCTCCGCTGCGCTACAGTGCTGTCGACGAATCCACTTCAAGCAGGTCCCGCGAGGCCGGCAAGGGATGCGCATCGCCGTCTGCGACGGCGCGCCTTCCGCGCGGGCTGCGGTCCCGGAGGGTTGGCGATGGCGGTTCGAGCGGGCGCGCTGGAGCATGTCGTCAGCGCCGCCCAGTTCGACCGTCCCCTGCTCGATGCCCTCTTCACCAGGGCCGCGGCGCTCGAGGGCACGCGTGGCCACGGCCTCAGCGGCCGGATCATGGCCACGCTCTTCTATGAGCCGAGCACGCGCACTCGGCTCAGCTTCGAGTCAGCGATGCTGCGGCTCGGTGGCTCGGTCCTGGGCACCGAGGCGGCGCACGTCTTCTCCAGCGCCATGAAGGGTGAGACCCTCGAGGACACCATCCGGATGGTGTCCTCGTATGCCGACGTGATCGTGCTGCGCCACGACCGCGAGGGCGCCGCCGCGCAGGCGGCCGCCGTGGCCACGGTGCCGCTGATCAACGCCGGCGACGGCCCGGGTGAGCACCCCACGCAGTCACTGCTCGACCTCTTCACCATCGACCGGGAGCTGGGACGCATCGAGGGACTCCACGTCGCCATCTGCGGCGACCTGCGGTTCGGGCGCACCGCGCGCTCGCTGGCGCGGCTGCTCTCGCTCTATGACGGTGTCCGGTTGAGCTTCGTCGCCCCCGACGTCGTGCAGGTGGGCGCCGACATCCGTTCCCTCCTCGATGAGCGCCAGGTGCCGTACCAGCTGTGTCATCGCCTCGATGACGTGATCGCCACCGCCGACGTCGTCTACCAGACACGGGTCCAGAAGGAGCGGTTCACCGACCCCGCCGAGTTCGAGGCGGCGAGGGGAGCCATCCGCATCGACGCCACCGTCATGAAGCGGCTGCCGGCCACGTCGGTGGTGATGCATCCGCTGCCCCGCGTCGACGAGATCGACCCCGAGGTCGACGCGGACCCGCGCGCCGCCTACTTCCGCCAGGCCGCCAACGGAGTTGCTCTGCGCATGGCCCTGCTCGAGCTGTTGCTGGCATGAGCGGGGCAGCGCAGTCCCTCGATGGCCGTCCGCGCCTGCTCGACGAGATGGCCGTGGCGCGTGCGGTGATGAGGCTGGCCCACGAGATCGCCGAACGCCACGACGCCACGCCGATCGTGCTCGCCGGCATCCGCACGCGCGGGATCCCTCTTGCCGGACGGGTCGGGCGTGCGCTGACGGCGCTCGGCCAGCCGGCCCCGGACCTGGCGGCGCTGGACCTCGACGACTACCGCGACGACCGGCCGCGCCCGGTGCGACCCCGTCCCGGCGCGCTTCGCAGCGTCGACGGAACCGCACCGCCTGCGGTCGACGGCCGCGTCGTGGTGCTGGTCGACGACGTCCTGTTCACCGGGCGCACGCTGCGCGCCGCGCTCGATGCGCTCATCGACGAGGGCCGCCCGGCGACTGTCGAGATGCTGGTGCTCATCGACCGCGGCCATCGCGAGCTGCCGATGCGCGCCACCTACGTCGGCAAGAACGTCCCCACCGCGCCGAGCGAGCGGGTCGCGGTGCGGCTGCGCGAGGTCGACGGCGTCGACGGCGCGTGGATGGTCGGGGAGGGCGGCGGGTGAACTGCATCCTCCGCGGCGTTCGCGTCGTCGACCCCTCCGCCGGCGTCGACCTCGCCGGCCAGGACGTGTGGCTCAGTGAGGGGCGGATCATCGCCATGTACCGGAGGATCGACGAGGGCACGGTGCCCGTCGTCGACCTGACCCCCGCACCGGGACAGTCGCCGTGCGTGCTCGCGCCGGGCTTCACCGACCTGCACGCGCACCTGCGCGAACCCGGGGACGACGCCGCCGAGACCCTGGCGAGCGGCGCCAGGGCCGCCGCCGCCGGCGGCTTCACCTGCGTCGTCGCCATGGCCAACACCGACCCGCCGGTGGACACACCGGAGCGTGTCGCGGAGGCCTGCGCACGCGCCGCCGGCGCGCCGATCGACGTGCGGGTGGTGGCTGCCGCGAGCCGCGGGCTCGCCGGCACCGACATCGTCGACGTGGCCGGCTGTGCCAGCGCGGGCGCCGTGGCATTCAGCGACGACGGACGCAACGCCGCCGGCGTCGCGCTGCTCACCGAGCTGCTGCAGCGCGCCGCGGACGTGTCCCGCGCGGTGCTCGTGCACCCCGAGGACGAGGCCATGATCGCCGCGCGCAACCACAGCGGTGTCGCGCTCACCCGCGCGTCCGATCGACCGGAGGAGGCCGAGACATCCGCGGTGCGGGCCGCGCTCGACGCGCTGAGGGCTGCCGGTCGCGGCCGCCTTCACCTCCAGCACCTGACCACGGCCGCGTCCGCCGAGCTGGTCAGCCGGGCGCGCTCCGACGGCCTCTCGGTCACCGCCGAGGTCACTCCCCACCACCTCGCGATGTGGCTGCCGGCGGCGGATCCGCCGGATCCGCCGGCGCTGCTCAAGGTGAACCCGCCACTGCGCACGGAGCGCGATCGCGATGCGCTGATCCAGGCGCTCCGCGACGGCGTCATCGACGCTGTGGCCACCGACCACGCGCCGCACCGCATGGAGCACAAGCGTGGGGATGCGGCCGCCGCGGCCCCGGGCATGATCGGCTTCGAGACCGCCCTGGCCACGTGCCTCACGCTCGGGGGGATGCACGGCGACTGGATCCCGGTGCTGCTCGAACGCCTGACCACCGGGCCGCACCGCGTCCTCGGCGAGGCCGCGCCCGCGCGCCCGCCACGCCTGCGCGTCGGCGAGACGGCCACCTGCGTGCTGTTCGACCCGGCGGCGGAGTGGACGGTGGGCGACACGGCGGGCTTCTCGCTGTCGCGACAACACCCCGCTGCGCGGCACCCGGCTGCGCGGCCGCGTGATGCTCACCATCAACGACGGCGTCATCGTCCACCACGACGAGCTGCTCCTGCCCTGGCCGGCGCAGCTGGTGGAGGCCGGCGGTGGCTGAGCCGATCGCCGGGAGGCTCGCGCTGGAGTCCGGCGCGGTGTTCGACGGCTGGCTGTTCGGCGCGGACGCGGGTGCGACCAACGGAGAAGTGGTGTTCAACACGTGCATGGCGGGCTACCAGGAGGTGATCACCGACCCCTCCTACGCCGGCCAGGTGGTGGTCATGACCCACCCGTTGATGGGCAACTACGGGTGCCGCGACGACACCGCGGAGTCGTACCGCGTGCACTGCCGCGCCCTGGTCGTCCGCGAGCTCTCGGCCGACGCCGGCCACGCACGTGCCGAGCGCACGCTCGACGAGGAGCTGCGCCGTTGGGGCGTCGCCGGCCTGCGCGGCGTGGACACCAGGGCGCTGACCCGCCACCTCCGTGACCACGGCACCTTGCGCGGGGTGATCGCCGCGTCGGCGTCGATGAGCGCCGCGGAGCAGGTCGAGGCGGCACGCGGCGCACCGACGGTCACCGACCAGGACCTCGTGGCCGAGGTTGCTCACGACCGCCCGGTCATCGAGTGGGACGAGCGACTCGACCCCTCTCTCGAGCGGGTGGTCGAGCTGGCCGGGACCCGCGACATGTTCGCGGGCACGCGCGTCGTGGTGGTGGACCTGGGGGTGAAGTACAACCAGCTGCGCGCACTGCGCAGCCGCGGGGCGGACGTGGTCGTCGTGCGTCACGACGCCGGCATCGACGACGTCCTCGCACTGCGGCCGGACGGTGTCCTCCTCTCCAACGGTCCCGGTGACCCGGTGCGGCTCGACGGCCCAGTGGGCCTGACGCGTGCGCTCCTGGAGCGTCGGATCCCGCTGCTCGGGATCTGCCTCGGCCACCAGGTCCTGGGCCGCGCCATCGGCGCCACCACCTCGCGGCTCCCGTTCGGCCACCACGGCGGCAACCACCCTGTCGGTGACCGCGAGCGCGGCACGGTCCGGGTGACGTCGCACAACCACGAGTTCCAGGTGGACGCCGACAGCATCCCTCCCGACAGCGGCTGGTACGTCAGCGAGCGCAACCTCAACGACCAGAGCGTCGAGGGTCTCCGTCATCGTGAGCTGCCCGCGTTCAGCGTGCAGTACCACCCCGAAGGGGCGCCCGGCCCACAGGACCGGGCCGAGGTCTTCGACGAGTTCCTGCGCATGTGCCGGTCCGGGGTGCCGCACAGCGGCGGCGAGGCCGGCGGGCGGCAGGACGGCCTGGTCGAGCAGCCACCTCGGCCGAGCTGCGTGCTCGTCATCGGCAGCGGGCCGGTTGTGATCGGGCAGGCTGCTGAGTTCGACTACGCCGGGACGCAGGCCTGTCGCGCGCTGCGTGAGGAGGGGATCCGCGTGGTGCTGGTCAACAGCAACCCCGCGACGATCATGACCGACGACGACGTCGCCGACGTCGTGTATGTCGAGCCGCTGACGGTTGGCGTGCTGGAGCGGATCATCGCCGCGGAGCGGCCGGACGGCCTGCTGGCCACGCTCGGTGGGCAGACCGCTCTCAACCTCGCCGTGGAGCTCGCGGACGCGGGGGTGATCGAGAAGTACGGCGTGCGCGTCCTCGGCACCTCGCTGCAGTCGATCCGCACGGCGGAGGATCGCGGCCTCTTCAAGGACCTGCTCGACCGCATCGGTGAGCCCGCGCCCGTGTCTCGCACGGTGTCATCGGTCGCCGAGGCGCGGGCGTTCGCTGCACAGGCAGGCCTGCCCCTGGTGGTGCGTCCCGCGTTCACGCTGGGCGGAACGGGTGGCGGCTTCTGCGAGACGGACGAGACGCTGGCCGAGCGTGTCGGGGCCGGGCTGGCCGCATCCCCGATCAGCCAGGTGCTCATCGAGCGCTCGCTGGCCGGCTGGCGGGAGCTCGAGTACGAGGTGATGCGCGACGCGTCGGGCACCTGCATCACCGTCTGCAACATGGAGAACATCGACCCGATGGGTGTGCACACTGGTGACTCCATCGTGGTCGCGCCGGCGCAGACGCTGACCGATCGCGAGCACCAGCAGCTGCGCAGCGCGGCGCTGCGGATCATCTCCGCGCTGGACATCGAGGGCGGTTGCAACGTGCAGTTCGCCATGCACCCCGAGAACCACGAGTACTTCGTGATCGAGGTGAACCCCCGGGTGTCGCGGAGCTCGGCCCTGGCGTCGAAGGCCACGGGATACCCGATCGCGCGTGTGGCCGCCAAGATTGCTGCGGGCCGGCACCTCGATGAGATTCCCAACGCCGTCACCGGGCGCACCTGCGCAGCCTTCGAGCCCGCCCTCGACTACTGCGTGGTGAAGATCCCGCGCTGGCCCTTCGACAAGTTCCCCGACGCCGACCGTCGCCTGGGCACGCAGATGAAGTCCACCGGCGAGGTGATGGCCATCGAGCGCAGCTTCGAGGCGGCGTTCAACAAGGCGATGCGGTCACTCGAGCAGCGCCGCCCCGACGCCAGCGCGGTCCGCGACCGCGTGCTCGTCGAAAGCGCCAACGACCGCCGCGTCTTCGCGCTCATGGAGGCGCTTCGCGGCGGTGCGACCGTGGCCGAGGTGTCGCGGCGCTCCACGATCGCGCCCTGGTTCGTGCAGCGGATGCACACCATCGTCGACTGCGAGGAGCGCATCCGCTGGGGCGAGCCGTCACGCGAGCTCTTCGCGGAGGCCAAGCACCTCGGCATCGGCGACGCGCGGATCGGCGAGCTGCGCGGCGAGGAGCCGGTGGACGTCCGCGCCCAGCGCGAATCCCATGGGCTGCGCCCCGTGTACAAGTGTGTCGACACATGTGCTGCCGAGTTCGAGGCGCAGACGCCGTACTACTACTCGACGTACGAGGTGGAAGACGAGGGACAGGCATCCGGCGCCGCCGGTGACTGTGTCGTGGTCCTGGGCAGCGGCCCGATACGGATCGGCCAGGGCATCGAGTTCGACTACTGCAGCGTCCAGGCTGCCCAGGCACTGCGCGACGCCGGGCTCGAGGCCGTGATGATCAACAGCAACCCGGAGACGGTGAGCACCGACTTCGACTGCAGCGACCGGCTGTACTTCGAGCCGCTCGACGCGGAGTCGGCGCTGTCGGTGATCGCGGCGGAGCGTCCGCGAGGTGTGGTGGTGCAGTTCGGCGGCCAGACGGCGGTCAACCTCGCCCGCCCGCTCCACGCCGCCGGGGTCACCATCCTCGGCAGCGACGTCGACACCATCGACGCTGCCGAGGACCGGCGCACCTTCGAGGCGCTGATGCGATCGCTGGACATCCCTCAGCCGCACGGGGCCGCGACCACCGACCTGGCGGAGGCGATGGAGATCGGCGAGCGGATCGGCTACCCCGTGCTGGTGCGCCCGTCGTACGTGCTCGGTGGTCGCGCCATGGAGGTGGTGCACAGCCGCGATGCGCTGGAGCGGTACCTGGTTGCCGCGATGGCGGTGCTGCCCGAGGATGGCTCGCGCGCGGCGCGGCACCGTCCTGGTCGACAAGTACCTCTTCGGCACGGAGGTCGACGTCGACGCCATCTGCGACGGAGAGACCGTGGTCGTGCCGGGGCTGATGGAGCACATCGAGCGCGCCGGCGTGCACAGCGGTGACTCGATGGCGGCGTACCCCGCGCCGCGACTCGACCCCGCGGTGCGCGACCAGATCGTCGCCGACACCGTGCGCATCGCGCTCGCCCTGCGCGTGCGCGGCCTCTGCAACATCCAGTTCGTGGTGTACCGCGGTCGCGCGCACGTCATCGAGGTCAACCCGCGCGCGTCGCGCACCGTGCCGTTCCTGAGCAAGGTCAGTGGCGTCCCGATGGTCGAGCTGGCGGTGCGGGTGATGGGCGGCCAGAGCCTGGCCTCGCTGGGTTGGACCACCGGGCTGGTGCCGCCCCGCCCGCTCGTCGCCGTCAAGGCCCCGGTGTTCTCCACCGTCAAGCTCACCGACGTCGACACCGTCCTCGGCCCCGAGATGAAGTCGACCGGTGAGGTGATGGGCATCGACGTCGACCTCGGCGCTGCTCTCGAGAAGGCGTTCCTCGCGGCGCTCGGCTCGGTTCCCACCGTCAGGCGGGACGCTCTGCAGCATCGCCGACCCGGACAAGGCGGAGGCGCTGCCCATCCTGGCGCAGCTCAGCGCGCTCGGCTTCACGCTGTACGCCACCGGGGGAACGGTGAGCATGCTCGCCGAGGCCGGGATCAGCGCGGTGGCGGTCGGCAAGCTCGGCCACGGACGGCCCAACGTCATCGACGTGATCGAGGAGGGCAGGGTGCAGCTGGTGATCAACACCGTCTCGCACCTGGCCACGGATGAGCTGGACTACAACGATGACGGTGCGGCGTCCGTGGCCGCCGCGGGGCGGACGGTGAAGGACGGCTACCGCATCCGGCTGGCCGCCGAGCAACGGCGCATCCCCTGTTGCACGTCACTGGACACCGCTGCCGCGCTCGTCGACGCGATGATCCGGCAGCAGGCCGGCGAGAGGTTCGCGATCGGTCCCGTTCGCGCGTACCGCGAGGGAGCCGTCGGGGCGATGTCGTGAGCCGCTCCCTGCGTGGAGCGCGCGACCAGCGCGGCGAGGTGGTTGCCGTCGACGGCTCGGCGGCGGCATGGTCGAGCTGAGCGTCCGCCTGCCCCATCTTGCGGCCACGGCTCTGCCCGGCCAGTTCGCCCAGCTGCGCTGCGGCGACGGCTACACCCCGTTGCTGCGCCGCCCGTTCAGCGTGGCCTGGACGGACGGAGACGTCGCCGCCTTCGTGCTCGCCCCGGTCGGGGTCGGGACGCGGATCCTGGCGTCGCTCCAACCCGGCGACGCCGTCGCCGCGCTGGGACCGCTGGGGGTGGGGTTCACTGTCGCCACTGGGGTCACGCGCGCCCTGTGTGTGTGCGGTGGGCTCGGCTGCGCCCCGTTTCCCCTGCTGGTGCGTGCCCTGCGGCAGGCGGGCCAGGACGTCACCGTGGTCAACGGCGCCGCCACCGCCGCGCTCCTCTACCCTGCCGACCGCTTCACGCGAGGCGACAGCCAGGTCGCAGGTCCGCGAGCTGACCGTCGACGGCAGCCGCGGGACGCGCGGCCTGGTGACCGCGGGGATCGAGGCGGACCTCGACGCCGACACCGCGGTGTACGCGTGCGGGCCGAACCCGATGCTGGCGGCGGTGTCGCGGGTGCTGTTTGGCGCGAGGACGCCGCCGCGGATCGCGGAGGCCTCGTTGGAGGCGCCCATGGGGTGCGGCTTCGGGACCTGCCTGGGCTGCGCGCTGCCGGTCCACAGCGAAGGCGGTGGCTCGGAGTGGGCGCTCTGCTGCAGCGACGGGCCGGTCATGCCGGTCCGGTCGGTGGCATGGGACGAGCTGATGCAGCTGCCCCCGGCGCACGTGGCATGAGCGTCGACCTGACGGTCGACCTCGGCCGCGGACTGCGCCTCGCCAATCCGGTCGGCCTGGCCAGTGGCACCGCGGGCTTCGGCTTCGAGCTGGCCGAGCTGATCGACCTCGACAGGGTCGGCGCCCTGTTCACCAAGGGAACCACCAGGCTCGCCCGCGCTGGGAACGCCCCTCCGCGGGTCGCCGAGACCGCGGGCGGGATGCTCAACAGCATCGGCTTGCAGAACCCCGGAGTCGAGTACGTGGCGCATGAGTACGCGCCACGGTTCCTGCACTGGCAGTGCGCGGTGGTTGCCAACGTCGCCGGCGCCACCGTTGAGGAGTACGTCGAATGTGTTCGCATCCTCGACGGTGCGCCCGGCATCGCCGGCTATGAGCTGAACATCTCGTGCCCCAACATCGCGCACGGCCTCGACCTCGGGCGCGACCCCAGCGAGGCCGCCCGGGTCACGGCCGCGGTGCGCGAGGTCACCGAGCGCTGCGTGATCGTCAAGCTCAGCCCCAACGTCACCGACATCGCCGCCGTTGCCGCCGCGGTCGAGGCAGCCGGTGCGGACGCGGTCTCCGCTGTCAACACCTACGTGGGCATGAAGATCCACCGGCACATGCGGCGGCCCGTCCTGCCGGGTGCGGGGACCGGAGGGCTGAGCGGCCCCGCGATCAAGCCGCTCGCGCTGGCCGCGGTGGCCGCGGTGCGCCAGGTGGTGCGCATCCCGGTGATCGGCATCGGGGGGATCAGCGACACCGGGGACGCGGTCGACTTCCTGGTGGCCGGCGCGGATGCCATCCAGGTGGGCACCGCGACGTTCGCCGACCCGTCGGCCGCGGTGCGCATCGTCGACGGTCTGCGTGACCAGCTCGAAGACGACGGACTGTCTCGCCCCCGCCAGTGGCGCTGGCAGCCGCACCCCGGCGAGCACGCGTCGTGCTGATCTTCATCGCCAGCGTGGTGTTCCTGCTCATGCTGCTGGCCATCGGCGAGCGCGCCGGCACCCAGCTGTGGCACGGAGGCAGCAGCCGCTACTTCGACCACTGCGCAACCTGTGAGGCGCGCTACCCCCGGCCCGCCGGTGTCGCGCGCGAGGTCTGCCCACAGGGACACACCATGACGTCCGTGGTCGCGGAACCGCACAGCCCGGGTGCGCGGACCGCCGTCTTCATCGCCCTGTGCGCGGGCTTCATCGTCGTGGCCGTGCTGCTGACAGCCACCGGCGTCGTCCCCCCACCCTGATCGCTGAAAGCCAACCGTAAGGATCAAAACGGCACGATTGGAGTTCCATGACCGACGCCTTCGACCCCGCGACGGGGACACGAGGACCGAGCACGGCGCCGGTGCCTCCGCCGCCCCCGCCCCCGCCGCCTCCTCCGCCCGGTGCTGTGCCGCCGCGCTCGCGGAGCCGGTCGTTGGTGGCCGGGGTCGCGGTCGCCGTGGTGCTGGTCGCCGGCGTGGCGGTGGGCGTGCCGCTCGGGCTCCTGTCCAGGGGCGGTGGCTCCACGCCGTCGCGGAACGCCTCGCTGGCTCCGAGCCCGGCGAGCTCGGCGGTGGCCCAGGCGCGGGCGCTGTACCAGCAGGCGCTGGTGGCGGCCAACGGCTCGGCTGGTTTCCACTACGTGGCGGTGTCCAGCGGCGGAGGCAACGGCAACCAGAAGATCGTGGGCGACGCCGGCCGCGACGGCGGCACCCAGCTCATCACCATGGACTCGACGTACGGCCCGGAGCAGTTCTCGCTGGTGCTGGTCGCGGGCACGGTGTACTTCCAGGGCAACGGGCCCGCGCTGAGGGACCAGCTCGGCGTGCCCGCGGCCAACACCGCTGGGCTGACCGGCAAATGGATCGCGGTGTCGAGCGGTGACGGCCCCTACGCGATCGTCGCGCCCGGCATCACGGTGACCGACCAGGTGCAGGAGACGGTCCTCGATCCCACCTCGACCACCCCGGTGGGCAGTGGCACCGCGAGGATCGTGGGGACCGTGCCGACGCAGCAGGGTTCATCGACCGGGCCGGCTCACCTCGACATCGCCGCCGGCTCCCACCTTCCCATCGTGTACGTCGCTGAGGTGACCAGCTCAGGTGCCACCACCACCAGCACGGTCACCTTCAGCGCGTGGGGAAAGACGCCGTCGGCGACGGCGCCGTCAGGAGCCGTTGCGTGGTCGACCCTGGGCGCGTCGCAGCCACCCGGTGGCTACGGCAGCGGGGGCGGCACCACGTCCCAGACCCCGCAGGCCTGAGACAGGACACACACTGCCCCCTGGAGGAATCGAACCTCCATCAACCGGTTAAAAGCCGGCTGCTCTGCCGTTGAGCTAAAGGGGCTGCGCGGGATTGTAGGTGGCGCGCTGCCGGGCATCTCCGGCACCATCGTCCAATGGCAAGCGCTGTGAAGGGTTTTCCCGCCAAGTTCCCGGTCCGGGACGACGACCGCCGTCCGCTGCGCTACCAGACCGCGGCGCTGCTGTCGCGGCTGTACCTGCGCCTGCTGTCGCGCCGGCGCCTTCGTATCGTCGGCGAGGCGAACATCCCGCGCGACGGTCCGCTGCTGGTGGCGTGCAACCACACCAGCAACCTCGACCCCATGGTGCTGGGCGGCTACTTCCCGCGAACTCTCTTCGCCATGGCCAAACGCGAGCTGTACTTCACACGCCCGGTCGCGTGGTTCCTGGCGGGTTGCAACTGCATCCCGGTCGACCGCGGCGGCGCCGACCGCCGCGCGGTGACGCGAGCGCTCGACGTGCTCCGGCGGCGCGGGCGGCTGCTCATCTTCGTCGAGGGGACTCGCTCGCGCGACGGCAGCATGCACCGCGCCGAGGCCGGCGTCGGTTTCCTGGCCCGCCTCGGCCGCGCCACCGTTCTCCCTGTGGCGCTGAGCGGAACCGACGAGAACGGGTCCCGCCGTCTCGGGCTCCTGCGCAGGCGCGAGATCGTGCTGCGCTACGGCGCTCCCTTCGACCTCGACCTGGCCGGGCGCCGCGACGACCTGGCGATCGCGGACGAGATCGCGGAGCGGATCGCCGCGCTGCTGCCCACCGCGAGGCGCGGCGTGTACGACGGAGGCGGCGGGCGGCCGGCGGCGGCGGAGTGATCGAACCTCTGCGGACAGCTGCCATGCGCGCGTGATCGCCGGCGGCACACGTCCGGCGCTTGCGGTGCTGGTGACCGTGGTCACGCTCGCCATGGTCCTGCTCCGCCCCCGGCGGCTCCCCGAGGGAGTGGCGGCTGCGGCCGGCGCCGCCCTGATGGTGCTGCTCGGCCTCGCCGCGGCCGGCCACGCAGGCCGGGCGATCACCAACAACTGGAACGTGCTGCTCTTCTTCGCGGGGTTGCTGGCCGTGGCGGGGCTCGCCGACGAGGCCGGCGTGTTTTCCGCAGTCACAGCCCTGGCCCTGCGCGCGGGACGCGGCTCGCCGATGCGCCTCCCGACGCGGCGTCGGCACTGCTGCCCGTGGCCAACCCGGTGAACATCCTCACCATCGACGCCACGCACGTGGGGCTGGGAACCGTACCTCAGGGTGCTCCTCGTCCCGGCGGTCCTGGTGGCGCTGACCACGATCGGGGCGCTCGCGATCGCGCTCCGCGGCAGGCTGCGTCCGCTGCAGAGGGCAGCTGCCCCGCCGCCTGTGTCTCCGCTGGTCCGCCCCGCCGCGGTGGTGCTCGCCGCGCTCACCATCGCCTATGTCGTCGCCACCTCCCTGCGGCTGCCCGTCGGCGTGGTCGCTGTGGCCGGTGCCGGGGGGCTTGCCGCCGTCATCGCCTGCGAACTCGCCTGCACGCCTGAGGCGGCTGCGCACCGACGTGTCGTGGTCGGTGCTGCTGTTCGTGGCCGGCCTGTTCGTGATCGTCCAGGGACTCGAGGACACCGGCGTCACGGGGGCGGTGCTGCACTGGTGGCTCGGGGTGGGCTCCGGTTCACCGCCCAGCCCGGTGTCGGCATTCGCGGGCGCGGCGGTCGGGAGCAACCTCATCAACAACCTGCCCATGACGCTGGTCACGTTGAGCGGCCTGCACCCGCTCGGCGCGGCCGCGGCCTACCCGGCGCTGGGAGCAGCCCTGGGCGCCGATGTCGGCCCGAACCTCACACCCATCGGATCGCTTGCGACGCTGCTCTGGCTGGTGTTGCTGCGCGCCCGTGGCATCAGGATCAGCGCGGCGACCTACATCCGCTACGGCGTGATCGTCACCCTGCCGGCGATGGCTGCCGGGGCGGCCGGGTTGCTGATCACCACCCGCTGAGGGGGAGCCGCACCGCGCTCAGCGCCGGCCGGAGCGGCCCTGCGGCTTGCGCACCGGCTTGGCGGGCCTTGCCGGTGCAGACCTGGCCGGCTTCGTCGCCGGCTTGGTTGTCCTCGCGGGCTTGGCTGTGGCCTTCGGGCTCTTGCGAGGCGGGGCAGCGCGCCCTGTGGTGACCTTCCTGGGGGCAGCCTTCTTGGGCGCCGCCGTGACCCGCTTGGCCGCGGCCGGCGCCTGGCGCTTGGCGGCCGGCTTCTTCGGTGCAGCTCGGGGAGCCGCGCGCGAGCTCTTGCGAGCGGGCTTCGCCGCGGTCCGGCTGGCGGGAGCCTTCTTGGCAGGTGGCCGTGCGCCGCGCGGTGGGGTGGCAGCCTTGGCGCGCCCGCGGACGGCCGCGGACTTGGCGGCCGAGCGTGCAGGGGCCACGCCACGAGCGGCCGGCTTCCTGGCCGCCGGTTTCTTGGCGACCGGCTTCTTGGCCACCGGCTTCTTGGCGACCGGCTTCTTGGCCACCAGTTTCTTGGCCACCGGCCTCTTGACCACCGGCTTCTTGGCCACCGGCTTCTTGACCACCGGCTTCTTGGCCACCGGCTTCCTGGCCACCGGCTTGGCGGCGGTGCGAGCCGCGGCCTTGGGCGCCGCCTTGACCGGCTTGGGGGCCGGCTTGGAGAGTCTCGGTGCCCGCGCCGGGGTCGCAGGCTTCGCCGCCCTGGCCGCGGCAACCGGGGGGCGAGACGGCCTGGTCACCGGCTTGGCTGTGCTCTTCGGCGCGGGCTTGGTGGTCCTGGACACCGCGGCAGCGGCCGGCCCGGCGGGCCGCGCTGAGGCGGCCGCTGTCGGTTTCGCGGCCGCCCCGCTGAGGACCTTCGACTTCGCCGCGCCTGCCTGGGCTGCGGCAGGTATCTGCGCGGGCCGGGCAGCGCGAGGGGGCGTACCGGTGGCGGCGGCTGGAGCGGCTGGGGCGGACCCGGGCTTCGCGGCGGCCCGGGACGGCGCGGCGGTCGAGGCGGCGCCGTCGGCGCCGGCGGCCGCGGGGCGGGGCGCCGGGGCAAGCCTGGCCGGTGCGGGTGGAGGCAGCTCGCGCGGTGCCGGCGGGCGAGGCACGCCGCGAAGCACCGCGACGGGGTGGCCGGCCGTCGAGCCCGTGGTGCGGCGCACCGGGACCGGTGGCGCCGGGGGCACAGGAGGACCGTCGCCACGGCCGACCACGCCCTCTGCCGTCTCCAGGCACGTGAAGGCCACCACCTCCTTGATGTCTGCCGAGCGGTCGAAGCGCACGATCGCCGTCTGGCTCAGCACGGTCTCGACGCGGCCGAGCGAGCCGACCGGGTAGTCGCCGATCAGGGTGCCCGTCCGCGGCCGGATGTTCGACGTCAGCCGCACCCGCTCGCCGATGGCGAATGGTGGCGGGGGCTCCTCCTTGGCGCTCGGCGGTCGCCCCGGCTGGGGGCGCGGAGTTGGCCTGGCGACCACGACCGGTACAACCACGGCGACCTTCTCGTCGTCATCGTCATCGTCGTCATCGTCATCGTCATCCTCGTCCACCACGACGACGTCGACGTCCTCGACGGCGTCCACCTCGACGACGTCGTCGACCACCTCGGGGTCCACGACCTCGTCGAGGGTCGCCGCCTCCTCGGGTTCATCCTCTGCAGGTGGGGAGGTTTTGGTGCTGTCGTCGGGCGTGCGAGCGGGCATATGTGAAGACCTGTCCTGGAGTGTGCGCAGCGCCTGCGCGGGGCTGACGAGGATAGCTGTTCGGCGTCGGCCATCGACGCGCGCCGCCGATGGATCCGCGGCATTCGGCGAGGCCCTGTCCCGGGACGCCCACCTAGACTGGCCCGGTGATCGCTCGCACGGCTGCGCAACGACTGTCGCCGCACGCCCGGCAGCGCCTGCTCGAGATCCTCCCTGGCGCGCTCACGTGGACGGTCCTGCTGCTCCCCGTCGTGGTGGCGTTCGCGATCCGGCTCAACGACCCGACCAAGTTGTGGATCCTCGGCCTGGGCGCGGTTGCGCTCGACGGGTACTGGTTCGGCCGGACCGCGCTCACGGTGCGGGCGGTCAGCCGATCGCTGCGCGTGCTGCAGAGGACCGAGGCGATCGACTGGTGGGCTCGGTGTCTCGAGCTCGAACCCGCCGACGGGCATCCCCGGCCCGATGAGGTGGTGCACTGCGCGCTCATCCCCACGTACACGGAGAGGTACGAGGTGCTTCGCGCAACCGTCGCGGCACTCGCCAACCAGAACTTCCCGGACCATCAACGCGTCTGCGCCATCATCACCCGCGTCACGGACGCGGGCGGATGGGCGAACGTCGACCGCCTTCGCGACGAGTTCGGCGATCGCTTCCGGGCCTTCATCCACATCAAGGACCCGCTGTTGCCGGGCATCGTGGTTGGTAAGTCAGCCGCCATGTCCTACGGAGGGCCGGTGCTCAAACAGGCATGCGACGAGATGGGGCTCGATCCCTCGCGCACCGTGGTGACGGACCTCGACTCGGACTACCGGCTCCACCCGCAGTACTTCGCGTACATCACCCACGAGTTCTGCACCACCGATGACGCGCTGACCTCGATCTGGCAGCCGATCCCGGTCTTCCTCAACAACCTCTGGCGGGTTCCCGCGGCGGTGCGGGTGATGGCCACCGCGGCCACGCAATGGCAGATGTTCCTGCACCAGAACCCTCATCGCCTGGTGATGTTCTCGTCGTACACCGCCTCGCTCCGCCTGCTCGACGACGTGGGGTACTGGGACTTGGATGTCATCCCCGAGGACTCGCGGTTCTTCTGGAAGAGCTTCTTCCGCTTCGGCGAGCGCCTGCACGTGCGGCCCGCCTTCATGCGCGTGTTCGGTGACGCACCTCGGGCGCGCACCTACGCGACCACCCACGCGTCCCAGTACAACCAGATCAAACGCTGGGCATGGGGGGCGAGCGACGTGCCCTACGTGACGCTGCGCATGCTCGAGCATCCCGAGATCCCCCTGCGTCTGCGGATGCGCCGATACATGAACCTGGTGTTCAACCACCTCACCTGGACGACGCTGCCGATGCTGCTGTTCTTCGGGGGCGCGCTGCCGGCCCTGATCGACCTGGACTACAGCCTGACCACGGAGGCGTTCTGGATCGGCTGGCTCACCGCCGGGATCCTCACCTTCACCCTGCTTAACACGCTGGTGCTCATCAAGGTCGACTCGACCATGTGCCCGAAGCCGCCGGAGTGGCCGTGGTGGCGGCGCCGCTATGCCGAGCTGCAGCTCTTCCTGTACCCGGTGGTCGGCCTGGCGCTCAGCGTCATCCCTGCGCTCGAGGCGCAGACGCGCCTGATGTTCGGCGCCTACCTGGAATACACGGTCACCGACAAAGAATGAGTAGAACTGTCAGCGCAGGCGGGTTCATCCCGCCGGAGCTGACACCGCGAAAAGGGGGGTTGCCCGAAGGGGGGACCTGTCCCCCCTTCGCCTTTAAGCGGCTCGGCGGCGGTCGGACCCTGAGGCGTTGCCCCAGGTCACACTGCCGTTGGGCCAGACCATGGCCGTGGTCTTCGCCGGCCTCTCCAGCACCACCTCACCCTCGCTGATGTACACCGGCATCCCCTGTTCACGGGCGAATCGGCGGGCGCGGTCGTACACGTCTGGGCTGGTCGCGAGCTGGGGTCGCATGGCAATTCCTCGGACCGGGGGAATGAGACCGGTCACGAGCAGGGTACCCGGCCGCCGAACCCGCCAAACCGCCCTAGCGGCGATCGAGCCGTTCCTACCCGGCCGCCTCGTTGCGCATCGCCTTCTGCTGGGCCGCGAGGTCGGCCTCGACCATCATGGTCACCAGGTCGGCGAACGGGACCCGCGGCTCCCAGCCGAGCACACGCCGGGCCTTTGAGGCATCGCCGATGAGCACATCCACCTCGGCCGGGCGGAGGAAACGGGCGTCGTCGCTGACCACGTGGTCCCGGTAGTCGAGCCCGAGGTGAGAGAAGGCGATCTCGCAGAACTCACGGACGCTGTGGGTGGCCCCGGTGGCGATGACGAAGTCGTCGGCCACGTCCTGGGCCATCATCAGGCGCATCGCCTCGACGTAGTCACCGGCGAAGCCCCAGTCACGCTGTGAGTCGAGGTTGCCGAGCGTGATCTGCTTCTGCAGGCCAAGCTTGATCTTGGCCGCCGCATTGGTGATCTTGCGGGTGACGAACTCCAGCCCGCGCCGCGGCGACTCGTGGTTGAAGAGGATGCCGCTGCACGCGAACATGTCGTAGCTCTCACGGTAGTTCACCGTGATGTAGTGGCCGTACACCTTGGCGACGCCGTACGGCGAGCGGGGGTGGAAGGCGGTCAGCTCGGTCTGAGGCGACTTCGCGCACCTTGCCGAACATCTCGCTGCTCGACGCCTGGTAGAAACGGATGTGTGGGTTGACGGTGCGGATGGCCTCGAGCATGCGCACAACCCCGAGCCCGGTCACCTCGCCGGTGAGCAGCGCCTGCTTGAAGCTCAGGCCCACGAAGCTGATCGCGCCGAGGTTGTACACCTCGGTGGGCTGGCAGCTCTCGAACGCGGCCACCAGCGACGAGTGGTCGAGGAGGTCGCCCTCGATGAACTCGATGCCGGGGCAGAGCCGGGCCACCGCCTCCAGCCGGGGATTGTTCTGCCCGCGCACCAGCCCGTACACGTGGTACCCCTTGGACAGCAGCAGCTGGCCCAGGTAGGTGCCGTCCTGGCCGGTGATGCCTGTGATCAGTGCGGTGCCGGGCACGTGTTCTCCTCTGGCCGTCCGGTGGTGCGGCGATGCGCACCCGACTCCCTCGCGCCTCGCGGTGGCGCTGTGGGGGAGGGGGCATGATACCGCGGCCCGCGGCGGCGTCCCTCGCCGCCGCTGGTATCAGCGGGCCGCCATCACCTGCTGGTAGACGCGCAGCGTCTTCGCAGCGGTGTCCTCCCACGTGAACGTGGCCGCGCGCGCGCGGCCCTCGAGCCCGCGCCGTTCGCGCTCCGCCGGGTCGGCGAGCAGAGCGCCCACCGCGGCGGTCATAGCCGAGGCGTCGCCATCCTCGATGACCAGGCCGGCGGTGCCGACGACCTCGCGCATCGAGGAGTTGTCGAACACCGCGACCGGCGCGCCCGCGGCCATCGCCTCCAGCGGCGGGAGTCCGAAGCCCTCGTACGCCGACGTGAACAGCAGGCACTGGCTCATCTGGTACAGGCTCCCCAGCTCCTCGTCGCCGACATGGCCGAGGACGCGTGTGTGACCGGTCAGCCCCGCATGTCGCAGGCTGGCCTCCACCACCGCTGCGAAGTTGCCCTGCGACCCCGCGATCACCAGCCCGACGTCGTGGTCACGGCGAAGTTCGCGTACCACTTGCGAGAGCACGTCGATTCTCTTGCGCGGGTCGAAGGTGCCGACCGCGAGCACGAACCGTTCGGGCAGTCGCAGGCGCGCTCGCAGCGACGCCAGCTCGTCACCGGAGCGCTCGCGATGGGGCGTCACGCCCTCGCCTACCACCGTGATCCGTCGCGGGTCGACGCCGGCGATGCGCTGCAGGTCGCCGGCGGTGGACCGGGACACGGCGATGACCGCGTCGGCGTTGCGGAACTGACGCATCGGCAGCGCTCGCTCGCGGCGCATCCAGGGGTACTCGCGAGGCCTGACGAACGGGATCAGGTCGTGGACGGTGACCACAACCGGCAGGGGCGGGAAGAGCGGCTGGGCGTACTCGACAGCGTGGTACAGGCTTGGCCGCGACGCACGCAGCGCGCGGCGAACCTGCAGCGGGTCGAGGATCGGCCGGAGGTGCCGGTTGAGCGACCGGAGCAGCGCAGGGTGGATGGCAAACCCGGCAGCGACCAGGTCTGGTGGCAGCGCGTGACCGCGTTCGATGAGCAGCCCAACCTCGCTGCTGACGCCGAGTGACGCGTAGCCACCGAGGAGGCCGCGCAGGTACGTGCCGATGCCGCGGACGGAAGAGCCATCCTGCAGGGACCGGCCGTCGACCACGTAGCTGGTCACCGCGAGGCTGCCTCCAGCAGTGCGCGCAGCCGGCCTTCCGCCAGCTCCCATCGATAGGTGGCGGCAACGTACGCCCGGCCGGCGGCGCCCATGGCGTTGGCCTCCTCCGGGTTGTCGATCACCCGCGCCGCGCCGGCGGCGAGGTCGCGCGCGTCGGTGAACGTCAGCCCGCCACCGCTGCGGCCGGCGTGGCCGGCGAGCACAGGAGAGGCTGCGTTGAGCAGGCAGGGTCGCCCCAGCGCCCATGCCTCCAGCGCAAGCAGCGAGAGCGACTCCAACGAACCGGGGGCGACGACCGCCACGGACCCTGCGATAGCCTCCCGGCGTTCATCCTCGCTGAGGCGATCGACATTGCGCAGCCACGGCGCCTCCCGGCCCTCGCCGGCCTCGCCGCTCAGCACCAGGGTCATGGTCGGGTGCGTGGCGCGCAGCAGAGCGGCCGCCTCCAGGAGCGTTTCGAGGCCCTTTCCGCCGGCGGCGCGGCCCCCGTGATAGAGGTACGGGCCGGCGATGCCATGGCGTGCGGCGAACGCATGGCTGTCGACGTCCTGCGGAACATCGATGCCGACGACGCCGCACTCCGACGGCAGCGCCGTGGTCTGCGGGTGCACGCGAGCAACCAGCTCGCCCTCCTCGGGACTGTGGAACCAGAGCGCGTCGGCGGCGAGCATGGCGTGGCGCACCACCTCGAGTTGCAGCGCCGGCTCATCGTGCGCGGCCGGGACGAGGATCCGGGGATGCGGAGCAGCGGGCAGCCCGAACAGGGTGGGGTGGAAGAGGTAGGGAGAGAACAGGGTGGGCATGGGATCGGCGCGCGCCAGGGCGCGGACCAGCGCCGGCGAGTAGGGGCCCTGCGCGATCGACCACAGGTGCTCGGCGCGCAGGTGGCGCGGCAGGTGGTACGCGGCCCGCGACAGCTGCGCGAACAGCCGGGGACGCCTGCGCAGCACGGTGGGAAAGCGCCTCACCTCCATGTCGCCGTCGCGGTCGACGCCGGGCGCGAACCCGCTGCTCCACGTCGCCTCGTCCAGCGCCGTCGTGGTCCACACCTGGATCGTCCAGCCGCGCGCCGAGAGTGCCTGTCCGAGGCGCCGCATCGCACTCTCCGCTCCGCCGACCACGGGCTCGCCGAACCGTGGCACCACGATGCGCAGCGTGTCGGCGACTTCGCTTGGCGCGGCACTGCGCGGCTCGGCCTCAGGCACGGTCATCCTCGGACCGACAGCTGACGCACTACGAGCCCGGCACACCCTGCCCAGGAAGAGATGCGAGGTACGCGTGCAGGCCGTCGCGCCAGTCGGGCAGTGGGTCCTCTCCGAGCAGTCTCCAGGCGCGGTTGTCGAGCACCGAGTACGCGGGGCGCGGAGCAGCTGTCGGCCACTCCGCGGTGGTGATCGCCGCCACCTCCGTCGCCATGCCTTCGGCCGCGAAGATGGCCTGCGCAAAGCCGTGCCAGCTGACCTGTCCGGAGTTGGTGAGGTGGAACGTGCCCGGCACGTCGCGGGCGATCAGCCGCAGAAGCGCAGGCGCCAGGTGGCCCGTCCAGGTTGGCGTGCCGACCTGGTCGGACACAACCCGCAACGGAGTACCCTGCTCGGCGGCCCTCAGCATGGTCAGCACGAAGTTCGGGCCTCTCTGTCCGTACAGCCATGAGGTGCGCACAACCTGGTGCCTTCGGGCAAGGTGGCGAACCTCCTCCTCGCCGGCCAGCTTGCTGGCGCCGTATGTCGACCGCGGCTGAGGGGGCTCCCACTCGTCCACGGGTGTGGTCGCTGAGCCGTCGAAGACGTAGTCGGTGCTGAGATGCACCAGGAGCACGTCGCGTCCTGCGCAGGCGGCCGCCAGGACGCGCGGCCCCACCGCGTTGGCGCTGAATGCTTCGTCGTGGTCGACTCGGCCGCGTCCACCCTGGTCCACGCGGCACAGTTCACCAGCACGTCGGGGTCGGCATCGTCGAGGACCGCGTCCACGGCGGCGGGGTCGGCGATGTCACAGGCGGTCCTGCGGGTGGCGCGCACGTCGTGGCCCGACGCGCGTCGCCGTGTCGACCAGCTCGCGGCCGAGTTGACCGTCCCCGCCCGTGACCAGGATTCTCACAACCCCTGCGCCGCGCCGGCCTGGAGCGGCTTGTAGTTGCGCCTGTAGAAGTCCCAGAACTCACCTGACTTCAGCGGGCGCCACCACGCCTCGTTCTGGCGATACCAGTCCACGGTCGCCGAAGCCCGCGGTCCAGCGGGATCACCGGCCGCCACCCCAGCTCACGCAGCTTGCCGCTGTCGACCGAGTAGCGTCTGTCGTGACCCAGCCGATCGCTTGCACGTGCTGCTTGAACGAATCCGGCTTGCCGAGCGCGGCCAGCACCAGGTCCGCCGACCTCGACACCGTTGGTTTCGCCCCCGTAGCCGACGTTGTAGTTTTCCCCGGGGGCCCCGGCGCGGAGAGCGGTGTCGATGCCGCGCGCATGGTCGGCGACGTGGATGTAGTCGCGCACCGCGCCGCCGTCGCCGTAGATCGGCAGCGGCTGGTCGTCGATGGCGTTGGTGATGAACAGCGGGATGATCTTCTCGGGGTACTGGTAGGGGCCGTAGGTGTTCGATCCACGCGTGGTCATCACCGGCGATCCCGTACTGAGGCGCGGTACGCCCAGACCATCATCTCCCCGCCGGCCTTGCTTGCCGAGTACGGGCTGCGCGGCCGCAGCGCGTCGCCTCGGTCGACTGGTCCCTCGTCGATATCGCCGTACACCTCGTCGGTCGACTGACCTGCAGGAAGCGCCCGATGCGCGGCATGCCGGCGCGGCTTCGAGGAGGACGACGCGCCAACACATCCGTCTGGATGAACTGACCAGGGCTCCTCGAGCGAGCGATCGACGTGCGACTCGGCGGCGAAGTTGACCATCCCGTCCACCTCGGCCGCCAGCTGGTCGACCAGCTTCCGGTCGCAGATGTCGCCCTTGATGAAGCGGAAGCCGGGCTGGCCCTCGAACTCGCCAAGGTTCTCGGGGTTGCCCGCGTAGGTGAGCTTGTCCAGCACCACGACGCTGTCCGCGGACTGGTGGCGCGATGGCGGCGGACGAACTCGCTGCCGATGAACCCGGCGCCCCCGGCGACGAGGAGCCTCATGGTCGCGCGCGTCGCTGCCCGGGCATCAGATGTTCTCGATCCGCCAGTCGAAGCCGATGCGCGGGTCGTTCCATGGCGATCCGCCCCTCGTCCGGTTGCGGCGGGGTTGTACGGCTCGGTCACGTAGTAGACGAGGTGGACGTCCTGCCAGCCCGAGGCACTGGTACCCATGGGCGACGAGCGGGGGGATCGCGACCATGCGCGGCGCTGTTCTCGCCGAGGATGAGGGTCTGGATGGTGCCGGCGGTCGGCGAATCCGGGCGCAGGTCCACCAGCACCACGCGCGCGTTGCCGACCACGATGTCCCAGTAGTCCCACTGCTTCTTGTGCCAGTGGAACGCCTTGATCAGCTCCGGGGGATTGCCGCCGCGCGCGTATGACCAGGCTTCGCGACATCTGCGCGAAGGGCTGTCGGGCGATGAATGGGCGGCCGTCGTCGTCGACGTCGCCGCGCTTCAGCTGCTCGATGAAGAAGCCGCGCTGGTCCGCATGCTTCATGAAGGTCTTGATCTGCACATCGTGGATCCGCCCGATGCGCTCGGCCGCCGGGCTGCTTGGCCATGCCTGCCAGGCGCGGTCCTCGATCTCCGGCGTGGGCTGCATCCAGGCCATCAGCGCAACTCCACGCGACTGTGGTCGCCGACCATCAGCTTGTATGCGCGCGGCCGCAGCGGGGATCGCCCGATCAGGCACTCCTTGCCGATCAGCGACGACTTCGATCTTGCCGTCGACGTCCTCGATGACGCTGTTCTCGAGGACGATGCTGTGCTCGATTTCGGCGTTGCGCACGGTGCAGCCGTGAGTAGATCGAAGTGTAGGGACCGATGTAGGCGTCGTCGATCACGGTGTTCTCGCCGATGATCGCGGGCCCGCGCACGGTGCAGTTGCGCAGCTGGGCGCCTCTTCGACGATCACCTTGCCGTGGAGGCGTGACATCGTCAGCCGACGGTCCCCGTCGATGCGTCGGCGTCCATGTCGTCGAGGACGATACGGTTGGCCTCGAGCATGTCCTCGAGCCGGCCGGTGTCTTTCCAGGTGGCGACGATCGCCTCGTGGGGCTTGATGATGAGGTGCGGTTCAACGCGCCGCCCGGTGTCGATCATCTGCTGGATGGCGTCGGTGATCTCCAGCTCGCCGCGTGCGTGAGTATTCGATCTGGTCGATGGCCTCGAAGATCGGTGTGGTTGAAGAGGTAGACGCCGACCAGGGCCGAGGTCGCTCTTGGGCTCGCGCCGGCTTCTCGACCAGCCGGACCACGCGGTTGTCGCCGTTCAGTTCCGCCACGCCAAAGTCGCTGCGGCTCGGGCACACGCCGCGAGTACGATGAGGGCGTCCGGGTCTCTGCGTGCGAAATTCCTCCACGATGGGGACGATGCCGTGGCGGATGAGGTTGTCACCGAGGTACATGACGAACGAATCGTCACCGAGGAATTCCTTGGCGGTGAGGCACGGCGTGGGCCAGGCCCAGCGGGGCGTCCTGGGCGATGTAGGTGATCTTGGCGCCGAACCTGGCGCGTCGCCGACCGCGGCCTCGACCTCGGCCGCCGGTCTCGCCCGTGACGATGCCGATCTCGGTGATCCGGCCGCCACGATCGCCTCGATCGCCGTAGTAGAGGATCGGCTTGTTGGCGATCGGCACCAGTTGCTTGGCCGAGGTGTGCGTGATCGGGCGCAGGCGGGTCCCTTGCCCCCGCTCAGGATCAGACCCTTCACCCGGCAATGGTACACGTCGCCCTCGAGCATCGACGGCTACCATGTACCCATCCACCATCCTCTTGAGGGAGCCCCGAGCATGTCTCCCGAAACGCTCTGAACTCGCCGGCTGGCTGAGCCGGAAAGGGCATCGAGCTCGGTGCGCTCCACCAGCCGCTGGCTGTTCCCGCGGGCGCGCAGGTCGAGTACGTCGACCGGCTCAGTGTTGCCGACCTTCGTCGGCAGTACCCGGAGCTGGCATCGCTGGAACTGGTGCCTGTGGCTCACATCGGCACCGCCGAGAACCTCTCCGACATCGCCGACTCGTCCTGTTGACTTCGTGGTGGCCTGTCATGTGCTCGAACTTCATTGAAAATGCTTCATTTTCTTGTTGTTGTCTGTGTGTCATTTGGCTCCCCTGTGGATTAATTTCATTAAAGAACGGTTACTTGTGGATTAATTTCATTGAAAAACTGTTACAGGTCACCCACAAAGAAAATTGATTCAAAGGAAAGCAGAAAAGAGCATATTTCCCTTGTCTGGTACCCTCTGGGGGATACAGGGGGCCAGTGTTGCCAGTTTGCAAGTTTTCAAGTTGTAAAGTTGAGGTGGAAAGGTTGCTTCAAAAAGAACTCAAAAATG
>CAVQVY010000045.1:0-6768 GCA_963717185.1 Candidatus Dormiibacterota bacterium | reverse complement strand
TGGTTTTTTTTTTTTTTTTTTTTTTTTGACTGGTTTGAAGGAAATTGATGGTGAATTGGGTTTTTTGTTGTAGATTGATGATAGAACATAAAAGGATATGGAAAAAAAAAGGGTATTGGATTTGTGGTGGGAGAAGGAAAAATGATTTTTTTTTTTCGCCGCCGATATGATGGTAGTTGAACAAAAAGGGCTTCACAAAAACTTTGAATTGGGTATAAGAAGAAGTAGTGTAGAGTGAGTTGTAGTAGAAGAAAACTGATTTGGAGGAGGCCGGTGTGTATGGATGATGCAAGGACCTGACAAAAAAAGTGATGATGTGGAATGAAATTTTTTTGGTGGTATGGATTTGATGAGTTAGCCAAACTATAAATGTACTGGACATGCAAATGGTGATGGAGCAAGAAAACAACTCCTGATGCTCCAGTTATTGCAGGCGCGGCAGTTGTCGGTGGCGTGCTGCGGCGAGGTGGCGAACCGGCGACGCCGAGCATCCAGGAGGCGCTGCTCAGTGAGGGCGATGGCGATGGAAGCCTGCCTGGGGCGCGGCGTCGGGGAGCGTGCCGCGCCGCTACCCGCGCCATTCTTCGTGCTGGCGACGCAGAACCCGATCGAGTTGGAGGGGACCTACCCGCTCCCCGAAGCCCAGCTCGACCGCTTCCTGATGAAGCTCCTCGTGCCCTTCCCGAGCAACGATGACCTTGTCGAGATCGCCCGGCGCACCACCGGTCCGGAGCTGCCGCGGGTGGAAGCCGTCGCCGGGACGGAATCGCTGCTGGGCATGATCGCGCTGGCGCGCACTGTCCCCGTTGCCGACCACGTCATCGACTATGCGGCACGCCTGGTGCGGGCAACACACCCGCAGCACGCGAGTCTCGGCATGGTGCGCACGCTGGTGCGTTTCGGCGCCTCGCCGCCAGCCGTTCAGGGGCTGGTGCAGGGAGCGAAGGTTCGCGCCTTGCTCGACGGTCGCTTCAACGTCGCCTTCGACGACATCAGGCAGCTGGCAACCCCGGTGCTGCGTCACCGCGTTCTGCTCGGATTCGAGGCCGAGGCGCAGGGAACGACGCCCGACGAAGTTATCGCGCAGATCGTCGACAGCGTCGATACCGACCCCGCCGTCAGCTGACCACGGCCTGCTGACGATGAGCGACCCGGCCGTATCCGCGGGGATCGCCGCGGCGCGATCCCTCGGCCTCACCCCGGACGTCCTCGCACTGCTCGATCGTATGTCCCTGCCATCGAGGCGCCCCGTGTTGGGCGACGCCGGTCAGCGACGCTCGCGGCGCACCGGTGGATCGGTGGAGTTCGCCGACTTCCGAGCCTATGTGCCCGGCGACGACTTCCGGCGCGTGGACTGGAACGCCTATGCCCGTCACGAACGGCTGATCGTCCGCTTGCACAGCGCAGACGAGGATGTGACCCTGACCGTGTGGATCGACGTGTCGGCGTCGATGGCCTACGGCAACCCCTCCAAGCTGCAGGCGGCGGCGTCGCTCGCCGGGGCGCTCGGCTACGTCGCGCTCGGCACCTACGACCGCGCCTGTATCGCCACCTTCGCGTCCGAAGCGAGGATGCTCACGCCAAGGCTGCGCGGCCGCTCCGCGAGCCACCGGCTGTGGCTGGCCCTCGCCGGATTGAACGGCATCGGCCGCACCGACTTCAGCGCGATCGGTCGCGCCGCCACACAAACCGCGCCGGGGATCGCGGTTGTCATCTCCGACTTCCTGTCCATGCCCGGACCGGACGCCGCCCTCGCCGCCCTGCGCGGCGCGAGCCAGGAACCTGTGCTCGTACAACTCCTCTCACGCCAGGAGGTCGAGCCCGACCTGCGCGGCGATCTGCGCCTGGTTGACGCAGAGACGCGCGCCACCGTTGAGGTCACGGTGACGCCGGCGAGCATCGCCGCATACGGGCGCCGCCTCGCCGGCCGCACCGATGCCTTACGAATCCTCGCGGCGCGCCACCGAGCTCGGTTCGTCGACCTCGTCAGCGACGCCAGCACCGTCGATGCGGTGCGCGCCTGCCGTGCCGCCGGGATCGTGCGGTGAGCTTCCTGGCCCCGCTCCTCGCGGTCTTCGGCATCTCCGTTCCTGCCATCATTGTCCTTTATATCCTCAAGGTGCGGCGCCGCGATGTGGTGGTGCCCAGCACTCTCCTGTGGCGTGGCGACGCCGTGGACAGGCAGGCGAGCGTGCCCTGGCAGCGGATCCGTCCGTCGTGGCTCCTGTTCCTCCAGCTGCTCGCCGCGATCGCCCTGGTCCTCGCCCTGACCCGACCCGCCCTCGCCCACCCGGCAGAGCTGGGGCCCGACACCGTCGTCATCATCGACGCGTCGGGTCCAATGCAGGCGACAGACGTGTCACCTACACGCTTCGCCGCGGCCGTGGTCGACGCACGAGCGCTGGTCGACCAGTTGAGCGCCGGTCAGCGCATGACGCTGATCGCCATGGACGCGAATCCGCGTGTGATCGCAGCGAGCGGCGGCTACCATGGTGTCCTCGATGCCGCACTCGCCGCGCTCCGCCCCGAGGCGGGGCTCGCCGACCTGCGCACCGCCCTCGCCCTGGCCACCGCCACCCCCGGTGGCAGCGGAGACCGCCGCGTGATCGTGATCAGTGACGGCGTGGTCGACATCAGCGGGCCGACGGTGACGCTCCCCTACCCCGTCGAGTACCGCCGCGTTGGGGTGAGCGGCGAGAACCTCGGGATCAGCGGGATCACCGTGTCAGGGGTGGGTGGCGCACGCGTTGTCGCCATCAACGTCACCAACTACGGGACGGCGCGTCATGCCACCACCGTAGAGACACGCGCCGACGGTCATCTGGTGGACGCACGCGCAATCGACATCGAGCCAGGCGGCAGTGTGGAGGTAGACGTCGCGCTCTCAGGTTCGCCCCACACGGTGACGGCAGATCTCTCACCTCACGACGCGTTCGCCCTTGATGACACGGCCTCGGCTGTCGTCCAGTCCCCGAAAGTGATCCAGGCGGTACTGGTGACGCAGCGCAACATCTTTCTCCAGGACGCACTGCAACTCCGCAGTGACATCCACCTCGTCGTCGAGACACCTGCCTCATACCGGCCGCGGAGCGGTGTCGACCTCTGGATCTTCGACGGCTTCGTCCCGCCGGTGCTGCCGGCGCAGCCGTACTGGCTGGTGGGCCCCCCTGCTGACCCGGCGATCGGCGCGAGTGCCGAGGTGCGACCTGGGCCGCTGCTCCCCGCCAGCGCCGGCGACCCGCTGATGGACGGTGTCGACGTGGGCAATGTGGCGGTGGCGCAGTCTCGCGACCTGTCGACGTCGTCATTCGGACGAGCGATCATCGAGTCGCAGGCGGGCCCGGTGCTGCTGGTTCGCGACAGCGCACCTCGCGCGGCACTGCTCGGGTTCGACCTGCACGATTCGGACCTGCCGCTTAGCTCCGGCGTTCCCGGTGCTCGTCGAACGCCTGTCGGAGTTCCTCGCCCCCGATGCCGTTCCCCCCAGTCCCGGTGGAGCCGGACACACCCGTGAACGTCCCCGTCCCGGGTGGCGGCAGCGTCGCGGTCACGCGCCCCGACGGCACCAAGGAGACTGTCACCGTCGCAGGGCACGCGGGCGATGCTGTCCTGACCGACACCGACGAGATCGGGCTGTACACGGCCACCATCCGCGCCGCAGGCGCTCAGCCTGATGTCACGGCGCGCTTCGCCGTCGACGCGCTCGATCCCGCGCGCTCGGCCATCGCTCCGCGGTCCGAACTCACCTCTGTCCGCGGCGCTGCCGCGGTGCCGAACCCGAGCGCCCAGGGCACCGTTTTCGACGACCTCTGGCCGTGGCTCGCCGTGCTCGCCCTCGCCGTGCTCAGCGCCGAGTGGGTGGTGTTCCATCGTGGGCGCTGACCTCGCGGCTCCCTTGGGACTCCTCGGCCTCCTTGCGGTGCCTGTCGCACTGTTCGTGTGGATCCGCTTCCCTCCGCCCCTCTCGCGGCGCGGCGCGCGGGTGTCGCTGGCGCTGCGCTGCGCAGTCCTGGCATGTATCACCCTCGCCCTCTCCGGCTTCGCCCTGCAACTCCCGGCCTCAGCGCAGACCCTCGTCGTCGTGGTGGACCGCAGTGCCAGCATGGAGACCGCACTCGCGGGCGAGGCCGCGACTGTGGAGCAGCTTCGTGCCGGCCTGCACGCCGACGACCAGTTCGGCATCATCACCTTCGGCGGCGACGCGGTCGTCGAGCAGCCGGTGGTGCCCGCCGCGGACAGCGCCTTTGGCGGCTTCGCAACGCAACCAAACGGCAACGCAACGGACATCGAGGGGGCGCTCCGCCTCGCGGCGTCCCTGCTCCCCGCCGACACGCGCAAGCACATCGTCATCCTCACCGACGGCCGCCAGAACACCGGCGACGCCCTCACCGAGGTGGCGCTCCTCCGTCAGGCCGGCATCCGCGTCGACGTCCTCCCGGTCGCCGTCCCCGCCGGCCCCGAGGTGCTCGTAGCATCGTTGCGGGGGCCCACCTCTGTGCCCCCGGGGGCAGGCTTCAGCGTTCGTGCCATCATCAGCAGCAACGTCGCGACCTCCGCACAGCTGACGATCACCGACGACGGGACGGTTGTGGTCACACGTCAGCTGACACTTGCCCCCGGCGACAGTGAAGTCGACGCCAACCTGGCCCCGACATCCACGGGCATGCACGACATCCGCGTGAGCATCACTCCGGCGCTGGACACGTTCGAGCAGAACAACTCCGCCGACACCCTGGTGCAGGTGCTGGGGCCGCAGCGAGTGCTGATCGCCGAGGGCAGCCCGGGCGAGGGCGCCAATCTGGCCGCGGCGCTGCACGCCGCAGGCATCCAGGCGACCGTTGTCGTGCCAACCTCCATACCGAGCACTGCCACCGCGGTCGCCGGATACCAGGCGGTAGCCCTGGTGAACGTGTCAGCCCAGCAACTTGACGCCGTTCAGATGGACGCGCTGCGGTCCGCCACAGAGAACCTGGGCCTGGGCCTGTCTGTATTCGGCGGTACCAATACGCTTGGACCGGGCGGCTTCAGCGGGACGCCGCTCGAGACCGCACTTCCGGTGGACATGCAGGTGCGCAACCCCCAGCAGAAGCCCCCTGTGTCAGTGGTGCTCGTGGTGGAGTCGGTGGAGAGCAGCGCGGGCGACGCGGTGGTGCGCGGGGCTGCGAAGGCGCTGGTCGAGCAGCTCAGCTCGCGCGACTACGTCGGCGTCACCGATTCGATCACCGGTCTCGCCGTCCCGCTGCAGCAGGTGGGCACCCGCACCAAGGTCGAACACGCCATCCTCAACATCGCCAACTTCGGCGACCCGCCCTCCTACGACCCGTACATCGGCGACGCTGAGCAGGCGTTGCTGGCTCATCCCGGCACCGTCCGCCACGTGATCGTGTTGGGGGACGGGGACGCGCAGCCCGTCTCGGCACCGCTCATCGCCGGCCTGGTCGCCAACGGGATCACCGTCTCCACAGTTGGTGTCGATATTGACGGCAACCCGCAGAACATGGCGATGATGCGGACAGTGGCACGCGAGGGCAATGGGCGCTTCTACCAGTCGGAGAGCGCCGACCAGGTGCCGGATATCCTCCTGCAGGAGTCGCAGACGGCGCTGAAGCCGTGGATCGTCGAGCAGCCGTTCATCGCTCAGCTGGGCACGCCCGGACCGGCGCTCGCGGGCGTGGACACGGCTGCCATCCCGGTGCTCGACGGCTACGTCGCCACAACGCCCAAAGCGGCCGCCGAGGTTGCGCTCTACGCCGCAGACCATGACCCGCTGCTCGCCACGTGGCAGTACGGCCTCGGCGAGGCGGCGGTGTGGACCAGCGACACGACGGGCCGCTGGACGGCAGCACTGCTCGCGTCGCCAGAGGGTGGCCGCCTGCTGACCAACGTGGTGGCGGCGACGCTGCCGCTGCAGCAGGATCCGCGCCTCCAGCTGACAGCGACGGCGCAGGGCACGTCGGCGCAGCTCGACCTCGCTGCGACATCGCTCCCGCAGGGAGCCACGGTGCAGGCCGACGTGGTGGCGCCGGACGGCTTGGCAACCACAGTCGACCTGGTGGCGACGGGGCCGGGGCGATACACGGGCGACGTCGCAGCGCCCGACGTGGGCGCGTACGGCGTGCGCCTTGTCGCCACCGGCAGCGGACGGGTCGTGGCCTCTATGTCGGGTGGGTTCACGGTGCCGTACTCGCCTGAGTACCGCTACCTGGGTACCGACCGCGCCTTCCTCGCGCAGGTCGCGGCGCGCGGCGGAGGCACGATGCTCGGCGATGCGGCCGCGGCAGCCGCGGTGACGCTGCCGCCCTCGTCCGTGGTGGTCACGCTCACAGCCGCGTTGCTCGGCGCGGCGGTGGTGCTGCTGGTGGCCGACATCGCGCTGCGCCGTCTCGCGTTTCGCAGTGGCGACGCCGGCCTCTGGGCGCAAGCACTGCGGCCGGCGCGTGCCGAGGCGGAGCCGGCGCCTGTCGAGGCCACGGTCGGCCGTTTGCGCCGCCGAGTTCGGGGCGATGCGTGGCGGGTCCTCGTCGGATGAGCCCGCCGCGGACGCGCAGGAGGATCTTGCCGCACGGCTGCTGGAGCGGCGCCGTCGGGGCGGCTGATAGACAGACAAGAAACAGGCGACTCCCCGCGGCGGTGAGGACCAGCCGAACAACGAAAGGCTCCGGGGCTGGTTAGCATTCTCCGATGCCTGAAATACAGCTACGAGGGGCGCGCGCTGGGCGGAGTGTGAACCACAGTCCAGACACGCCCGCCGGTCAGCCGTTCGACGAA
>CAVQVY010000044.1:0-26977 GCA_963717185.1 Candidatus Dormiibacterota bacterium | reverse complement strand
CCAACACCCGACAGACTGGCTCCAGTGCGGGCCTGCACCTCGGCGCCAGCGCGGTGGTCGCCGCCATGGCAACGGTGCCGCCGGACCGGCTTCCGGCCGGCCACAGTCGCTCCCCGATCTCTTGTGCCACAAGCGTTCTGTCATCGACCTGGCCTGCGGCTATCTCGTCCGCCCACCGTTCGGTGGGTGGACCGGATCTTGCCGGCCAGCGGGCCGACGGCGGTCCGGTTGGCCATGGTGCGCGCCCGCAATGACTCGCGGACACGGCCTCCAGCCGCCCCTACTACCTGATCTTCAGCCTCGGCGCCACCTTCGCGGTGTTCGCCGTGGTGCTGGTCACCGGGCCTGTGGGCCAACGAGTTCGGCCAGCTGGTCAACAAGTTCATCTGGTTGGTGGCGCTGGCCTTCGCGCTGTTCTTCGTGCTACCCCGTTGCTGGTCTGGTACCGGAACAGCTTCGCCTCGATGAACCCGCGCCGCCACGCCACGCTCGGCACCGCGGTATTCGCACTGCAGACGCTTTTCATGCTGCTGATCGTCGGCATCGACGCGTACCTGATCAACCCGGTCAACGCCGGCCTCACCGAGCCGGTGTTCAACCCCGTGTACTGGCCGCTGCTCATCCACCGGCTGATCGGCAACGTGAGCTGGACCGCCCTGTTCTGCGCCGCGTACGCGGCGCTCAAGCTGCGGGGTGGCCGGGGCGATGCACCGGAGCGCGCCTTCCAGTCCTGGGCAGCGCGGGTCAACCTGCGCATCGGGCTGCTCGCCGGCCTGCTCATGCCGGTGGTGGGCTTCCTGCTCATCGAGGTCATCAAGCAGAGTGAGCCCGGCTACTTCGACAACCTCCTCAGTGGTGGGACAGCGGCGTTCATGGTGGCCCAGGAGTGCCTGGTCGGCGCCATGTTCATCGGCGGCAACATCGCGCTCGCCAGCGAGGATGGCGGGCCGCGTGAGTGGTCGGTGCTGAGCCGGGCGGCGATCGCGATCTCGCTCGCTGGGGATGACGTTCGCGGCGCTGCCCAGCTCCGTCCTCGGCGGCAACCTCAACTCGCTGCGCTACTGGGGGCTCGGCATCGCGACCGCCGTCACCGCCGTGCACACGGTGTCGCGGCTGCGCGGCCGGCGCCAGCGCCAGGACAACTCGCTGCGTGTCACCGGCTCGGTGTCGCGGATCGGGCGCAACGCGGTTGTCGCCGTCGGCACGGTGGCGGTGGTGACCTCGCTGCTGATGGGCTACATCAAGGAACACGCCCGCGGCGACTACGCGGTGTACGGCGAGCTGCGCCAGGTCGACGCCCACCAGCCGTATCAGCCCACCCAGAGCCTCTACCCATGACCGGCGCCATCCT
Source organism: Candidatus Dormiibacterota bacterium (assembly GCA_963717185.1). Taxonomy (GTDB): domain Bacteria; phylum Chloroflexota; class Dormibacteria; order Aeolococcales; family Aeolococcaceae; genus Aeolococcus. The sequence goes on along the minus strand of CAVQVY010000044.1, from coordinate 25,626 downwards.
CGCCCGCGCCGCGCAGTTCCAGGCCGCCTGGTACTTCTCGCTCCTGCTCTCGGCGATCCTGCTGCTCATCCTGCTCGGTGTCGGCTACTCGCTGAACGGCGTGCGACGGCTCTGGCGCGCCGGGGAGCACGGTCCGGCGGCGGCGCTCGCCGGGGCCGTCACCGTCGCGTTCCTGGCATTCGTCGGGATGTACGCGGTGATGATCGGCGGCATGCTGGCGGTGCAGGGAGGAGGGCAGTGAAAGAGCTCTCGCGCCGCGAGCTGCTGGTTCGCGGAACCGGCCTGGGGATGGGCCTGGTCGGGGTGATGCTCAGCGTCCCCGCCATCGGGTTCCTGCTCAGCCCCCTCTTCAACAAGCAGAGGACATCGTGGGTCACGGTTGGGCCGATCGACGGCGTGCCGGTCAACCAGCCCACCGCGCTGTTTGCGGACGTCCCTGTCGGGACCGGCTACCCCACCCCACCCGTGAAGCGGGTGGTCTACGTGGTCAAGAAGGCCGACGGCGAGGTCAAGGCGCTGAGCAACATCTGCACCCACATGCAGTGCGACGTGCACTGGAATCCCGCGATGAACAGCTTCCTGTGTCCCTGCCACGGCGGCATGTACGACATCGACGGCAAGAACATCGGCGGGCCGCCGCCGCAGCCGCTGGCCCAGTGGATGCACCGTTTCACCACCGACCCCGCCGGACGCACGTGCTCGAGATCGAGAACCAGCTGGACGAGTCGATCTGATGAGCTGCCCGGTGCCTCATCCATGATCGTCAGCCGCTGGATCACCAGGCCGTTCAAGACGCGCATGCGCGCGGGCATGGAGTGGTTCGACGACCGCACCGGGTTCACCGAGCTGCTCCACAAGGGCCTGTACGAGGCGGTGCCCAAGAAGGGCGGCTGGGCCTACGCGCTGGGGAGCGCAACGCTGGCGCTGATCCTGCTCCAGCTGTTCAGCGGGATCTTCCTGCTGCTCGACTACGTGCCCTCGGTCAACGACGCCTTCAACAGTCTCGACTACCTGCGCAGCAGCGACGCGTTCGGCGCCTGGGTGCGCGGCCTGCACCTCTGGGGCTCGTACACGCTGATCTTCGTGATCGGGCTGCACATGCTGCGCACCTTCCTCTCGGCGAGCTACAAGCGCCCACGCGAGCTCAACTGGGTGACCGGCGCGCTGCTGTTCTTCCTGGTGCTCGGCCTGGCCATCACCGGCGCGATGCTGCCCTGGGACCAGGCGGCGTACTGGACCACGGTCGTGGTCACCAACATCCCGCACTACATCCCGATCATCGGCGACGGTCTCCGCACGCTGTGGCGCGGGGGCGACTTCGTCGGACCGATCACGCTGACCCGCACGTTCGCGATCCACGTCTGGGTGCTGCCGTTCCTCATGTTCAGCCTGATCGGCGCGCACCTGTACCTGCTGCGCCGGCACGGCGAGTTCGGCGCGTGGATCAACTACGACACCGACCCGGGCGAGGACGAGGAGAAGCAGATCGGCGAGCGCATCCGGCGCGCTGAGCCGCCGTACCCGACCAAGCGGATCTCGCGACGCTACGCGGCGCCCGCGGGAGACCGTGCCGTTCTTCCCCAACCAGCTCTTCAAGGACGTGGCGCTGAGCACCGGGCTGATCGCGGTCATCTTCATCATGGGGCTGATCTCCGGCGCCCCGCTCGACGCTGCGGCCAACCCCGCGACGCTCAGCTATGTGCCCACGCCCGAGTGGTTCTTCCTTCCACTCGACCAGTTCCTGGTGGTGGCGCCGACCAACCCGCTCATCGCCATCGGTGTCTTCGGCGTGCTCGGACTTGGCGCCGCCCTCATGGTGCTGCTGCCCTTCATCGACCGCTCCCCTGAGCGCCGGCCGCTCCGTCGTCCCGAGGTGATCGTGCCCGCGCTGTTCATGGCGTTCACGGTGATCTTCTTCGCCATCCTCGGCATCAACCGGCTGTACAACCTGTGAACGCGCACCTGCTGCTCAGCGCGCCGTCGCCGGTGAGCGGCACCATCCTCACCAACGGGCTGGTGGTGGCGATCGTCGCCCTCGTGCACATCCAGATCGCCGCCTACCTGACCGGCTCGTCGACTCTGGCGATCGTGTCCGAGGCCATCTCCATGGCCCGCGGCGATGAGCGCCACGGCCGGGTGGCTCACATGATGGTCAAGTCGCAGGTCTACATCTTCGGCTTCGGCTCGGCGACCGCCATCTTCTTCCTCATCTTCGTGCTGGTCGGGCTGTGGGGCATCTTCTGGACCGCGTTGCAGCAGATCGCGTTCTGGCCGCTGGTCTTCGAGGCGGCCATGTTCCTCACCGAGATCGTCCTGCTGTACACCCTGTACGCCAACTGGGACCGCCTCCAGGGCCATCGGCGCGCTCGCCTGGCGATGATGGTGCTGCTCAACATCTCGCTGTGGTGGCAGATGTTCCTGATCGACGTCGTCGCGTCGTTCATGCTGACGCCCAACGGCGGCGACGTGAACCTGCTCAACCAGGTGCTCAACCCCACCTCCCTGCCGCTCACGGTTCATCGGACCATCGGCAACGTCGCCTGGGCGGGTGCGGTCACCGCCTTTGTCGGCGGGTTCAACTACCTGCGCCTCACCAGGAAGCAGCGCGAACCGGCGCCGGATGCGCCGCAGCCGATGCAGCCGCTGCGCTCCATCGGGGCGATGGCGGCCGGTCACCTCGAGGGGGAGGCGCGCCGCAAGGAGATCCTCCACTGGGAGTGGGTGGCGCAATGGGGGGTGGTCTGGGCGGTGGCGCTGAGCCTCATGCAGCCCTGGGTCGGCTACTCCTACGCCAAGGAGGTGCAGCTCCACGCCAACAACGCCTGGTACGCGATGATGTTCGGCGACCTCTCCAACGTGTTCCTCACTCAGCTGTTCCTGCTGGGGGCGATCTTCTCCTCGGTTCGCTGTACTTCTGGCGGAGGATGGTGCGGTCGGGCGCGCCCCATGCACGCCGCCAGCTGGTCCTCGCCGTGCTGCTGATCCTCGCGACGCTCTTCGCCGTGCAGCCGGCGTGGTTCGCGCCGACGTACACGGACGCCATCAACGCCGCCGGCAACCGGGCATGGTGGGACGGCGGGCCTGCTCAACCCGATCGGCAACTTCATCCCCTTCAAGGCGGCAGCCCTGATCGCGATGGTCCTGTTCGGACTGTGGTCGGTGACCAGCTACCTCTCGGCGCTGTCGCGCGGCCGCATCAAACCCGGCGGGAGCGGCCGCGGCGCCCAGCGGACCGCGCTCGCCATCGGCGTCGCCGTGAGCATGATGATGATCGTCATGGGGGTGATCCGCGAGCACTCCCGCCAGCCGTACCTGGTCAACGGCGAGATCACCCTGCATCAGCAGGTCACCAACACCGCTCCGTCCAAGCCCATCCCGACGATCGAGCCATGAGGATCCCTGTCGGGGCGGTGGCGATGCGCATCCCCATCTTCGAGTCGGCCCACGAAGAGCTGCGCAGTGCCATCGAACCGCCATGGCCGCAGTGGATGCGCGACCTCTACGAGCTCGAGGAGGCGCAGGACGAGGGAGTCGACGCCGGCGCCGAGCGGACCACCGTGCCCGCCGCGCTCGGGGCGCTGTCGTCGCGGCTTCGTCAGCGGCTCGAGCTGATCGCGTCGGTGGCCGGAGGCCTGCAGCGCCAGGGCTGGTCGCTCGACATCGACGGCGACGCGCTGGTGGCGAGCCGCGTCGTCAACCCGCGTCACGCGCTCGAGATGCTCGAGGATGCGGGACTGGCCGGGCCGCTCTGCGCCGTCGCCGACCTCGACGACTCGGGATGGCCCCGGCTCTATCCCGGACTGGCGGGCACAGCGTGAGCGCCCGCGTGCTCATCGTCGAGGACGAGCCGATGATCGGTCGCATCCTCGCCGAGAAGCTGACCCGCGAGGGCTACACGGTGTTGCGCGCGGCAACTGTCGCCGCGCTCACCACCGCACTGGCGTCCGTCGATGTCGCGCTGGTCGACTCCACGCTCGACTGCAGACGGCATCGAGGCGATGAGCCTGCTCGCAGGCGCCGGCGTGCATCCTCGCGCCGGCTGGCTGGCCATGCTCGAGAGCCGTGCCGCCGAGGAGGGCGGACGCGCGGTGCGGGCCGGCGCCGCCGGCGTGATCGTCAAGCCGTTCAAGCCGACGGCGGTCGCGGCCAAGGTGGCGACGCTGCTCGCGGCGACGGTGCGATGAGCGCGCTGGCGCAGGCGCCGCGTGCGGAACCGGCCACCGCTGCACGGCCTGCGCCCGCGGTGTGCGCCCGTGCAGTGCTGCGCAGCTATCGCAACGGCCGCGGCGTCGGGCCGCATCGACCTCGACGTGTTCGCCGGCGAGACGGTGGCGCTGATGGGGCGCAACGGCTGCGGCAAGACCACGCTGCTGCGCATGCTCGCCACCGTGTCGCGTCCGCGCGGCGGCGAGGTGCGCTGGTCCGGCGGCGACGCCGGCGCGGCGCGCGCGCGGCTCGGGCTGGCGCTCGACGGCGCGCTCGAGGACGGCGGCCTCACCGGCCGCCAGGCGACCCATTTCTGGTGCGCGCAGTGGGTCGGCGATCCGCGCGAGGTGGCGCGTCGCGTCGACGCGATCCTGCACCGCCTCGGCCTCGCACGCCGCCGCGGACGATCGTGTGGCCACGTACTCGTATGGGATGCGGCGCCGGCTGGCGCTCGCCGCCGCGCTCGTCCATGAGCCCGCACTGGCGGTGCTCGACGAGCCCACCGCCGGCCTCGATCCCGAGGGGAGCGCCCAGCTGGAGGCGCTGATCCGCGAGCGCGCCGGCGCCGGCCGCGCAACCCTGGTCGCCAGCAACGATCCCCGGTTCGTCGAGTTCGTCGCGGACCGGGTCGCGTTCATCGACGAGGGGTTGCTGCTGCGCAGCGCCACGCCGGGCGAGATGCTCGCCGCGCTGCCCCGGGGACGCGTCGCCGAGCTGGTCGTCGACGGTGGCTGCGACGTGGACGCGCTGCGCGGCGTCCCCGGCGTCGTCGACGTCACCAGGCCGGACCGACACCACGCTGGTTGCCCGCTTCGACGGCGACCACACCATCGCCGCGCTGGTCGCCGCAGCCGACGCTCCCGGCGGTCGCCTGCGTGAGCTGCGTCTGCGCCGCCCCGACCTCGCCGACTGCTTCCGCGACCTCACCGGGCGCGCGCTGGACGAGCGGCCGTGATCGGCGACGCCGGAGTGCTGGCGTTCACGTCGCGCCGCGCGCGCCTGATGCCGCGCAGCGTCGCCATGCGCGAGCTGGCCGTCGTGCTCAGCAGGCCGCGCGCACTGGTCATCAAGGCGGGGCTGCCGCTGCTGCTGGCGATCGTGCTCGTCGCCGGTCACGCGCCGACCTTCTGGGCCGGGATGCTGCTCACCGTGCTCGTCGCCATGGTGGGCGCGGTGGGCACAGCGGTGAGCGTGAGCCGCGCCAGGGAGTCCGGCTTCCTGACACGGCTGGCCGCAACTCCCGGGCTCGCGAACCAGGCTGCTGGCCGGCTGGGTGCTGGCCGCCGCGACCGTCGACGTCGTGCAGCTGCTGCCGGTGGCGGTGGCGGTGCTGGTGACCGGGGGCGGCGGGGCGACCGAGTTCGCCGTGCTGCTGGTGACGCTCGCGGCCACCCTGGTGGTCACCAACGTGCTCGGCTGCCTGGTCACCCTGGCCGCGGCCAGCGCCGCCGAGGTGCTGCTCGACGTGGTGGTGGTGCTGGCCCCCCTGCTCTACCTCGGTGGCCTGTTCACCGGTGTCCCTGCGGCCGGATGGCGCGCCACCGCCGCCAGCCTGGACCCGTTCAGCCACCTCCACTCCGCCTTCATCGGCATGCTCGGCGGCACCGCGACGTACCCTGCCGCTACCGACGTCGCCGCCACCGTCGCCGCCGCGGTGGTGGCGCTGGCGTTGCTGGCCGCGTCGAGCCGGCGCATCCTGGAACGTGATTGAGCGCCGGCGACGCGCTGGTCGCGTCGCAGCCGTGCTGGTGAGCGCGTTCGCGATGGCGGGCTGCGGCCGGGCAGCCGCGGGCCTCGACGCGGCGGCCCTCGGCCTGCCGGTGGCCGGCAACACCGACCGCCCTGGCCACCGCCACGGTGTCGACCAGCCCGGACGGCGGCATCTACCGCAACCCCGATCACCTCGAGGTCATGCTCATCGAGCGCCACCAACGTCGACGCCGTCGCCACCCAGCTCGGCGCCGCCGCCTCGTCGTGGTCGCAGCTGCGCGGGTTCGGCGAGTTCACCGTGGTGGCGCTGCGGCTGCGCGACGACGGCAAGGTGAGCTCCGACCCGCAGCTCTCCGACCTGCAGATGGCCAGCGACTACGCGCCGTCGGGCACGGCGAGCGGCGCGCTGCGCCACTTCTACCACCCCACGTACCCGCTGGCGGTGGTCGCCGACTCCAACCCCGGCGACGGCTGCAGCATCCACCTCGACCCCGGCCACTCCGGCGTCGCCATCCTCGTGTACCCGCCGGTCAACCTGCCCACCACGCTGGTCTGGGGCCGCCTCGGCGACTTCGTGCTCAGCGTGCCCGTCGGCGGGGCGCTGCCGCCGCTGGCCGGGCCGCTGCACGCGAGACGTGCAGCCCGCCCGCGGCCGCGCCCCGGCATGAGCAGCGCGCAGCCGCGCTCGGCCGCCGCGAGACCGTGGAGCTGCCCAGCGCCGGCCAGACGGTGGTGTCGCTGCGTGCTCCGCCGCGTCGACGAGGGTGGCCCGTGGCCGCTCACCCGCGTGCTCACCGCGCTGGGCGCCTTCGACGTCGAGCGCGTCGGGGTCGCCCGCGCGCTCGGTGACCGCAGAGGCATCCCGCTGGTGCACTCGCAGGAGCTGCGCTGGCACGACCACGCGCTGTTCCTCGAGGCCCGGCACGGGCGCGACGGCGTCGATGAGCTCAGCCTCGAGCTGCCGCCGTGGGACGAGCTCGTCGGCGGCGCCGGACGACAGACGAGGTGTGGGAGCTGATCGACACGGTGGCGGTGGCCAGCGACGCGCAGTTCGGGTCGATCGGCGACGGCGAGCCGCCGGAGCTGGCGCTGCCGGATGCGCCGATTCCCTCCGCGCCCAGCTGCGCCGGCACCTCGCGCTGCTGCTCCCCGAGTGGATGGGCGACGACGTCGCCGCCGCGCAGGCCACGTCCGCGCGCGCGCTCGGCGCCAGCGGCATGCTGGTGGTGACGCTGTGAGCCTGCACGGCCGCTTCGGCGTCGCGGTCATCCTGGTGGCCGCGGTCGGAGCGGTGCTGGTGCTGTTCGCCCGCGCGCGACCGGCCGCCATCCCCACGGTGCGCGTCTTCGTCCGCCTCTGCGCCGCGCGCGGCCGCGGTGGAGGCGGTCATCGGCATCGCCATGCTGCTGACGCGGCAACCGGCCCACCGAGGGATCCACTACTTCTACGGCGCCGCGACGGTGATCCCGATCCCCGCCGCGGAGCTGCTGGCCAGGCGCGTCCAGCCGCGCTCAGAGATGATGTACCTGCTCGCCGGCGTCGCGGCCACCGCGCTGTTCGGGCTGCGTGCGGTGACCACCGGCAACATGTGAGTCACGCCGCAGCCGGCGATCGCGCTCCTCGATGACCACGGTGTGACGGCGGCGCAGGCGCACCAGTGCGCCGAGCACAGGCGTCGCGAGGATCGCCACCAACACCGCGTTGCCCGCCGCGCGGAACGAGTCGTACACCAGGGAGGTGGCCGCGTAGAAGTGCGCGAAGCGGACCGCCGCCGCTCCCGCCTGGCAGTCCGGCCACGTAGCCGAAATCGGCGGCCCCGCGGAAGAACGTCCAGTCCCAGACGTCCATGACCGCGCCGTACGCATAGCCGGTGACCACGCCGACAACCGCAAGCACGACCACGTCGCGGCGCCGTGGCGTGCGACCGCGACGGCCGCCCCGGCAAGTCCCGCGGCGGCGCCGACCCAGCCGGCAGCGATCATCTCGTACGGCAGCCAGGGGCCCACGCCCGCGGTGACCAGCGCTGACACCAGCAGGGTGGTGGCGCCGCAGAGGAAGCCGAACTCGGCGCCCATCGCGTAGCCGGCGCAGAGGATGAGCAGGAACATCGGCGAGAAGCCGCCGATGCCGGTGACGACCGCCAGGCGCAGCGCCGAGTCGATGGCGGCGATGGCGGCGATGACCGCGAGGCCGCGCGTGTCGATGCGCCGGCTCATCGTCTCCACCGCCAGGAGGACGGCGACGCACCCGATGCTCACTGCCGCCGCCGCCGCGGAGCCTGGTGCGCCCAGGCCGGTGAAGGGCCAGAGGAAGAGCGCAACGCCCGGCGGCGGAGATCGCGGCGAGCCTCATCGCGACACCGCCGCTGCGGCATGCTCTCGTCGGAGCAGCTGCCGCCACCGCGTCGACCGTCGCCGGACCCGGCGACGGCGAACAGGCGGCCGAGCTGGGTGGCGAACTCGTTGCCCGGCCCGGTCAGCGCCGACTTCGGCGCGCCCCTGTCGTGGACCTCGCCGTCCGCCACCACCAGCACACGGTCGGCGACGGCAGCGGCCAGCTCGCTGTCGTGGGTCGCCACCACCACCGACGTCCCGCGCGCGGCCAGGAGCCGGACCGCCGCGACCAGTCCGTCACGGGCGGGACCGTCCATGCCCCGCGTCGGCTCGTCGAGGAGCGCGATCGCCGGGTCACCGCAGAGAACGGCGGCGGTGGCGGCACGCTGCCGTTGGCCGCTGCTGAGGTCGCGCGGGTCACGATCCGCAATGGCCGTCGACGCCCAGAAGTGCGCAGCACAGTCGCCGGGTCACGCGGCCGCCTCGCGCGCATGGTCCACGCGATCTCTGCGGCGACGCTCTCGCGGTGGAGGAGGGCGGCGGGGTTCTGGGGAAGGTAGGCGACGCGCCCCGGCCCCGCGCCACACGCGTGCCCGAACGGGCCGCGGCGAGGCCGGCGATGACGCGCAACAACGTCGTCTTGCCGGCGCCGTTGCGGCCCATGACCGCGACGACCTCGCCGGCAGCGCCGGCGGCCTTCACGTCGCGCAGCAGGTCACCGTGACCGGCGGTGACCGCGTCGACACGCCATGCCGGTGCTGCGCTGGCGGCCGGTGAGCGCGGCGCCGCCACCGGCGCAGCACCGGCGAGCAGGGGTCGGAGCCCGCCGGCGTCGATGACCAGCGGCGACCACCCCATGGCTCGCGAAAGCCGCACCACCTGCGGTGCGCTGTCGAGTGCGCCCGCCAGTGCCTGGGGCGCCCGGGCCCGGTCGAGGCGCCCGCCGGTGATGCCGGCCACGGAGTCCGCCATCGGCAGGAGGTCGTCGAGGCGGTGCTCTGCAACCGCGAGCAGCGTGCCCGCCTCGCGCAGCTCGACACAGAGCTCGATCAGCGCCCGCGCGCCATGCGCGTCCAGCTGTGACAGCGGCTCGTCGAGCACCAGCATCCGCGGTCGCAGCACCAGCGCGCCGGCCACGGCGACGCGCTGACGCTCGCCGCCACTGAGGCTGGCGATGCTGCGGGACGCCGAGGTGAGAGATCGCCAGGCGCTCCATGATCTCGCCGACCCTCACGCGCATCACCGGGGCGGGAACCCCCAGGTTCTCCAGCCCGAACGCGATGTCGCGCTCGACGGTGGCGTGCACCGACTGCCGCTCCGCGTCCTGGAACACGAACCCCACGGTCGAGGCAAGCCGTCGCGTCGGCGTACGCAGGATGTCGTGCCCGTCGACGCTCGCCCGCCCGCTGATGTGGCCGCCGTACAGGTGCGGCACCAGGCCGTTGAAGAGTCGGAGCAGGGTTGACTTGCCGCCGCCCGACGGCCCGGTGACCAGGCAGATGCCGCCGTCGAGCGCCAGGTCGACGCGGTCCAGCGCCGGCGCCGGCATCTCCGGGTAGGTGTAGGTGAGACGGGCGAGGTCTACGAGCGGCGCCATGCGACCAGGGGGGCTGCGAGGAGGATGCACGCGATCACCGGGAGGACGGCGACATCAGGCACGGTCGCGGTCGGGAACGGATACCAGTCCGGAAGCGGCCCCGGTGACGCGCGCGGTCACGGTCAGCGCGGCCGCGGCCAGCGCGCACGCCATCACCACCGCCGACCGCACGTCGAGCCGGCTGGTGACGTACCGCGTGCGCCGGCCATTGCCGAAGCCGCGCGCGTCCATCGCCTCGGCGAGCTGCAGCGAGTCGTCGAGAGCCGACAGCACCACCGGCGCGGCCACCGCGTGCCACTCGCGCAGCCGCGTGCCGCCGGCGCCGCGCATGCGCTGCGCCTCGTTGATTGCAACGGCGCTTCGAGCCACCGCCGGCACCAGGTTGAGCGCCGCCCCGACGAGCGCGGCGGTGCGCTGCAGCGGGCCTGGGAACGCGTCGATGAGGTCGTGAGGGTGGAGCACGCGGCTCAGCGGCGCGACGCAGAGCACCGCGGCGGCGAGCCCGATCGCCACGTCGACCCCGTAGATGACCGCCTCGGCGGTGATCGATCCGCCGATGCCGGGGATCTGCCCGGGGACCGTGAACAGCGTGTGGACACCGGTGTGGCTGAGCAGGGTGTCGAGAACCACGGCCACGATTCCCGCGACCCCGACCAGGATGAACAAGGGACGCAGCGGAGCGTCGGCGCGGCGCAGCCCGACCAGGACGTTGAGCGCCACCAGCAGCACCAGGGTGCGGTACACGGGGTTGGTGCTGGTCAGCACCACCAGCAGTGCCGCAGCCGACCAGGTGGCGAAAGCGCGCGCGTTCAAGGGTGGTCCGTTCCGCTCAGCTCGGCTGGCGCATCGCCGGCAGGCGCCGGCGGCCGCGCACCAGCCGGAAGGCGAGCAGCCCGAGGAGAGCGGCGAACAGGCCGGCGGCGACCCACACGCCGGCGCCGCGGAGGAGTCGGGCCCGACGGTGGCCCACGGGCGCCGGTCACAGCCGGGTGAGCGCTCGCCGGCGAGGAGGGGGTGGGGGAGAGGCTCCCGGCGGAACTCGGCGTGGCCACTGTGACCGGCATTGCGGAAGCGCCGGGGGGCGGCTGGGTCGACGTCGGTCGAGACGGGGCCCGGCCCACGCTGTGCGGGGCCGGCGTCGCGGTGGCTGCAGGCTTGGGGGTGGCGGTGGCCGGCGGCGGGCACACCCCGGCCGCCGACGCCGGTGCGGAGTAGTCGCTCTGGCCCTCGTAGCGGAAGCCCTCGGCGTCGCCGTCGGAGAACGTCTGCGACGAGATCCCTCGGCTTGAGAACGTCCAGGCGCCGCCGCCGCGGCTGACGAACATCGCCCAGTACGGGCTGCTCGCGGTCCAGCAGCCCGGGGGGTACGAGCGCCGGCTCGTGGTCGATCTGGCAGACCGCGTCACCGCTGCCACCGCCGTACGGCGCCGTGGCGTACTCGACGCCCTGCTGGCCGGCGAGGGCGAGCAGCTGCTCACCGGTGATCGAGTCGGCGCTGAATGACACGCACCTGGTCACCACCGTGCCGTCGGCGTGCTCAGCCACCAGGGCGGCGTGGTGGACCGTTGACGCCTGGGCGCAGCCGGCCAGCTGCGGTACAAGCTTGGTCGTCGACCCCACGATCCCCAGCGACGCGAGCACCGGGACGACCGCGAGAAGACGGGCCACGCTGCGGCGGGGCGCGCGGCACGCGTGCTCATGGTGCCGGGGTGCTGCGCCCCCGCCGCCATGCGCTCGCCAGCGTGACGGAGCCCAACGCCAGCAGCAGGAGAGCCCACGGCGCGCCGCCAACCTCACCCCCGCTCCCGGTGGACGGCACTGCCACCGCTTGCGCGGACGACGTCGGCGACGCCGCTGCGGTCGCGGTCGGGGTCGGCGTGGGTGCCGCCGGTGGCGAGCTGCCCGCCACGACGGTGGTCGCCGCAGCGTACGGCTTCAGCGCCAGTGCCTCGGGGATGTCGCTGGTGGTGAACGCGTCAGGGGACGTGTTCCCCGGGAAGACGTACCCGCCGCTCCCCTGCGGGTCGGCGAAGGTCTCCAGGTTGGTCACCGGGTTGCCACCCCCGGCCTTGGTCCAGGCGCTCGTGGTCGGGTCCTGCCCGATCGCCACCAGCGCCTGGATCACGATGGCGTCGCTGCTGGGGTCGCTGCTGGACCCCGAGGCGAACCCGAACCCGCCGTCGCTCTGCTGCACGGAGTGGAGATAGCCCTCCGCCGCGCTGCTGGCCGAGGTGACCCCGGCCTCGCCGAGGGCCTGCAGGATGATTCCGCTGTCGTTGGTGTCGCTCGAGGCGTCACCGCAGAAGGCGGGAGGGCTGGCCGCGGCGTCGTTGATGACGTAGCCGAAGCCGCCGTCGGGTCGCTGCGCGCAGCTCAGCCAGCCGGTCGCGTGCGCCGGTAGAGCATGTCCCGCAGCAATGTCGGCGAGGACGGAGAGCGACTGCGAGTAGGCGTTGGCCGTCTCGACGGTCGCGTTGGCGTTGTGGAACGAACCGTTGGACCCGAGGTACCCGCCCGAGCCGGTCGGGGTGTTGAGCTTGGCCAGCAGCGCGGTGCCATCGATTGCGGCAGGCTTCCCCGCCGCCACCCAGGCGAGGACATATTTGGCTGCGCCCCCCGCCGTGGTGATCGTCGACGCGTGGCCGCTCAGGAAGTCGTACGCGGTGGTCCCGGACGTGGCGTTCTTCAGGGTGGCCGGGTCGTACCCGTTGTCCGCCACGCTGATCACGGTGTCCTCGGTGGCGCCCATGGCGCCGGCGACGCTGCCGTCGGTGCCCACCTGGGAGTAGAGGTAGCGCAGCGCGGCGTTCGCCTGCGATGTCTGGGGGGTCGCCGCGACGGCGACGAGGCCGCCGGCTCCGACGATGAGGCCACAAGCGGTCAGAGTCGCGCCGACCGCTGGAAAGAGGCGTCGCATCGAGGTTCTCCTCACGGCGCGGGAGTCCCGCGACGATGAGGCCCTCGCCGCGTGAGGGACCCACCTCCCGTTTCGCGCGGGCTTGCAGTGGTTCCGCTCCGACGGAGGTCTCCTGGCTCACGGATCAGTGCAGCTCGACCGTCTTCCCAGGACCGTGTCCCAGTGACCGGTGGCCGGCTGCTCCCCGTTGACAGTTGCGCGACAGCTCCGGATTCCCACCGGATTCCCTGTCGCCGGAGCGCGGTCCGAGAAGTCTGCCACACGCATCGTGGTCACTGCCGAGTGACCCACGCGTGGCGGAGGCTCAGAGGACCGTAATGGTCACCTCGACGTTGCCACGAACCGCGTTCGAGTACGGACAGCGGCGGTGAGCCTGCGCGACCAGCTCCTCGGCGGCGCTGCGGTCGGTCACCGAAGGGAGCGTCACATCGAGCGCCACGACGAGGCCGATCCGCCCCTCACCGATCGCCCCGAGGCCGACACGCGCGGTCACCGTCGAATCGTCGGTGTTGAGCTCTCGGCGCCGCGCCACTGACGCAATCGCGCTCTGGAAGCACGCCCCGTAGCCCAGCGCGAAGAGCTGCTCGGGGTTGGTGCCAGGTCCCCCGTCACCGCCGAGCTCGCTCGGGCTGGAGAAGTCCACCTCCAACCGACCGTCGGACGTCTTGCCGTGTCCTCGGCGCGCGCCGGTCACCGTCGCCTCCGCGGTGTAGAGGATCCGGGCGGGTGGGGTGGCGGTGACGTCGGTCATGGTCATCTCCTCGTGAGTAGGCCGCCCCGCGGGCCGGCGAAACGCGCCGTCAGCGGTGCTCGACGGTGATGGTCAGCGGGCTCCACTCGCCGGTCAGCCCCTGGCCGTGGAGGCTGATGCTCCGGTCGTCGTCGATGGGCTTCTCCGTCATCAGCCCCAGCGCCACCAGGAACAAGTCCATCTTGAAGGGGACCTCGCGGTGGTGGTCGACCTCCTCGCCGTCGACGAACCACCACAGCTGGTCACCGGACTTGTCGTAGGTGATCCTGTAGTGGTGCGTCTGTCCCGGCTTGGTGGCCAGCGGGAGCTCGTTGAAGATGCAGAAGTAGGTCGGCCGGTTGAGGTCGGCGGGCGGCTGGGCGACGACGCCGGGGAACAGCACCCGCCCGTAGACGGTCGCCAGCTTGTCGTTGGTGGCGAAGAAGTCGATCGCGGCGCCGGTGTCGAAGTCGAGCAGGTTGACGGTCGCCATCCCGTCGTACAGGTCGCCGGGCACGCCGTTGTGGCGGCGCGCCGCGATGTCGAGCTCGACGCTGATGGTGCCGTCCTCGGGTGGCGTGAACCTGGCGGTGGAGAAGTACATGTGCTTGGCGTTGTCGAGCACCTGGATGCGGTCGTGCGAGCGTGACAGCGGGTTGGCACGGACCCGCAGCTTCTCGTGCTCCACGATCACCGTCGCGTTCGGTTCGCGGTACTTCCACTCGGTGCCGTCGGGCAGCGCGAAGCCGCCGATCTGCCACGCGGGGTCGATCCCGGTGATGATCGACCGGAAGTTGCCGTAGGAGATCGTCTCGGTGCGCGCCCCGCTGCTGCTGCGGTCCGGCGCCGCTGTGAGGTGGGCCATGACGTTCCTCCGTTGAGCTCTTCCACGGTAGCAGCCGGGTTCCGAACCAAGGCCTGCGGGTAGACTGGTCGTATGCTGCGCAACAACTTCGGACCGGTCGCTGTGATCAGCATGCACGCGTCACCGCTCGGAGCTCTGGGCCGCGGAGAGAACGGCGGCGGCAACCTCTCGGTCCGGCGCCTCTGCGAGGGGCTTGCCGAGGCCGGCATCCCCACCGACGTCTTCGTGCGTCGCGACGACCCCCTCGCCCCCGCCGAGGAGATGATCGCCCCGATGAGCCGCCTGGTCCGGCTCCCGGTCGGCCCGGCGCAGCCGGTCCCCAAGCAGGACCTGGTCGCCCACGTCGACGCCTTCAGCCGCGCTGTCCTCGCGCACGCGGCCAGTGAGCGGCGCAGCTACGTCGTCGTCCACGGGCACTACTGGCTCGGCGGGCTGGTGGCGCAGTCAGCTGCGCGACTCCTGGCACGTCCCCTGGGTGCAGTCGTTCCACACCCTGGCGCGCGCCAAGGCCCGGGTGGGGCTGCCGCCGGACGAAGCGGCGGGCGACGGCCGAGGCTGAGTCTGGTCGCCGCCGCTGACCGGCTGGTGACCGGCAGCGTCGCCGAGGCCAGGGACCTGATCCGCCTGTACGGCGCCGTGCGCAACAGCATCTGCGTCGCCCAACCCGGGGTGGACCTGCGCGTTCTGCATCCCGGCGACACCGCCGCGCCTTCGCGCCGAGCTCGGTCTCGACGGCCATCGCGTCCTCCTGTTCGCGGGCCGCCTCGAACCACTCAAGGGCGCGGACACTCTGCTCGGCGCGGTCGCCCAAGCTCTGCGAGCAGGAGCGGTTCGACGACGTGGTCACCCTGGTCATCGGCGAGGACAGTGGCGACGGGATCGCCGCCGGCGGCGAACGACGCCGGCTCGAGGCGGTCGCCGGCGACACCGGCCTGGGCTCGCGGGTGCGCTTCCTCGGCGCGGTCGAGCACGAGGACCTCGCTGACTACTACGCGCTCGCCGACATCTGCGTGGTGCCGTCGCGCACCGAGACGTTCGGCCTGGTGGCGCTGGAGGCCCAGGCGCTCGGCACTCCCGTGGTCGCCAGCGCGGTCGGCGGGCTCACCGAGATCGTCGCCGACGGTGAGACGGGCATCCTCGTCGCGGACCGGGAGCCGCAGGCGTTTGCAGCCGCGATCGCATCGCTGCTCGATGACCCTGCGCTTCGCGAGCGCATGGGTGAGGCCGCCCGTGCTTCGCGCCGCCACCTTCACGTGGACGCGCGCCGTCGAGCGGCTGGCGGCGATCTACCGCCGGGTCACCCGGACCGACGTCGCCGCGGCCACGCCCTGCGGCTACAGCGACAACGAGGTCATGGCGATCGCCGGCTGACGGCGGAACGTAGTATTCGGCCGTGACCTGTTCGCACTGTGGCGCCACGGTGCCCGACGGCCTGTTCTGCACCCGCTGTGGCGCCCACCGTGCGAGCGGCGGCATGCGGCTGCACCAGTACGCGCTGCGCCCGGCCGAGCACCTGGCCACGCCGGCGGTCCTCTCCACCCTGTTGCCTCGGCTCGCCCACGAACGCGTGCACGTCTTCCGGTGGGCTCTGGTCGCCGGCACAGTTCTGGTCGGCCTCCTCGCCGTCACCGGGCTGGTGATCCCGGCGATCTGGGTCGCGGCGCTGCTGGTGCCGGCGCTCTACGTGTCGTACCTGCGCGTGGCGGACGTGTACGTCGACGCCCCGGTGCTGGTGCTGCTCGGGACCGTCGTCGCCGGCGCCGTGGTGGGGGTGGCGATCACCGCCGGCGGGGACGCCCTCGGCAAGGGCCTCGGCGCCGGCGGCGTGCTCCTCCTGACGGTGGGCATCGCCGTGGTGGCGGAGCTGCTCAAGCCGGCCGTCCCCCTGCTGCTGCTGCGCGGCCGCTTCCCGAACACCCTGGACGGCCTCGTCTTCGGCGTCGCCGCGGGGGTGGGCTACGCGCTCGCCCAGACCATCGTCAACCTGACCGGCTCGCTCGGCGGAGTGGCGCTGCGGGTCGACCCGTCCAATTGGCTGTTCACCCTGCTCAGCGCGGCGATCCTCATCCCGTTGCTGCACGGTTCATGCACCGGGCTGGTGGCGGCGTCGCTGTGGCGGCCGCGCGGCGGACGCGACGCCGCGCTGCGCGCCGCCGGCCTGCCGCTGGCGGTGATCGCGGACATCTGCTTCGCGGCAGGCAGCGAGGTCCTCGACGACGCCGGGCTCAGCCCGCTGTTCGTCCTGCTCTGGCAGGCACTGGTGGTCGCCGCCGTGCTGGTGGCCATCCGAGTGCTGCTCCACGCCGCCGTGCTCGACGAGGGAACCGCGCTGGGATTCCGCGAGGTGCACTGCCCCCACTGCGGGGCCGACGTGGAGGCGGCCGGGTTCTGTCCCCACTGCGGGGTCGTGCTGGCCGCGCCCGCTGACCCGGTCGCGGTCAGCCGCTGACCGCCTCTGCCGGCGCCGTCGCGGTGCGACACCCGGCGGCCGGCAGCGCGTCGCGCACCCGCTCCAGCGTGCGCCGCAGTGAGGCGGCCTCGTCGTCGTCCAGGTGGCGGCCGAAGTGCTCCTGGACACCGCGCAGGTGGAGCGCCGCGGCCCGACGGAACACGCTCTGCCCCTCGGTCGTGAGCACCGCGAAGGCGCCGCGGCGGTCCGACGGGCAGCGTTCGGTGGTGATCAGCCCGCCGCTCTGCATGCGGTCGACCAGGCGGCTCACACCGCTCTTGGTCATCCGCGCGTGCGAGGTGAGCTCGTTGAGGCGCAGCCGCTGCCCGGCCGCCTGCGAGAGCCGGTAGAGCACCTCGTACTCCGCCAGGCTGACGCCGTGGGCACGCTCCAGCTCGGCCTCGAGGCGTTGGGTGAGCCGGCTGTGGGCGTCGAGCAACGCCACCCACGCCGCGGTGCGGCAGGCGTCCGGTCGTTCGGCTTTCACTGAGGTTTTCCTGCGGTTCTGTGGGTTGGGAGCCCGAGCGCCGCAACTATACCCGCGCCGATTTGTTGACACGACAACTACCTCGGCGGTACCGTGAGCAGACAGGAAGCGCGACAGCATCGCGTCGCAGCGGGAGATCACCATGACCGACACCACCGTGCAGACGCTTCCCCAGGCGGGCGTCTGGGACATCGACCCCGTTCACAGCAGCGTCGAGTTCGTGGCGCGACACCTCATGGCCACCAAGGTCCGCGGCCGGTTCGCCGACTGGACGGCCACGCTGACCACCGGTGGCCAGCCGGGCGACTCCAGGGTCGACGCGACCATCCAGGCGGGAAGCCTCACCACCTTCAACGAGGCGCGCGACAACCACCTGCGCAGCGCGGACTTCTTCGAGGTCGAGAAGTACCCGACCATCGAGTTTCGGAGCACGTCCATCGGTGCGCTCGACGAGGACAACCGCTTCACCGTGACGGGCGACCTGTCGGCACGCGGGGTCACCAGGCCGGTGATGCTGGACGCCGAGTTCGTCAGCGCCTTCGAGGACCCGTACGGCAACACCAGGGCCACGTTCTCGGCCACGACGGAGATCGCGCGTGACGATTGGGGAGTGAGCTGGAACCAGCCCCTGGCCAAGGGTGGGTTCGTGGTGAGCAAGACCATCAAGGTCGAGATCGAGGCGCAGTTCGTGCTCCGCAAGGACGAGGCGACGGCGCCGTAGTGGGCGCGGTGCGCGCCGCTGTCCTGGGCGGCATCCGGGGGTACCGCCGGGGCACAATCGCTGCGATGAGGGCGACGGGATGGCCCGACCGAAATGCACCGAGCGGGACTGAGGCTGTCGCGCCACAGGGGACGCCAGCTGACGCCACCGCACCGGTGGCGAGCGTCCCCGGCGACGGCGCCGACCCCGAGACCAGGCACCGTCTGCGCCGCGCGCTGCGAATCCTCCTGGCTGCCCGTCGCCGCGACGACGGCGGCCCCGGCCGTCCCGACGACAACTGAACCGACAGGCCCTGACCAGGGAGGCGGCAGGTGGCCATCCGTGACCTGATGCGACCGCTCGAGGGATGGGCGTTCCTCGACCCCGCGGGCGAGTGGCTGAGCGCGAAGGTCACTGAGATGGTGGGCGCGGCTCACCTCAAGAGCGTGCTCAGCGGCACCCTGCTGGGTCACCCGCTGCACCCGTTGCTGACCGATGTGCCCGTCGGCGCGCTGACCGCGGCCACGGTCATCGACGTGCTCGGCGGGAAGGACGCAGCCGGGGCTGTCGACGCGCTGACGGTGGTCGGCCTGGTGTCGGTGGCTCCCACCGCCGCGGCCGGCCTGTCCGACTGGGCAAACTCCGTCGACGCCGACAGGCGCCTCGGCCTGGTCCACGCGCTGGCCAACCTGGGGAGCGCGACCCTGTACCTGGCAGCGTTGATGAGCAGGCGCGGCGGCAGCCGGGGGATGGCACGCGTCTTCAGCACCGCCGGGCTCGGCGTGCTCGCCGCCGGCGGCTACATCGGTGGTCACCTGGTGTTCGCCCGCGGGCTCGGCGTCGACCACACCGTCTTCGACGAGGCGCCGGCAGACTGGACCCGGGTGGCGCGCGAGAGCGACCTGGCGGCGGACACGCCAACCCTGGTCCGTGCGGGCGGCTATGGGGTGCTGCTCTACAGCCACGCCGGCACAGTCCACGCCATCGCGGCACGATGCACGCACGCCGGGGGCCCGCTGGACGAAGGTGAGGTGGACGAGCAGCTCTGCGTCACCTGTCCGTGGCACGGCAGCCGTTTCCGGCTCAGCGACGGCTCGGTGCAGCGCGGCCCGGCGTCGGCGCCGCAGCCGTCGTTCGAGGTGCAGACGGTCGACGGCAACATCGAGGTGCGCCTCCGGCCGGAGTGACACGGGGTATCCGCCCCTCTCAGTCGCGCCGTAGACTGCGGCCCGACCGATCAAGGGCCGCGGACGAGGAGTGGCATGGCGGACGACCAGAAGGACGAGGCTGCCGACAAGGCTGTCGACGATGATCGCCTGCTCGAGGGCGAGAACCTGGAGACCACGTACCTCGAGGACGCCACCCATTGGGTGACCGTCTACAGCGAGCTGCTGGCCGTCAAGCGTGACCTGGTGAGCGTGTCCGAGGGCCGTCTGCCGGACCTCCCCAAGGAGGCTCGCCAGGAGATCGCCACCACTGACCTCGTAGTCCTCGATGCCGAGATGAAGCGCTTCTCAGAGAGGCTGTCGTTCTGGCGTGAGCGCTGCGTCGAGCTCGGGGGCAGCGCGCCGACCTGACGTCGCAGAGGGTCAGCGCGGCTCGAAGATGACGCCGATGATCCGCCGCAGCGCCGACCGTGGCACCAGGCGGGGACCCTGGGCGAGGATCAGGTTGTGGGCCCCGGGCACGCAGATCGCGTGGCCGCGGTCCAGCGAGCGCAGGGCGCTGCGCACCACCGCCGCCGACGACATCGGCAGCGACTTGTCGAAGAGCACGGACACCCCGGCCACGTCCTCGAACTCCGTCCTGGTCGGCCCCGGGCAGAGCGCCATGGCGCGGACCCCGGTTCCGTGCAGCTCGAGCGCGATCGCCTCGGTGAAGTGGAGGACGAACGCCTTGGTGGCCGCATACGTGGCCATGTAGGGGATCGCCTGGTAGGCGGCGGTGCTGGCCACGTTGATCACCGCGCCGTTGCGGGCCGCGACGTTGCCGGGCAGGACCGCGGCCGTGAGCTCGTGCAGCGCCAGGACGTTGAGCTCGACCTCGGCGGTCTCGCGCTTGGGGTCGAGGTCGACGAAACGACCGCGGCTGCCGAAGCCTGCGTTGTTGACCAGCAGCCACGGTCCCTTGGTGCGCAGCAGCGTCGCCACCGGGGCACGGCCGGCGTGAGGTCTCCGAGGTCGGCGGTGTGCACGCTCACCTTCACCGAGTGCTTCTGGCGCAGCTCCTTGGCGAGCGCCTGCAGCCGCTCGGTGCGGCGGGCCACCAGGGTGACGTCGTGGCCTCGGGCCGCCAGCTGGCGGGCGAAGTCCTCGCCGATGCCGCTGGACGCGCCTGTCACCAGCGCGGGCACCGACGGCGGAACCGGACCGCTCATGTCAATCTCCTTGGCACGCGACGGACACTGCCGCAAGCCTACGGGGTGGTGCCGCGAGCGCGTCGCGCGTGGCCTCGCACACGATCGCCGCGGGGTCGCGCGCGGCTGGGAAGCGCCGCGAGGCTCCTTTGTTAGGATCTCGACACGATGCTCTCGGACTTCGCGCCGATCCTCGTCTTCCTAGCCGTGTGCGTCGCTTTCGGAGCCGGCGTGCAGGCGCTCAGCGCGTGGCTCGGGCCCCGCCGGTCCAACCCCGCCAAGGACCTCCCGTACGAATGCGGAATCGTGCCCGTGGAGACCGCGCGGCGCCGTTTCTCGGTGAGCTTCTACGTCACCGCGATGCTGTTCATCATCTTCGACGTCGAGTTCGATCTTCCTGCTCCCCTGGGCGACGATCGTGCGCCAGCTGAAGATCTTCGGCATCGTCGAGATGGGCATCTTCATCGCCACCCTGCTCATCGGGCTGGTGTACATCTGGCGCAAGGGAGCGCTGCGGTGGGATTGACGCTGGACGCCGCCACCGGCGTGCCGCTGCTGCGCGCGCAGGGCGACGCCGGCGCGATCCCGCTGCCTCGGGTCGGCGACCTCGAGCGCACCGCCGCCAAGGCGGGCGCGATCACCACCAGCATCGAGAAGGTCATCCAGTGGGGCCGCTACAGCTCGCTGTGGCCGGCCCTGTTCGGGCTCGCCTGCTGCGCCATCGAGATGATGGCCACCGGCGCCGCGCGCTACGACATGTCGCGGTTCGGCTGTGAGGTCTTCCGCGCCTCGCCGCGCCAGGCCGACCTGATGATCGTGGCCGGTCGCGTCTCCCAGAAGATGGGGCCCGTGCTGCGCCAGATCTACGACCAGATGCCCGAGCCCAAGTGGGTGATCAGCATGGGTGCGTGCGCGTCGAGCGGCGGCATGTTCAACAACTACGCGATCATCCAGGGCGTCGACAAGGTGGTGCCGGTGGACGTGTATCTCCCCGGCTGCCCGCCCCGGCCCGAGGGCCTTCTCGACGCAGTCCTCAAGCTGCAGACGAAGATCGCCGCCGAGCGGCCCGGCTCGCTTCGGGGATAGAACCGTGACCAGCACCCCTGCCCCCGTCGCTTCGGCACGTCCGTCGCGCGGACGCCGTGCCGCGGACGTGCTCGCGCGTGAGCTGCCGGACGCGGTGGTGCGCGTCGACGAGCAGGTGGGCGAGGTGACGGTGGTGGTGCACGTCGAGCACCTCATCGGGGCGCTGACGCTGCTCCGCGACCACGACGAGGCGGCGTACCGCCTGCCCCTCTTCGTCACCGCGGTCGACTGGCCCGACCGCGAGCCCGCCGCGCCTCGCTACGACGTCGTGTACCAGCTGCGCTCGCTCCAGTTCAACGACGACTGCCGGCTCATCGTCCAGGTGCCCGAGGACGGCCCTCGCGTGCCCAGCGCAGAGCGCGTCTTCGCCGGCATGGACTGGCACGAGCGTGAGACCTTCGACCTCTTCGGCATCGAGTTCGTCGGCCACCACGACCTCCACCGCATCCTCCTGCCCGAGGACTGGGTGGGTCACCCCCTGCGCAAGGACTACGTCAGCTTCGGCGAGCCTGTCGCCTTCACCCACAACCTGGAGTGGGCGCTGCCCGCCGCCGAGCGGCCCAGGGACATGCCCGGGGAGTTGCGCTGATGGCGGTGCTCCCGCCCCCCGGCGGCCCGCGGCTGCCGACACGCGACGAGCACTCCGACGCCTTCGACCGCGGCCGCGAGATGCTCGGCGTCGACCCCGCCAACGACGCCATCGACATGGTCCAGCTCGACGACGAGACCATGGAGCTGAACATGGGGCCGCAGCACCCCAGCACCCACGGCGTGCTCCGCCTGGTGCTCGAGCTCGACGGCGAGGTGGTGCGTGAGTGCCGCCCCGACATCGGCTTCCTGCACACCGGCTTCGAGAAGTCGTTCGAGTTGCACACCTGGCAGCAGTGCATCCCGTTCACCGACCGGATGGACTACCTGGCGCCGCTCTTCAACAACCTCGGCTTCTCGCTCGCAGCCGAGCGGCTGCTTGGCATCGAGGTGCCCGCGCGCGCGCAGTACCTCCGTGTGATCATGTGCGAGCTCACCCGGGTGGCCAGCCACTTCCTGTGGTACGGCACCAGCGCGCTCGACCTGGGAGCGACAACGCCGTTCGTGTACGCGTGGCGCGAGCGCGAGAAGCTGCTCGACATCAACGAGCTGGTCAGCGGTGTGCGCATGCACACCTCGTTCATCCGCGTCGGCGGCCTGCTGGCGGACGTGCCCGACGAGTTCTACGCGCTGGTCAACGAGGTGGTCCGCACCTTCCCCGCTTTCATCGACCAGTACGAGCTGCTCATCACCAAGAACCCGATCTGGATGGAGCGCACCCGCGGGCTCGGCGTGCTCACCCCCGACGACGCCATCGCCTACGGCGCCACCGGGCCGACGCTGCGCGGCAGCGGCATCCCCTACGACCTGCGCAAGGCCCAGCCGTACAGCTCGTACGACCACTTCGACTTCGACATCCCGATCGGCAGCCACGGCGACGTGTACGACCGCTACCTGGTGCGCATGCGCGAGGCGCGGGAGTCGCTGCGGATCATCGGCCAGGCGATGGACAACCTCCCCGGCGGCCCGGTCAACACCAGCGACCGCAAGGTGGCGCTGCCTCCGCGCAACGAGATCAACACCTCGATGGAGTCGCTCATCCACCACTTCAAGCTGGTCACCGAGGGCTTCCACGTGCCCCACGGGCAGGTCTACCAGGCCATCGAGTCACCGCGCGGCGAGCTCGGCTTCTACATCGTCAGCGACGGCGGCAACCGCCCCTACCGCTGCAAGGTACGCGCCCCCTCCTTCAGCAACCTCAGCGCCCTCCCGCACATGGTGCGAGACGAGCTCATCGCCGACGTGGTCGCGGTGATCGGCTCAATCGACATCGTGCTGGGAGACGTGGACCGATGAGGGTCTCTCGTGTTCCGGGATGGGCCGGGGCGGCGGCGAGGGGACATCTCCTAGCGGCTCAGACAGGCTTCGGCGCCATTGGCGGTCGCTTCGCGACCTCGGGCGCCTGCAGAACTCGCCGTACGGAGACGTCCCCTCGCCGCCGCCCTACCAGTCCCGCACGAGCCGTCTCATTGCGATCTGGGGAAGTTGGAGTCTCGCCCGTCCGCACTTGGGGCGTCTCCCGCACGCGGCTTGTCGGTGCCGCCGGTGCTCCGCGGAACTCGGTCCGTTCGCGGCGCCTCTGCCGCTTCAGCGTCCGTCCCCAACGCGGCCCTACTTGGTTGCGGCAGGGGATTGGCTCCGGCACGTCTTCGCAGCGCGAGTTCTACAGGCGCCCGAGGTCGCGCCGGACGTGCCGGTGGCACGTTCGGCGCGACCGCCAATGGCGCCGAAGCCTGTTTGAGCAGCAAGAAGATGTGCCGGAGACAATCCCCGTCATCTGCGATAGCGGAGACCCGGTAATGCCACTGGCCGCTACGACCCGCAAGGAGATCACCGCCCTGCGGGACCGGTACCCCCAGCCGCGGAGCGCGATCCTGCCGTGCCTGTGGGCGGTGCAGAACGAGCTCGGGTTCCTGACGGTCGAGGGGATGGAGGAGGTCGCGGAGCTGCTGCGGCTGGCGCCGAGCGAGGTGCAGGCGGTGAGCACCTTCTACTCGATGTACTTCGACAAGCCCGCGGGCGACCACCACGTCGTCGTCTGCGTCAACGTGAGCTGCGCGCTGCGCGGGGCGGACGAGATCGTCGAACACCTGGAGAGCCGGCTCGGTTGCCCGTCGGGCGGGACCACGGCGGACGGCACGTTCACCTGGGAGAGCACCGTCGAGTGCCTCGGCGCGTGCGGGGGGCGCCGGCGATGCAGGTGGACCACCACTTCCACGAGAACCTCACCGCTGAGCGTGTCGACGGGATCCTCGAGCGGGCCCGCTCACGGCCGGGACCCCATGCCGGCACCGGGGCTGCCGCGGGCGCGCCGGCGAGCGGCCCGCACCCGCCGACCGCGGAGACCCCACCAGTGGCCACCGCCGAGGGGCCGCCGTCGGACGACGACCTGGCCGCAGGCGGGAAGAAGAAGAGGACACGGCGCGCCCCGGCCGAACACACCGAGATGCCCGGGTCGCGGACCACCCCCGACGCCAACCCGCGCGGCAGTCGCAGCAGGCCCCGACGGCGACCGCGGCTCGACGCGGGCGATCTGTAGGATCGCGCGGTCATGGCCGAACACAAGCTGCTCACCAAGGACTTCGGCACCGAGGGAGTGCAGACACTGGCGGTGTACGAGCGCCTGGGCGGCTACCAGGCCCTGCGCGAGGCGTTCCGCAAGTTCACCCCGGAGAGCCTGGTCGAAGAGGTCAAGACGAGCGGGCTGCGCGGCCGGGGCGGGGCCGGCTTTCCCACCGGCGTGAAGTGGGGGTTCCTCCCCAAGGACGTCTTCCCGCGCTACCTGTGCTGCAACGCGGACGAGTCCGAGCCCGGGTGTTTCAAGGACCGCGAGCTCATCGACGAGAACCCTCATCAGCTGATCGAGGGCCTGTTGATCGCCGCCTACGCGCTGCAGGTCAAAATCGCCTTCATCTACATCCGGGGCGAGTACTTCGACCAGCGGCTGCTGCTCGAGCGCTGCGTCGAGGAGGCGCGCGCGGCCGGCCACATCGGCAACGACATCCACGGCAGCGGTTTCAGCTGCGACGTGATCGTGCACGGTGGCGCAGGCGCCTACATCTGCGGCGAGGAGACGGCTCTCATCGAGTCGCTGGAGGGACGCAGGGGAGAGCCGCGGCTGAAACCGCCGTTCCCCGCGGTCAAGGGCCTGTACGGCAAGCCGACGGTGGTCAACAACGTCGAGACGCTCTCCAACCTGCCCCACATCGTCCAGCGCGGCGGGGCGTGGTTCAAGGCGATCGGCACCGAGAAGAGTGCCGGCACCCGGCTCTTCTGCTGCAGCGGCCACGTCAACCGGCCCGGGACGTACGAGATGGCCATGGGCACGCCGATCCGCGAGCTCCTCGAGGAGGAGTGCGGCGGGGTGTGGAAGGACCGGTCGCTGAAGGCGTTCCAGCCGGGGGGTGGCTCCATGCAGGTGCTCCTTCCCGAGCACCTCGACCTGCCGCTCGACATGGACGCGGTGGCGCAGGCCGGCTCCTCGCTCGGCGCCGGCGCCATGGTGTTCATGGACGACACCACCTGCATGGTCAACGTGTCGATGCGCCTGGTCGACTTCTACCACCACGAGTTGTGCGGCAAGTGCGCGCCGTGCCGCGAGG
>CAVQVY010000043.1:0-7437 GCA_963717185.1 Candidatus Dormiibacterota bacterium | reverse complement strand
CTCGTAGGCGAAGTTCCACAACGCGCTGGCCTTAGCCTCAGGCAACTGCTGGATCAGCAGCGTGAAGGTCGCGCTCTCGATCACCCCGAACCCGGCGCCGAACAGCACCATGCCCGCGAAGATGAGCACAGGCGAGCCCAGTACGATCAGCCCGGCCATGCCGAGCGCCGCCACCGCGAGCGCCGGGATGAGCAGCCGGGTGTGACCGTGCCGGTCGCCGTGCCGGCCAGCCTGCCAGCGGCTGAGCGTGGCGGTGATCGCCTGCACCAGCAGCGCAGCCGAGACGAGGTTGCTGGGGATCCCCTTGGTGGAGCGGGAGGAATGAGTCGCTGCTCATTGAAGGACTCCCTTCTTGGGGTAGGTAGCGGTGATCGGCTCGCCTGCGTCATAGGAAGCAGTGGCGGCCAGTTCGGCGGGCCGTGCCGGAGCGGCCGGGTCGAGGGCGCGGGCCAGGCAGCCGGCGGCGGCCCGACCGTCGAGGATGCTGAGGGTCACGCCGGCCCCGCCGAGCGCAGCGGCCGCTTCGGGCTGCTCGGCGGTGAAGCCGCCCTGCCGCCTCGGCGCTGCTCGGCTGGCGCAGCACCACCAGCACTTCACGGCGCAGCAGGTCCCGGCGCTCGGCCAGTTCAGCCAGAAACGCAGCGTGGGCGCGGGCCGCCGCTTCGAGGGCGGGGTGGGGCAGCCCTGGGGCGGCGTCCTCCAGCGCAGCGATGGCGGGCGCCAGGTCGATGGGCTCGGCCCGCACCAGGATCTGCACCGGCTCGCCGAGCGAGTTGAGGAACCGGGCGAAGCCGGCCACCAGCGCTTCCTGCTCTATCGGGGTTCGCAGCGAAAAGGTCACGGCGCTGGCCCGGCACACCAGGGCCAGCCCGTCGGTGCCGAGATCGATGGTCCCGTCGGAGCCGACTTCGCCGATCGGCAGGCGCAACGGCGCCGGTGGCGGCCCGGGGTTGACGCCGACGAAGGCGGGCGCAGCTGGTACGCCGTCGGGGGCAGGGACCAGTCGATGGGGGGTGCGGCGGTGATGCCAGGCGCCGAGTACCCACCGATCGGCGGCCACGCCTTCGACCCGCCCGAGCGTGAGGAGCGCGGCCATAGCCATGACCGGCACAGCGATCACGCCGAAGACTGCGATCGGCAGCACCTGACGGGTGGCGGTGTAGCCGGCCCACAGGGCAACCGCGGCCACACCCAGGATGGCCAGCTGCCGAGCGGGCCGACCGGCGAGCAGCTTCGAGACTCCCCCTTCATCAGTGGTCTCAACTTGCTTCTCGCCTGTCGAGCGGTCGTGGTTTGCCGAGGGTCTTTTGAGATTGGCATTTCTCTGGCCATTGTTTGGGAAGCAACGACATCATCACAGAGATCAAATAATTTCTCCTTCCCTTCATCTCGGCTCGAATCTGATTCCAGGCACTTCAAGATTGTTACAAGTAATTTGGGCCCTTTTCTGATGACCTGTAACAATTCCCCACGTTCCTTGATGCTGATTCGATATTCGACTCAGCTTGTTGGGCTGCGATTACACGATCCCGGAGCTTCTGCAAACCGAGAACGTGGACGCGCCGAGGATCCAGGAGCCGATGCTGGAGATCTGGTTCAGCGTGGTCACGTTGCCGGGCAGGAACGGGTAGCTGGCCACCCGGCGGGGCATGCCCTCGACGCCCAGCCAGTGATGGACCAGGAACGTCAGCCAGAAGCCTATGAACAGGGTCCAGAAGTGCCATTTGCCCAGCGTGTTGTCCAGGATCTTGCCGGTGAACTTGGGCCACCAGAAGTAGAACCCGGCGAACATGGTGAACACCACCGTGCCGAACAGCACGTAGTGGAAGTGGGCGACCATGAAGTAGGAGTCGCTGACGTGGAAGTCCAGCGGCGGTGAAGCCAGGTCGACCCCGGTCAGCCCGCCGAACAGGAATGAGACCAGGAACCCGATGGAGAACAGCATGGCCGCTCGACGTGAGTTGCCGGCGCCACATCGTGCCCCCCAGTTGAAGAATTTCACCCCGGTGGGTACCGCGATCAGGAACGTCATGAACGAGAAGAACGGGAGCAGTACCGCGCCGGTGGTGAACATGTGGTGCGCCCACACGGTCATCGACAGCCCGGCGATCGCGATCGTGGCGCCGACCATGCCTTTGTAGCCGAACAGTGGCTTGCGGCTGAATACCGGGATCACCTCGGTGGCGATGCCGAAGAACGGGATCGCGACGATGTAGACCTCGGGATGGCCGAAGAACCAGAACAGACGCTGCCACAGGACCGCCCCGCCGTTGGCGGCGCGTGAACACCTGGGCGCCGAGCTTGCGGTCGATCTCCAGCACCAGCAGCGCGGCGGCGAGCACGGGGAACGCGATCAGCACCATGACGCTGGCGAGCAGCACGTTCCAGGTGAAGATCGGAATCCGGAACATGGTCATCCCGGGCGCGCGCAGGCAGATGATCGTGGTGACGAAGTTGACCCCGGACAAGATGGTGCCCAGGCCGGACAGGACGAGGCCCATGATCCACAGGTCGCTGCCGATGCCCGGTGAGTACACCGAGCTGGTCAGCGGCCGGCTGGCAGTGCCAAAAGCAGGTCCTCGCCACGTCGTGCACGCGGTCGACTCCGCTGGACGCCAGTAGGCGCACCATGATCACGGTCACGGTGTGGGTCAACGCAAGGGCCGGCAAGACGCGGCGTGCCATCGCGACGGTGACTCCGAGCGACAGGACACCTGCCGACAACGTCAGCACCGACAAGGCAATCATCCGCAGGCACGAATAGCAGTGTCAGACGCCGCCCCGGCCAGGCCCTGGCCGGGGCGGCGCTTTGCTGCGTGGGCTGGCACCGTGGCCTGGCGGCCCGTCCTACAAGGCGAGCATGAGGATCATCGGCGAGGTCGGGCGCCGGGATCCTCGCGAGCGGGTTCCACGGTCAGGCCCAGCCGGTCGCCCGCCGCCAGGCCGGATGCGACCACCGGGCCGCTCATGCCGTGCTTGGCCCCAGCCCGGCGGGCCGGTCCGCGCCGGGTTGCATTTGGACGGCACCTCACCGGCGCCTATGAGGCCTCGCTCAACAACCCGGAGATCTACGCGGCCCAGCAGCTCTCCCTGCTGGCAGCGTCGGTCCTCTTCTGGTGGCCCATCGTGGTGCCCCTGGGGGGCACCCGGGTGCTCAGCCGCTGGGCGACGCTCGGCTACATCATGGTGGCCACCATCCCGCAGACCTTCGGCGGGATCACGGTGGCGCTGGCCAAGCACCCGCTGTACCCGACCTACGGGCTGGCCCCGCGCATCTTCGGCCTCGGGGTGCATGACCGACCAGCAGATCGCGGGCGCGTGCATCGCGCTGGTCAGCAAGATCGCCCTGTTCGTCGCATTCAGCGTCGTCTTCATGCGCATGCTCAACGAGTCGCCCGCGCGATGACGGCGGACGATGGCGGTGGCGGGGGCGGGCGCGGCGCGGCAGCCGACACACCGAGCCCGCAGCCGTCAGGGTCGGTGCCGTGGCTGGCCGACCTCAACGCCGGCCGGACCGTGCCGGAACCGGCGCCGGTGCGCCCGCTCAGGGTGCCGGCAGGAGCAGGTCCTCGCCGGGACTGATCGAGCTGTCAGCCAGGTGGTTGAGGCTGATGATCTGGTCGACGTGCTCGCGGACGTCCCCGGACTCGGGTAGTGCGCCGAGGCGATCGTCCACAGCGTGTCGCCGGCGTGGACCGTGACGTGCTGCGGCTGGCCGACGTCGAAGCCGCCGTACACGTTGCCGCCGAGGAACACCAGGCCGGCGCCTGCGGTCACCACGCCGGCGAGCACCACTCGCGGGTCCGTTGCCAAGGCCGCCGCCGGGAGCGACGCACCGGCCTCGCGTAGTCGTTGACCATTGCCACACCATCCCAAACAGATGTTCCCACGGGAACACCGTACTCCGAACGCCTGTTCGTGTCAACCCGGGGACTGGGCGGCGGCGATAATCCGCGCGTGAGCGACGCTGCCGTCCGGGTCAGGGTGGCGGTGTGCCTCTGTGAGGGTGAACGCATCCTGCTCGCCGAACACGTCAAGCACGGGCACCGCCACTGGCTGCTCCCGGGTGGGGGAGTCGAGACCGGCGAGACGCTCGTGGCCGCGGCCACCCGCGAGCTGCGCGAGGAGACCGGCCTGGCCGTCGACGTCGGCCGCCTGGTGCTGGTGTGCGAGGCCATCGAGCCGGGCGGGAGGCACCTCCTCAACATGGTGTACGCCGCCACCGCGCCCCCCGCGGCGAGCTGCGCGTCGGTCGCGACGGGGTGCTCGACGACGTCGCCTGGCACGACCGCGGCGACCTGCTGACGCTGGAGCTCCACCCGCCGATCGGTGCTGAGATCCTCGCCTGCTGGGACGAGGGTTTTGAGGGGCAGCGTGCGCGTGCTCGGCAACGTCTGGCGGCCGGCGGGCGCGCCGGGGACGGGCAGGATCGATAGCATCGAGGCGTGGACAGGGAGATGACCCTCGACATCGACGGCCCCATCCATGCCGTGGACCACGGCGGCGACGGACCGCCCATGCTCCTCGTTCACGGCCTCGGCGGCTCGCTGCTCAACTGGCGCGACGTCACCGGTGACCTCTCGCGCACCCACCACGTGTGGTCGATCGACCTGATCGGCTTCGGCCGGACCCCGCGGGCCGGGCGCGAGGCCACCATCCCCAACAACTTCCAGGTGGTGGCCCGCGTCGCCGAGCACGTCGGCGGGGGACGGCCCGTGGTGCTGGTCGGCAACTCCATGGGCGGGTTGATCAGCATCCTCGTCGCCGCCCGCCATCCCGAGCGGGTGGCCTCACTGGTGCTGGTCGACCCCGCGCTCCCCATGGCGCGCGGCGGCCGGATCAGCGTCATGCTCGCGGCCGCGTTCCTGGTGATGCGGACGCCCCGGGTCGGGCCCTGGCTGGTCGGCGCCCACACGCGGCGGCGTGGGGCCGAGGGCATCGTCGACGACGTCCTCAAGCTGTGCACTGTCGACATGTCGCGCATCTCCGCGGAGACCCGTGAGGCGCTCATCGAGCAGATGCGGTGGCGCCAGGAGCAGGACGAGCCCGACCGCGCGTTCCTCGAGGCGGCGAGCTCCATCGTCCAGTGGCTGTGGCACCGCGACACCCTCGAGAGGCAGATCCGCCGGGTGGTGGCGCCGACCCTGCTGATCCACGGCGACCACGACAACCTGGTCAGCCTCTCCGCCTCGGGTGCGGTCGCCGCGATGCGGCCGGACTGGAGCTTCCGCGTTCTGGCCAACACCGGCCACATCCCGCAGATGGAGAGACCGCGGACCTTCGTCGATCATCGTCGAGGGCTGGCTGGGGACGCGTCAGCCGGCCGTCGCCGTGTCCACCTCGCGCAGGTAGTCTCCGAGCCGCTGGTAGGCGGCCCGCTTGCGCTTGTCGGTGATCTCCGTGTACACGCGCAGCGTCTCGAGCGTCGCGTGCCCGAGCACCTCCTGCACGAGGCGGACGTCGCCGTCGGTGGCCTCCAGCAGCGTGTGGCCGCGGTGTGGCGCGCCGCGTGCGGGGTGCGCAGGTCGTCGATGAGCGCGAAGAGCACGGGGTCGGCGCTGAATCGCCGGCGCAGCGCGCGCAGCGCGTGACGCGCACCGTCGGTGGTGAGGCGGTTGTGGGGGAGGGCGCGGCCCTTGGGCATGTCGGCATGCGCCACGCTGATGAACAGGGCGGGCGCGGGGTCGGGGCCGCGCTCACGCAGGTAGTCCTGCACGGCGTGGTACGCGTCGTCGGTGAGGTAGACGGTGCGGTGCTTGCCGCCCTTGCCGAGCACCCGGAACCCCTCCGCCCGGACGTCGCCTCGGTCGAGCGCGCAGGCCTCGGCGATGCGGCAGCCGGTGCTGACCAGCAGGTGGATGAGCGCCCGGTCGCGGAGGTCGCGCAGGCTCCCGGTCGGCAGCGCGGCGAGAAGACGCGGCACCGTGGCGGTGGCCACGGGGTGGGGATCGCCGACGACGTAGCGCGGCACGGTCACCTGCCTGCTCAGCTCTCCATCGCTCCAACCCTCGTCGTACGCGTAGGAAAGGAACTGGCGCAGCGCGACCAGCGCGCGGGCACGGGTCCGCGGGTTGGGCAGGACATCGGCGAGCTCGATCTGGTAGCGGCGCAGCGCGGCTCGGTCGACGCGGCGGTGAAGTCGTCCGCGAGGTCGCGGCGGCGCATGAAGGCGACGAACTTGGCGAGGTCCTGGCGGTAGGCGCGGACCGTGGTGAGCGGACGGTTGCGCTGGATGCGCAGCCAGTCGAGGAACTGCTGGACCTGGTCGGGGAGGGGGTCCGCGGGCCCCGGCACCCCGGTTGCCCAGGCCGGCAGCCGGTGGCGCCGGGAGCGTTGGGGCGCCGCCGCGCCGGCGAGGTGGAGGGGAGCCATCGCCCCGTATTATCAGGAGCTCCGAGGATTTTGGGGAGGCGCGCCGGCACCTCGCGGAGCATGCCGGTGTGCACGTCGTAGACGAACCCGCGGACGCTGTCGCGATGCGGGATCAGCGGGTTGGCCTCGATCCGGGCGATGGACTGGCGCACGTCGTCGTCGAGGTCGGCAAAGGCTTCGAGCGCGAATGGCGGCCGGATTCCGGTGTCAGCCTCCACCTGCGCCTTGAGCTCCTCGTCTGTGAAGCTGAGCATCCCGCAGTCGGTGTGGTGGAGCAGGACGACCTCGCGAGTGCCGAGCAACCGCTGTGAGATCAACAGCGAGCGGACCACGTCCTCGGTGACCACGCCTCCGGCATTGCGGATCACGTGGGCGTCACCGGCCTCCAGGCCGAGGATCCGGCCGACCTGCAGGCGGGCGTCCATGCAGGCGATGACTGCCACGCGGTGAACCGGGCGCCGCGGCGCGTCGCCGCTGTCGAACCGCGCCGCGTAGCGGTGGTTGTTCTCGAGCAGGGCGTCGGTCCCCGGCATGTGGCGCGCGAGGCTAGCAGAGATGGCCTCTCCACGGGTCGCACCCCTGCTGTCAGGCGCCAGTACGTGTCTCCGGGGACCACCGCCAGCAGGGAGGCATTCGCCTGGAAGCGAGGTCATCGAGTTGTGCGCGATGTTGAGGAGGTTGTCGTCGACGATGAGGTGACCGTCATCGACCCAGTAGCGCTGCGCACCGCCACGCTGGGGAGTAGCCGAGTTGGCAACCTCGCGGCCATCGGTGGTGACCACGCTGAGGTGATACGTGGTGGCCGTGGGGCTCGGCGGATCCACGCACATCACCATCGTGCGGTCGGGCGAATACTCCACCGGCTGCATTGCGCCGAATGATGGTCGGGCAGGGTACCGACACGCCGTTCCATGACTTCAGGACGTGGCCGTTGGCGCTCGTGCACAGCGCGCCCGAGGCGTCGACCGGGCCCCACGCCGTTCCGTACGGAGGGCCTGCACCCGCAGACGGCGGCGGCACACAGAACGAGCGAACTCTCGATCCGTTGGAGGCGAGAAGGTCGTA
>CAVQVY010000042.1:0-13123 GCA_963717185.1 Candidatus Dormiibacterota bacterium | reverse complement strand
GTATACCTTGGACAATTCCTACGTATTGCTAGGGTTTCCTCCCTCTGAATACTATCTTCTCCAGACAACAACAATAAACAACAGCAACTCATACATGCAAGCTACTCGAAGACTTTTCAAGACTTTCAAGACTTCCATCTCGAAGAGCTCTCCTCAGACCAACAACACTCAAACCAACAACACCAAAACGCAAAATGTCTCTCTTCCCACGATCCCTCCTCACCGCCGACCCAGCGTATTCCTTCCAACCACTCTTCCGTATGCTCGACGACTTCGACCAATACAGCCGCCAAGGTGACAATGCCAGCCCTATTCACTCCTCCATGAAGACCTTCACTCCCAAGTTCGACGTGAAGGAACTCAAGGTACGAACTCCACGGCGAACTCCCGGGAATCGAGCAAAAGGACGTTGAGATCGAGTTCACGGACACCCATACCTTGACTGCCGCCCCACACCAGCACCACGTTGTTCTCGCGCACGGTGTGTGGCTCCCAGCCGCAGAGCATGCGGTACGCGGTGGCGCCGACCAGCATGTACGCGGCCGCGGCGGCCCAGCTCAGCTTGGGCGGCTTGGGGAGCAGCTGGTGGGCCTGCACCAGCGTGAACTTCGCGAAGCTCCCCCAGTTGGTCTCGTAGCCCCAGATCCGTGCGCTGGGAGCGGTGATCGGGTCGCCGCCGGCTGCGATGAACGGGTCCGCCGTGTCCCACTGCCCGCAGTGCACCACCACCTCGTCGCCGACGCGGACGTTGTCAACGCCCTCCCCGACGGCGTAGACCACGCCCGACGCGTCGCTGCCGCCGATGTGGAAGTCCTCGGTGGCACCGCCCTTCTTGCGCGCCGCGATGACGTCGACCGGACGCCCGAGGGCGGCCCAGACGTTGTTGTAGTTGACGCCGGCGGCCATCACGTACACCAGCGCCTGGCCGCGCCCGGGCGAAGGCGTGGGGATCTCCTTGGCCGCGAACGCGTCGCGCGGGTCGCCGTAGCGCTCCGGCCGGATCACCTGCGCCAGCATCGTGGCGGGCACCTCGCCGACCGGCGGGTGCGCGGTCAGCCGGCCCGGGTCTGTGCGCCGTGGTGTCGTGTCCGTGCTCATCTCGCTCAGGATCTCCCTCTCCCCGCGGGGCTGCGCGCCGCCAGAAGGCACCTTACACGGGCGGACCCGCGACAGCGTCGTCGGTCATGGCCGGCGGGACGTCGGTGGTGCGGCCGCGGTATCGCCACACCTCTGGAAACGCGAGCGCGGCGGCGGCGAGGCCGAGGATGCAGAGCACCCCACCCGACACCACAGAGACACGTGGTGAGGTGACCCCCGCGACCACCCCGGCCTCGAGGTCGCCGAGGAACGGGCCGCCGACCACCACCATGAAGTAGGTGGCGGTGAGCCGGCCACGCAGCTCATCGGGCGTCAGCGTCTGCATGATGGTGTTGCGGCACACCGCGCTGAAGGAGTTGGCGGCCCCGGCGAAGGCGAGGAGCAGGAGACCCAGCCACAGCGCGGTCACGAAGCCGAACGCGACGATGGCCACGCCCCACAGCGCGATCGAGACCACCACGACGCGACCGAGGCGCGTCGAGCGCGACAGCCAGCCGCTGCTCAGTGCCGCCAGCACGGCACCGACACCGGGGGCGGCGTACAGGTAGCCAAGCCCCTGCGCGTTGGTGTTGAAGGTGGTGGCCGCGAGAACCGGGAACACCGCGCGTGGCAGGCCGAAGATCATCGCGCTGAGATCCATCGCGTAGCCGCCGAGGATCACCCGCCGGCGGCGGATGAAAGCGAAGCCGCGTCGCAGCGCCGCCAAGGTGGGTTCGCGGTTGGTCGAGTGCGGCGGCTGGGGCGGCAGCAGCCACACCGCGACGAGCGCCGCGAGGAAGCTGGCGACGTCGACGAGGTACGCGCCGGCCAGGCCCAGGTCGAGCGATCACCAGCCCGCCCAGCGCGGGCCCTGCGATCAACGTGGTCTGGAACATGGCGATGTTGATCGACAGCGCGCCAGGCAGTCGTTCCGCCGACACGAGGTTGGGCACGATCGCGGTGCGGGTGGGCGAGTTCGAGCGCGGCGACCGAGGCGGCCAGCGCGACCACGATGAAGACGACGTAGACCGGCACGTGCGACAGCGCGCCCACCAGCAGCGCGAACGAGCACAGGCCGAGAAGCGCCTGCGTCACCAACAGGAGGCGGCGGCGGTCGACGCGGTCAGCGATCCCTCCGCCTAGCAGCGACACACCGACGAGCGGCATCACCTGCGCCAGTCCGAGGAGCCCGACCAGTGCCGGCGAACGGGTCATCGTGTACACCTGGTACGGCACCGCGACCACGGTGATCTGCCGGCCCACAAGGGATACCAGCTGCCCCGCGCTCAGACGGCGGAATGCCCTCAACTCCCTCAGCGCGCCGATGTCGACTGCGACGCCGGTCAGTGCAGCTGAGAGGCGGCGTCCCGCGCGTGGCATCGCGACAGGATATCTCGCATGGTCCACGCCACTGCTCGAGCGCAGCCCGTGCCTATCCCTGTTGGCGCGGCCCGCTTCGCTCCACTGTCAGCCGCACCAGCACACGTTGCTCTCGCTGCATCGCCGATCGGTAGTCGTCCCAGTCGGGATGCTCGCCGGAGGTGCGCCGGTAGTAGTCCACCAACGGCTCCATCGCCTCGGGGAGAGAGACGATCTCGACCGTGCCCTCGACCACGTGCCACTCGCCGAAGAAGCCCTCGTTCATCACGCATAGGCTCGCGCGCGGGTCGCGCCGCAGGTTGTGAGTCTTCATCGCCGTCTCGCGGGTGCTGACCACGACACGTTCCTCGGCGTCGACCGTCGCCGCGACCGGCGAGAGTTGGACCTGCCCGTTCCTGCGATACGTGGCCAGCACCGCGCGGTGATGCCGGCGGATGAAGTCGAGGACATCCTCGTGTGCCATTCGCCGCAATGTAGAGGATCGACCGGTGCGGCAGGGCGCCGCACAAGGCTACACAGGCACCGGATCGGGCTCGCGCCGCACCACCTGCAGGCGCACCGGGACGCGATGAAGCAGCGCGATGGTGATCCACAGCACGCAGAAGCCGACGACCTGGGTGGCGTCGATGGTGGCGCCGAGAGCGAGGTAGTTGACCACCAGCGCAGTCGCCGGGAACGCGAGCTCGGCGAAGGTGGCGATCGACGCCGGCGTCCGCTCCAGGCCGCGGTAGTAGAGGAGGAGGCCGGCAAGGCCGGGGATCAGGGCGAGCATCAGCAGCCGCACCCAGTCGCCCTGGCCTGACGACGGCGCGCCGAGCGCCCCGTGGGTCGCGGCGATCACCGCCAGCAACGGCACGGCGACCACGAAGCGGAGCGCCGTCAGCGTGTCGGGGTCCGTGTGGCGCAGCGCCGACCGTCCCCACGCCGTCGCCATGCCCCACAGGGCTGCCGCCGCAAGCGCCAGCGCCGCCGCCTTGCCCTGCGCTCCGCTGAAGGCGTGCCCGGGGTCCGTCCAGCCGAACGACAGGAGGTATGTCCCCGCCAGCGCCGAGATGGCCAGCGGGACAAGCATCCCTTGCGGGCGCTCACCGAGCAGGGCGCCGGCGGCGAGCAGCGCCCACAGGGGCTGGGTCTTCTGCAGGAGCACGACGACGTCGGGATTGCCGTACTGGAACGCCGCGGTGAAGGCCAGTGTGGCCAGCGCTGAGCCACCCCATGAGACGCCGATGACAGCGATCCAGCCGCGCCTGGGAATCCGCCGCACCGCAGCTCGACGTCGCAGCAGGGGAACGATCACCACCGCGCTGAGGATCAGGTGCTCGTACAGGACGATCGTCCACGGCGACCATCGCGGTACCAGCGGTGCGCGCAGCGCCCCGTCGGTTCCCCACATCGCCGCGCCGACCGCGACCAGGCCGACGGCCACGACGGGGGCGCGGGCGAGGCGACCGCGGCTCTCGGTGGCGACGCCTGCGTTCACGCCGGTCACCGACCACCTCTCACTGATGTTCTCCCGATGCAGCTCGCGCCGGACCTCCACGCCGCCGTCTCCGAGCATAGGGGCAGGCCCTTGCCGTCCAGCCTGCGACGCCGGGAGAATGCTCAGGGTGTCACCCCCGCCGTGGTCGTCCTCGCCGGCGGGGTGGGCGCAGCACGCTTCCTGCAGGGCGTGGTCAGTGCGCTGCCGTCGCGGGACCTGACCATCGTCGGCAACGTCGGTGACGACCTCGAAGTGGCCGGCCTGCACGTGTCTCCCGACCTCGACACCGTCCTGTACACGCTGACGGACGGCATCGACGACGCTCGCGGTTGGGGTGTACGCGGCGACACCAACCGGGCCCTCGAGAGGGCTCGAGCGCTCGGCGCCGACGCGTGGTTCTGGTTGGGCGACCTCGACCTCGGTCTGCACCTCGCCCGCACCGGCTGGCTGCGCGATGGTCACGTTCTCAGCGAGGTCACCGCCCGCTTGAGCGCGGCCCTCGGTCTGCAGGACCGGCTGGTGCCGTGCACCGACGATCGACTTCGCACGATGCTGGTGACAGCCGGTGGGGACCTCGACTTCCAGACGTACTACGTGCGTCGCGGTCACCGGGACCGCGTGCTGGAGATCCGCTTCGACGGCGCGGCGACTCCCGGCCCGCGCCCGGCGTGTTGGAGGCCATCGCGGCAGCAGACGCCGTCATCATCGCACCGTCGAACCCGCTCATCTCGATCGGCCCGATCCTTGCCGTCCCGGGAATCCGCGCGGCGCTGGTCAAGCGCGCGCATCGGTGCGTGGCCGTCAGCCCGATCGTCGGTGGAGAGGCGTTGCGCGGCCCCGCCGCCGACATGCTTGGGGCGCTCGGCCACGACGTGTCACCGGCCGGCGTGGCAGCGATCTACGACGGGCTCATCGATGTCATGGTGCTCGATGAGGTCGACGCCGCGTTTGCGGACGTCATCCGCGGCCATGGCGTCGACGCCGTCGTGACCGACACGATCATGCGCGACGCCGACGCCAAGCAGCGGCTCGCACGCGTCGCCCTGCAGGCCGCGGGAGTGGTGAGCAGGACATGACCATCCAGGTCATCCCGGTGGAGTGCGCGGCGGAGATCGGCGCCGGCGATGACCTGGCCACGCTGGTCATCGACGGCTTTCCCGCACTCGACGACGGCGACGTGGTGGTGATCACGCACAAGGCCGTGAGCAAGGCCGAGGACTCCGTCGTCGACCTCGCCACGGTGACCCCGTCGGCGCGTGCCGAGCAGCTCGCCGGTGCGCACTCTGACCCACGGGTGGTGGAGCTCATCCTGGCGGAGAGCGTCGAGGTTCTGCGGCAGCGAGGGCCTCTCTTCGTGGTGGTGACCAGGCACGGGTTCGTGTGCGCCAACGCGGGCATCGACAAGTCGAACGCGCCGCGCCCCAACTCGGTGGTGCTGTTGCCCCGAGACCCCGACGGTTCGGCCGACGCGCTGCGCTCCGAGCTGGAGGCGAGGACGGGAAAGCGCGTCGCGGTGATCGTGGCGGACACGATGGGGCGCGCGTGGCGTGAGGGGATAGTCGGCACGGCGATCGGGGCCAGCGGTCTGGCCACCCTGCGCGAGCTGGCCGGCGAGGTCGACCCCAACGGCTACGTGCTCGCCACCACGGCGGTGGCGGTGGCCGACGAGCTCGCCGCTGCCGCCGACCTGGTGCTGGGAAAGCTCGAGCGCGTGCCCGCCGCGCTCATCCGCGGCTACCCGTTCACCGGGAGCGGCTCCGCGTCCCGCCTCATCCGCGACCCGGCCCAGGACCTGTTCCGGTGAGGCGACCGACGACCCCCGCGTCCCAGGCGTCCTCGATGGTGTCGACGTCGAGAGCGAGGCCGTCGATGTCGACGACATGGCAGGGCAGGCCCAGGCGCGTTGCCGCGGCGTGATGCACCTCCGAGCTCCGCGGCTGTCCGAACATCGGTGTGAAGGCGTGCGACGGAGTGACCAGCAGCGCATTGGTGCCGTGGTCCCGTGCGCGCGCCACCGCCACGCCCGGCGCAGGGGCAGCCTCGGCGAACGCCAGCAGGTCGTCCGCGCCCAGCAGAGGAAGGTCGCCTGCCAGGTACAGCACGGCGGGCAGCCGTTCGCTGATGTGGTTCAGCGCATGGACCAGGCCTTGGTTCCACGGCAGTCCGCCGTCGGACACCACGCTGAGGTCGAGCGCGGCGCCCAGCGACGGCGCGTCAGGTTCGGACGTCGCCAGCGCGACCGGACCGAGCCGGGACTCGTGCGCGGCGGCGGCCACGGTGGTCAGCATGGTCACCATCAAGCTGCGCCGTTCTGCGGGCGTCAGCTGCGGCATGAGACGCTGCTTGGCCACTGACAGCTGCTTCAGCCCTATCAATATCTGAATGGACATCGGGGACATGGTAGAAGCATCGACGGAACCGGCAACGGCCGGTGTCGGGATCGTCGGCGGCACCGGCAAGCTGGGTGCTGCGCTGGCGAAACGCCTTGCGAGCGCTGGGCACTCCGTGGTCATCGGGTCTCGTGTGGCGGCCAAGGCCACGGACGTCGCGGCCACGGTGAGCAAGGGTCTTCGACCTGGCGCCGGCGTGGTCACCGGTGCGGACAACGCCACCGCGTGCGCTGTCGACGGCGTGGTGATCATCTCCGTGCCGTACGAGGGCCTGGAAGACATCGTCGCGGCGCTCGGGCCGTCGATCGGGAACCGCATCGTGGTCAGCGCTGTGGTGCCGGTGCGCTTCGTGACGGGCCAGGGCCCGAGCCACGTCGCCGTCCCGGCGGGATCCGCATGCGAGCAGATCGCAGGACTGCTGCCGTCAGCGCGCGTGGTGGGCGCGCTCCAGACCCTGAGCTTCGTGATCCTCAGGGACCTCGACAGGCACGTCGACAGCGACGTCATCCTCACCGGCGACGACGATGCAGCCAAGGCCGAGGTCGCACACCTGCTCAGCGCGCTCGGGGACGTGCGCATGATCGACGGCGGCGCCCTGCGCAACTCCCGGTTCGTCGAGCAGCTCACGGTTCTGCTGATGTCGATCAACATGCGCTACCACCGCCACAGCGGGGTCCGCATCACGGACCTTCCCGACGAGCTCATCGCCTGGACCGGGTCCGCAGGGTGACGGCGGCACCTGCCGGCGATCGGTCGTGGGAGCAGCCGGGGGCATTCCTGGTGTCGCCGGGTGTGTATCGGATCCCGCTCCCACTGCCCGGCGACGGCCTGAGAGCGGTGAACGTGTACGCGCTCGAGAGCGACGGGGCGATCACCCTCGTCGACTCCGGGATGAGCCGTGCGGCCAGCTGGGAGGCGCTCGGCGCGGGCCTCAGGCACGCAGGTGCGGAGCTCGGCGACGTGCGTTCTGTGCTCGTCACCCACATCCACCGCGACCATTTCGGCCAGGCATGCGCTGTGCGCAGGGAATCCGGGGCCACCGTCCTGCTCGGCCGCGGTGAGCAGCGTTCCCTGGAGTACATCCTCGATGATACGCCGGGGAGATCGGCGTGCACCATGGATCGCGCGGTTGCGTCGCAACGGCGCGGCGGAGCTCGTCGCCGAGCTGGCCCTGGCGGCGAGCGCGAACCAGGCGCCGTCCGAGGACGAGGGCCTGTGGGAGCTCCCGGACACGTGGGCCGAGGACGGTCAGGTCATCGAGGTCGGCGGCCGCGAGCTGGTCGCCATCCACACCCCGGGTCACACCCGAGGCCACCTCACGTTCATGGACGCGGCCAGCAGGCTGTTGTTCGCCGGGGACCACGTGTTGCCGCACATCACCCCATCGATTGGGTTCGAGCCGCTCGCCGACGGGTTGCCGCTCGCCGATTTCCTGCTGTCGCTCACCAAGGTTCGTGGCCTCGCCGTCGACACCGTCCTGCCCGCGCACGGACCGCCGTTCGGCGGGCTTGTCGCGCGTGTCGACGAGCTGCTGGCGCACCACGCGGCGCGGTTGAGGGCGTCGCAGGCGGCGCTGTCAGACGGTGCGCACACCGCGTTCGAGGTGGCGCGCAAGCTCCCCTGGACGAGGCGCGACCGCAGCTATGACGAGCTCGACGGTTTCAACCGCCAGCTTGCCGTCCAGGAGACCGCGGCCCACCTCGACCTGCTGGCGAGCGAGGGCGCGGTGCGGGTCACCACGGTCGACGGTGTGCGTCGCTACGAGGCGGCCGGCTGACCCCGGCACAGGCGCCGGTTGGTCAGACGGGCCGGGTGGCCTGCGGTGGCGCGGCGAACTCGGCGGCCACGCGCAGCCGTTCCAGCGTGGTGGTCATGGTCTGCCGGTTGCGCTCGCCCCGGTCGCTGATGCCGGTGGCGATCCGTCCCAGCGTCTTGACCAGGCTGCCGCGACGATCCTCGGTGCTCTCCACAACAAGGCAGACGTTGCCGGGGCTCGGCTCGAAGCGATATGACCAGCGCGAGACGGGGAGGTTGAGTACCGAGCGCACCTCGAACGTGAACTCCCTGCCACGCTCGGCCACGGTGACCGTCCCGTGCGTCGACCAGTGGCGCCGGCCGTTGCGGTTGTGTCCCGTGAAGGTGGCCCCGACCGCGGGCCCTGTGGCGCCACCCGTCCACTCGACGCGCTCGCATTCCGGGCTCCACCGTCCCATCCCGGGCATGTCGGCGACCAGGTCGTAGATCAGCTCGGCAGGCGCCGAGATCTCCGCTTGCACCGCCACGTCGCCCACTACGGTCCCTCCCTGGCGCTGTGCCGCCGTCTCGTCAGCAGGCCCGCTCAGACGGTGATGGCGTTGACGATCTCCGAGCGCAGTCCGGGGTACTTGGCGAGGAAGTCACGCCGCTCGGCGCGCAGCCGGTCGACGATCGTCTGGTACTCCTCGAGGCGACCGGTGCGCTCATAGAGGCGTCGCGGCTGAAGGATCTCGAGGTCGTCGATGCCGGGAAGCGCTGCGGCCACCTCGTACCCGAAGTCCGGGTCGGCCGTCCACTCGATGGTGCCCTCGGCGATCGCCTTGACGACCGCGCTCGAGTAGGGGATGGACACCTTCTTGCTGTTCTCGTTGTCGGGCGGCCCCCCGACGCGACCGGTGTTGAGCAGGAAGACCTCGAAGCCGCAGCTGTCGAGAAGCTCGAGGAACCGGTTGCCCTGCTGCTCGTGGCGCAGCGGGAAGAAAGGGTTGGTCCCCGGCACGCGCAGGAACTTGCCCGCCTCCTCCTTGCCGCCGGCCGAGGTCCCCTGCGTCTCGCCGAGCATGAAGTAGGCCGCGGCCTGCTCGCGGTTCAGCCGTGCCACGGCAGGGATGATGTTCTCGTTGCGGTTGAGGATGAGCAGCTGGTTGACGCTGGTCACGTCCCGGGCGTCGCGGTGCCAGCCGAGCGCGTCCATGCGGAACACGGCGCGGCCGTTCTGCGTGTACCCGGTGTCGAAGAAGTCCACCTTGCCGTCGGGGCTCATCGAGACGTTCTCGAGGTACGCCTCGGGCTTGCAGACGGCGCCATGGATGGTCGGCTCGTCCTTGGGGTCCAGCGCGAACGTCTTGGCGAAGCACCCGTTCTCGGTGGCGACGATGCGGCCGCCGGGATAGAGCGCGACGAAGTCGTCCTGCACCGGCTTGGAGTCGTTCTGCCGGGTGAAGGTGGTGGTGGTCTTGCCTGTTCCCGAGAGCCCGACGATGAGCATCGACTGCTCTCCCCGCGGCGTCGGGATCACCTTGCAGCCGGCGTGCAGTGACAGCCCACCCTGGTCGTAGGTGAGCTTGTTCCACATGCGCAGGCCACCCTTCTTGGACTCACCGAAGTAGTCGCTGTTGAGGACGCGGGTGACGCCACGGTCGAGGTCGACGGCGATCACCCGGTTCTCGGGGTAGCCGGGCGCCTCGAGCGACGGCGTGTAGATGATGGTGAGCTCGGGGTCCCAGTCCTCGCCTCCGCGGTCCTCGTTGTCGAAGTAGAGCCAGCGCTGCATGCCGGCGATGTTGGCGAACGCGGCCTCGATGAACAGGCGCGCGCGCACCCGGCGCTCGGGATCGTTGCCGATGAAGCCGTCCACGACCACCATGTCGCGGCCGCGGATGTACTCGTCCTGGAGCTCAGCGATGCTGCGCCCGACCTCGCGCGAGAGGGTCTGGTCGGTGTGCAGCTCGGGAGCGTCGGTGATGATGTAGGTGCTGCTCTTGCTCCGGGAGACCACCTTGGTCTGCACGTTGTAGTTGTCGAACTCGGTCAGGCGCGCGCTGGGCATCTGCGAGGTGAGCTCTCGGAGTTCCTCAGGACTGGGGTTCCAGCGGATCGACCGTGCCTGCGGCAACGGGACACGCTGGGCTTTCACAACGTCGGTCATGACTCCTCCACGTCCCTGACCTCGCAGCCCCTTCCAGGCGCAGCGGGCAACAGATGTCGGCCAGGTGTTAACGAGTGGCGAGCATATCAGAGCCGTTCCCGAGCACCGGTGGCGGAGTCGCGTTTGCTCGCACGGCCAACGCCTTCCGGCCGCCCCGGGTTGTACGCTCCCTGCATGGCCCAGACCGCAACCTCGACCTCGCCCGACGCTGTCACCCGCCGCGACACATCCTGGATCTGGTTCGACGGGAAGGTCTGCCAGTACCAGGACGCCAGGATCGGTCTGCTCACCCATGGCCTCAACTACGGAACCGGGGTCTTCGAGGGCATCCGTGCGTACTGGAATGCCGAGCGCGAGCAGCTGTACACCCTGCGCATGCCCGAGCACTTCGACCGCATGCGCGTCAACGCCCGCGTCCTGCAGATGGAGGTCCCGCTCTCGACGCCGGAGCTCTGCACCATCACCAACGAGCTGCTTCATCGCAACCGGTACCGAGAGGACGTCTACATCCGCCCGATCATCTTCAAGTCGGCCGAGATCATCGGCGTCAAGCTCCACGACGTCCCGGAGAGCTTCGCGATCTGCACCGCCCCGATGGGCAACTACGTGGGTACCACCGGGAT
The DNA here is from genome assembly GCA_963717185.1 of Candidatus Dormiibacterota bacterium. GTDB lineage: Bacteria > Chloroflexota > Dormibacteria > Aeolococcales > Aeolococcaceae > Aeolococcus. The sequence goes on along the minus strand of CAVQVY010000042.1, from coordinate 2,269 downwards.
CCGCTGCATGGTGAGCTCGTGGCGGCGCATCGACGACACGATGGCCCCGGCGCGGACCAAGTGCACCGGCGTGTACGTCAACAGCGCCCTGGCCAAGTCCGAGGCGTTGCAGGGCGGATTCGACGAGGCCATCCTCCTGACCATGGACGGCCACGTCGCCGAGGGAAGCGCCGAGAACATCTTCATCGTCCGCCAGGGCAACCTGTTCACCCCGCCACCGAGTGACAACATCCTCGAGGGGATCACGCGCCAGGGCCTCATGCACCTCGCCCGCGAGGAGCTGGGGCTCGAGGTGGTGGAACGCTCCATCGACCGCAGTGAGCTGTACTCCGCTGACGAGGTGTTCATGTGCGGGACCGGCGCCCAGGTCGCGCCCGTGGTCGAGATCGACCGGCGCCGGATCGGCGACGGCGAGCCCGGCCCGGTCACGCTGCGAATCCAAGACCTGTACAACGGGGTCGTCTCCGGTGGCAACGACAAGTACGCGGAGTGGCTCAGCCCGGTCTATGGGTAGGCGCGGCGCCCCTGTCGCCTCGCGACCGGTCGCCTAGCGGATCGTCTCGACGGCTTTCGCGCCCGCTTGGCGCAACAGCGCCCGGACGTGCCGGCGCGGGTGCTCCCCGAGCTGGTCCAGCGCGATCGTGGACGTGAAGATGTCGGCCCCGCCGGCCACGCTGCCCCCTACAGCGATGCAGGGGATGCCGGCCCGAGCGGCCCGCGCGGCGACCTCCGCCGGCGCCTTGCCCGCCGCCGTCTGTGAGTCGACCCTTCCCTCGCCGGTGATCACCAGCGCCGCTCCCTCGAGCGCGGTGTCGAGGCCGACCTGGTCACAGACCAGGGCCGCGCCACCGACCAGCTCGGCGCCGAGCGCGGCCAGCGCGAACCCGGCCCCGCCGGCAGCCCCTGCGCCGGGCAGCGCCGCGAGCCCCACCCGGCCCGTGGCCGCCTCCACCAGGGCCGCGAGGTGGCGCAGGCCGGCGTCGAGCGCCCTCACCTCGGCCTGGTCGGCGCCCTTCTGAGGGGCGAAGACATGCGCGGCCCCGCCCGGGCCGGACAGAGGGCTTCGCACGTCCACGGCCACCTCCAGCGACACCCTGCGCAGGCGCGCGTCGACGGCGGAGAGGTCGACCACCGCAACCGAGGCCAGGGCTCCGCCGCCGCGCGCGACCGGCCTGCCCCGGCGGTCGAGGAGGCGCGCTCCCAGCGCGCTGAGGATCCCCGCCCCGCCGTCTGTCGAGGCGCTGCCCCCGACCCCGACGATGACCCGTCGCGCCCCACCGGCGAGCGCGGCGACGATGAGCTCACCGGCGCCGCGGCTGGTGGCTCCCATCGGGTCACGCCCCGACCCCAGCAGGCGCAGCCCGGCGGCCTCGGCCATCTCGACGACCGCGAGGCCGGGCCGATCCAGCCGAGCCGGGCCAGACGCCGCCGTCCGGTCGGGCCTGTCACCGCGACCTGCTCCACCCGCGCCCGCCGGCCCGGCCGCGGCCAGCAGGACGTCGAGGGTTCCATCGCCGCCGTCCGCGACCGCCACCGGCCGGGCCGTCCACCGCCGCGTCCGCGACGCCGCGTGCCAGGGCGCGCGCCGCGTCGATCGCCGGCAGCGAGCCCTTGAAGGCGTTGGGCGCGCACACCACCAGCGGCCGTCCCGCGCCGCCGCCGCGTGTCACCGCGCTATGCGGGCACCACCGCCTGCTGCGGTCGGACCCCGACCGTGGTGGTCTGGTATGCGTTGCGACAGAGCGCGCAGTTCTCCAGGTGTTCGATGGCCTCGCGCTGGTCCGCGGCGCTGAGCTTGCCGCGGCTCATCATGAAGGCGAGCTCCGCGCAGTTGGTGCGCTCCTCCGGCGGGCTCTCGAGGCGCAGGTACTCCTCCTTGAAGCGCTTGCGGGCGCGGTGCAGGAGGGTCTCGACGGCCGCGTCGGTGATGCCCATCACGCGGGCGATGGATGCATACGAGAGGCCCTGCAGCTCGCGGAGAGTGAGCACCATGCGCTGCCGTTCCGGCAGCTTCTTGGCCACCTCCCACACCAGCTGGCGAAGGCTGCTCATCTCCAGGGCGTCCTCCGGGTGGCCGCTGCGATCGCGGTCGGCGATCTTCAGCAGCGCCTCCTCAGGGTCGCCGCCGCCCTGGTCGATGTGAACCGCCCGCCGGTTGCGCCGGCGCAGCTCGTCCTGGCAGATGTTCACCGCGATCCTGTGCACCCAGGCCCCGAAGTTGAAGCTCTGGTCGACCCGCGCCAGGGCCCGGATCACGTTGTAGAACGTC
>CAVQVY010000041.1:0-29582 GCA_963717185.1 Candidatus Dormiibacterota bacterium | reverse complement strand
GATGTCGTTACGATACCATTGGATACGGACGCCGCTATCCATGATCCTCCTTCAACCGGCGATTGCGGCACACCAGCCGCCGAGTTTGATGGTGACATTGTCGAGCGGTAATCCAAGCATCTCGGCCGCAACCTGCGCCATGATGGTATATGTGCCGGTACCGATGTCAGAGGTGGCGCAGGCAACCTCCGCATGGCCGTTAGCCGTAAGCACGATCCGCACCGTAATCGGCACCTGCAGCGCTTCCCAGACGCCTGTTGCCATGCCCCAACCCACCAGCTCGGTGCCGTCGCGCATCGAGCGCGGCTCCGAGGTGCGCCTGTGCCAACCGAAGGCTTCGGCGCCCTGGCGATAGCAATCGCGCAGGTTCTTGCTGCCGTAGGGCCGGCCGCTATGCTGGTCGCGATCCGAATAACACCGCAGGTGCAGCTCAAGCGGATCGAGTTTAAGAGCGACAGCGAGTTCATCCATTGCGCATTCCAGTGCATAGACCGCGGTCACCGCGCTCGGGGCCCGCATGTCGCATGGCGTAGCAAGGTCGAGCCGCGCGAGCCTGTGATTGTGCCTAGCGTTGTCGCATTTATAGAGCAGCCCGGACCAGCCGGTCTCTTGCCGGTGGAAGTGCTCATGCTGCGATGTCACCGTGACCGCTTCGTGCGTGATCGCCTCGAGTGTTCCGCCGGCGCTTGCGCCCAACTCGATCTGTTGGATCATGGCGGGCCGATAGCCGAGCGCATACATCTGCTGCCGGGTCAGAACGAGGCGCACGGAACGCTGCAGCGCTCGTGCCGCCAGCGCGGCCAGAACCACCTGATATTGCGGGCGCAGCCCGGAACCGAACGCCCCCCCACAAAGGGCGACATCACCCGCACATCATCGGATTCCATGCCGAGCACGCTGCACAGATAGCGCTGAACGTTTTGCACGCCCTGGGTCTTGTCATAGATCGTCAGCTTGCCGCCATCCTCGTAGATCACCGTCGAGGCGTACGGCTCCATGGGGTTGTGATGCTCGATCGGAACATAGTACTCGCCGCTGTGGCGCACGTCAGCGGCGGCGAATGCCTGCGCGGCGCTGCCGCGCGGGCCTGGCGGCGCGAATGGATTCTCGGCCTGGCCCGCCGGAACTGTCACGCCAACGTGCATCCCGTTGCCGATGCAAGTCGGTCATGGGCGCTTCTTGTTCATATTCCACCCGCACCAGCGACGCCGCGAAGCGCGCGATCTCAGGCTCTTCGGCGACGACCAGCGCAACCGGCTGGAAGCTGAACCGGATACGGTCGTCGTACAGCGGACGGAACGGCGAACCTTCCGGCGCCACCTCATCCTTGTAGGCGCTATCGTCGCTTGCCATGTGGGCCGCTTCTGATGCGTGAGAACATCGATCACGCCTTCGACGGAAAGTGCCTCTCTCGCGTCGATGCTCGCGATGCGGCCTTTGGCGATGGTGGAGGTCACGACGCTGGCGTGCGCGAGGCCGGCCCGATTGAACTCTCCGGCGTATTTCGCTGCGCCGGTAACCTTGGCGCGGCCATCAACGCGGGACGTGGCGGTACCGATGTAACTGGTCATGGGCATGCTCGCTTTCTGCTCACGCGATCTTCTTGCTGGACTGCGACTGCGGGGTGCCGTTGGCCGCCTGCATCAGCGCACGCACGATGGCGCGGCGAGCAAGATCGATCTTGAAGGCGTTGTGCTCGAAACCCTTGGCGTCGCGCAGCACGATGTCCGCCGCGCGGGCGAACGTCGCCTGGTCGGCGGCCTGCCCGCGCAGCGCCGCTTCGGCTGACGGGTCGCGCCACGGCTTGTGCGCCACGCCGCCGAGCGCCAGACGGGCCTCCTTGATCCTGTCTCCTTCGAGCTCCAGGCCGGCCGCGACGGACACGAGCGCGAACGCATAGGAAAGGCGGTCGCGCATCTTCAGGTAGGTGTAATTGGCTGCAAAGCCCCGCGGCGGAAGCTCGATCGCCGTGACGATCTCGTTCGGCTGCAGATTGGTTTCCCGCTGCGGCGTGTTGCTCCGGCAGCCGATGGAACTCGGGAAACGCGATCGCGCGCTCGCCGAGCGCCCGGCCACATGGACCGTGGCGTCGAGCGCGGCGAGCGCCACGCACATGTCGGAAGGATGCGTCGCGATGCACGCCGTCGCTCGTGCCGAGGATCGCGTGCATGCGGTTGAGGCCCGCGATGGCAGAACAACCGCTGCCTGGCTCGCGCTTATTGCAAGGTGTTGCCGTGTCGTAAAAGTAGTAGCAGCGCGTTCGCTGCAGAAGATTTCCGCCGGTCGATGCCATGTTGCGCAATTGCGCCGAAGCGCCGGCCCGGATTGCGCTCGCCAGCATGGGATATCGTTGCGCAATCAGCGGATGATAGGCGAGGTCGGAATTCGGAACGAGAGCGCCGATCCGCAATCCCCTGTCCGCCGTCTCCTCGATGCTCTTGAGCGGCAGCCGCGAAATGTCGATCAGTCGCGAAGGGCGCTCGACGTCTTCCTTCATCAGGTCGATGAGATTGGTCCCGCCGGCGATAAATTTTGCGGTCGGATCAGCGGAGATCTGGCGCACCGCGTCGGCAACGTCGGTAGCCCGCACGTATTGGAAACTGATCATGACTGCGCCATCGCCTGCTGGATCGCCCGCACGATGTTCGGATATGCGCCGCAACGGCAGATATTGCCGCTCATGAGTTCGCGAATTTCATCGCGCTGTGGCCTTGCCTTCGGCGATCAAGCCGGCAGCCGAACAGATATGTCCCGGCGTACAGTAGCCGCACTGGAACGCGTCGTGGTCGATGAACGCCTGCTGGAGTGCGTGCAGCACGCGATCCGTCGCCAGGCCCTCGATGGTGGTCACTGTGGCGCCGTCATGCATGACCGCGAACGTGAGGCAGGAATTGATCCGCCGGCCGTCCACCAGCACGGTGCATGCACCGCATTGGCCGTGGTCACAGCCCTTTTTGGTGCCAGTAAGGTCGAGATGATCGCGCAGGAGATCGAGTAGGCTCGTCCATGGCGCGACCCTAAGCCGCCTTTCGATACCGTTTATGGTTAATGACACCGGGATCTTCTCTGGTAGTGGCATTACATCCTCGCTCAGCGTTGCGTATCCGTTTGCGTCATCCGGCTCTCTGCACGTCATGCAGTCATATCGTATCCGCAAAAGAAAGTGGCAGTCATATGTCTGCCTGAGCACGGGTGCTTGAGGTTGCATCGGCGGCTCGATAAGACGTTTGAGAGCTTCCCAGATATCATACGGAGCACTGCCTTAAACCAAATCCTGCTCAGCCCTGTAGAACATGGATCGGCTAGCAACTCTCTCACGCCAGTCTAGACCTCCCTTGACATCACTATTGCGATAGGCACCCTTTGACGAAGCAGGGTGGCATGTCCCGGAGAATTTTGTGCCGACCCGCCGCGACACTATCTCGCACTGACCTGGATTATTTGACCCTAGCTGTTACCGTTCGGCAGCCCGCCTCGCGGATACAGGGCAGCTTTCCACCCAAGACCGCCGAGGGACACGCCGATGGTTATGTCCGCATCCGGTTAAATGAGCCGCTTCGTCTGAGCGTCCGCCTTGGGCCAAGCAGCCGGTCCGCTTCGAGCACCTAAGGCGGCTTAACCCTCAGGATCGGACAGCCGGTTCATCTCGGCGCAGCCCACGGACGGCACGCACGAACGTGGCCCAGCTCGGCAAGTGCTGGTGCGCCTCGGTCGCAGCGTCCGGCGTAGGGGTCGCCGTGAGGCAACGTTTTCGGAGTCACGGCATCGCGCCGGCGGCGCGGCACTCGTTCGCGCGGCTCAGGTGACGCGGCGTCGCGCACCAGACGCCCCGAGCGCCGTGCCCAGCCCAGGGACGGCCGCACTCTGCAGCGTCTCCAGCCGCCTACCGCCGGTGTTGCGCCTAGCCGGTGTTGTTCGGATCGACCGGTCGCGACGCCGCCAGACGTTCTGTCCGGGCATGACGGTTGGCAGGCTTCGCCCCCGCTGTGCACCATGGCGTGGGACACCACCTTCGCATTTGCGTTGGTGCGGACAGGAGATCGAGGGGGCGCGCGGGCTGGTCCGCCGCCAGTTCACGCGGTGACGTCGGCCAGGCCTCCGGCCAGGCTGGTGGCGCCGAGAGGCCGGCCGCGGGCTCCGGTACGCCGGAGTCATGGGCGGCGAACGGCCGGCTGTCCTGTTGCACCGAGGGCACGGCACCTCGGAAAACCCGCCGGTTGACCGTGCACCATGCCAGCAGACGTTGACCCTGGCCAGGCGTGATCCTAGAACATAGGAAGAACAAACGGGAGTCGCGCGAGATGCTTGCTCCGTCGTCGCGTGTTCAGCCGGAGCTGGTTGCAGCACCGGGAGAGGCGCTTGCCGAGGCCATGGAGCGCCTGTTTTCGGCAGGAGTGCGCCCGCTGGCGCGCCGCGGACGGCGGCTGATGCAATACCGACGCGGCGCGCTTTCAGCGGATGTTTCCCGATCGAGCAGGAAACCCAAAGCTTCGCGAGACGCAGCAGGCACTGGCGCGCGAGTGAGGTTTTCTCTCCTGGGCCGCTCTGAAACAAGAGATCGAAGACCGCGCCCGCAGCGCCGCAGATCGCGTCCGTCTCTTCCTTGAAAAGTCGGTCAACCGCTTCGGGGTCGATCCTTCGACACGAGGCGATTACGAGCGTGATAAGTTCGCTCGCGGCACCCTTGCAGCCCGACTTCTCGCCCGCCATCCCGAGATCGCCGCCGAGAACATCCACACCGCCGTCGCGGCGCATGATCTCGACGCCGTTCGTGCCCTCCTTTGCGGCCTCGTTAACGACCGCAGCGCCTTCGACGGATGGACCCCGCTGCTGCGCCTCACCTATGCGCGCTTGCCAATCGAGGCGGTCGCCGCGAACGCGCTGGCGATCGCAACCCTCTTGCTCGATGCGGGCGCCGATCCCAACGCCTCCTGGTCGGATGGCACTAACGCGTTCACGGTGCTTGTCGGCGTCGTCGGCGGCGGTGAGGGCGGACAGACAGCGCATACGGCAGCGGACGCCTTGGTACACTTGCTCATTGCGCGCGGCGCCCATCCCTTCGCACCGCAGGCGCTCTATAATACCTCGCTCGGGCCGGACTCCACCTTTTGGCTCGACCTGCTCTGGGCGGAATCCGAGAAACGCGACGAGACCCGTAATTGGACAGGTTCGGCACCGGAGGAGCTAGGCGGCGAGAGGTGTCCGAGCACCCTCGCCTAGCTTCTCGGCAACGCCGTGCCCGACCACATCCAACGCGCGCGCTGGCTGCTGGAGCACGGCGCGGATGCCAGCGGGATCAACTTTTATTCGCGCGAACTGGTCATCAAGCACGCCGTGCTCGCCGGCCGCAAGGAGGTGATCGAACTCCTGGTGCGCCACGGCGCAATGCGGCCCCAGCTCTCCGATAGCGAAAGGTTCCTCGCCGCCGCCGCAGGCGGCGATTTCGCCACCATGCGAGGCCTGGCTCCGACACATCCTGAGTTCCTCAAACAGCACGAAGCGATGTTCGCTGCCATCCGTCTGCACCGTGCTGACGTCGCCGAAGCACTGCACCGGGTCGTACTGTCCGAGCACGCGCTGCGACATGATCCCGAAGAGGATGCCGACGTAGCGGTTCATCATCCCGCGGCCGAGCGCCGTGGCCCGCGACTCTGGAGGCTGGCGCGCAACTCCTCAACGGGAACCAGCAAGCGGCGCGCGATGGCGATGTTGACGTCCACGAACCCGTGCCTGTCGAGCACCACGAACCGGGGAAAGTGCTCGAGCGGCTGCTCGCACACCTCGATCATCAGCGGCGCCAGCTCGGCGGCGACGCGGTCGCACTCGCGCGGCGATGTCCCGCGGCCGCGTCGGCGTCGACCGACGCCGCCCGAGCCCCCGCGGTCATACGCGGTGCGGCGCACGGCCTCCCAGTCGATGAAGGTCGTGTCGCCGCCCTGACGCGGCCGCAGCAGCGCGCGCGCCGAGATCACCGCCCCGGCGCCGACCGCGCCGGCGGCGAGCGCGCGACGCAGCGTGGGCGTGGCCGGTCCGGGCATCAACCGATGATAGGTGGGGTCCTCACATCGACGACCCGGCGCGTCCGTCGATGTACACCGGGTTCTGCGGGCGGCCCCTCGAGCCAGTACGCGTCGAGCCGATCCTGGGTCCAGCCGCGCTCGCGCAGAAACGGCTCGTCGAGCAGCTGCCGGCCGGTGAGCTCGCGGGGCTCGGTGGTGACCATCTCCATCAGCGCGTCGCTGAGGATGTCCGGGAGAGCGCCACATGACTGCGGTCACCCACGCCGCCAGTTGATGGTCGCCAGGCTCTCGATGAGCGTCACCGGCCACAGTGAGTTGCAGGCGACGTTGTCGTCTCGTGCTCGGCGGCGATGCCGATCGCCAGCCGGGTCATGCCCATCTTGGTGGTCATGTAGGCCACGTATCCCGGGTTGGGCTCGGTGCCGATCGGCGGCGAGCACATCACGATGTGGCCCCAGCCGTTCCGCGATCATGTGCGGCAGCGCCGTCTGGGCGCACATGAACGCGCCCCGCACGTTGACCTCCCACATCAGGTCGTAGCGCTTCAGCGGCGTCTCGAGGACCGGCTTCCACCACAGCGCCCCGGCGTTGTTGACGAGGATGTCGAGGCGGCCGAACTCGTCGACGGTGCGCTGCACCATCGCCGCCACCTCCTCCTCCCTGCGCACGTCGAGGCGCACCGCGATGGCCCGGCCGCCGGCTGCGGTGATCTCCTCGGCAACGCTGTGGATGCTGCCCGGGCAGCTTCTCCGTGGAGTGATTCGGACTTGCCGGTGACCACCACCGCGGCGCCCTCTGCGGCGAGGCGGAGAGCCATGGCACGGCCGATGCCCGCGGACGACCCGGTGACGATGGCCACGCGGCCGGCCGAGGGCGCTCGGAGCTCACGCCGGCGAGCATCGCAGAACCGGCCAGCCTGGTTCAGGCTGGCGCTCCCCGGGGCCGGCTGCTAGCACTCCGACACCGAGAGTGCTAAGATTGTGCCTCCCAACCGAACAGGTTCTCAGTGTGCTTGAACCCGTCCACAACGCGGCGGGAGGAGGAGTTTGATGGCCAAGCAACTGCTCTTCGACGCGGAAGCCCGCGACGAGATGCGCAAGGGCGTTGACCGTGTCGCCAACGCCGTCAAGATCACGATCGGCCCCAAAGGCCGCAACGTGGTGCTCGACAAGAAGTTCGGCTCGCCGACGATCACCAACGACGGCGTCACCATCGCCAAGGAGATCGAGCTCGAGGAGCCCTTCCAGAACATGGGCGCCCAGCTGGTCAAGGAGGTCGCCTCCAAGACCAACGACATCGCCGGTGACGGCACCACCACCGCCACCGTGCTCGCCCAGGCGCTCATCAACGCCGGCCTGCAGAACGTGGCCGCCGGCGCCAACCCGATCCAGCTGAAGAAGGGCATCGAGCTCGCCGTCGAGGCCGTCGTCGCCGCCATCAAGGAGCAGTCGGTCCCGATCAGCGAGCGCGAGAAGATCGCCCAGGTCGCCGCCATCTCCGCCGCCGATCCGGCCATCGGCGAGATCGTCGCCGACGCCATGGAGAAGGTCGGCAAGGACGGCGTCATCACCGTCGAGGAGAGCAAGGGCCTGGAGACCGAGCTCGAGCTCGTCGAGGGCATGCAGTTCGACAAGGGCTACATCTCCCCGTACATGGTCACCAATGCGCAGCGCATGGAGGCCGTGCTCGAGGATCCCTACATCCTCATCACCGACAAGAAGATCTCGGCGATCGCCGACCTGCTGCCCATCCTCGAGAAGGTCGTGCAGAGCGGCAAGCCGCTGCTGGTCATCGCCGAGGACGTCGAGGGCGAGGCGCTCGCCACCCTCATCGTCAACAAGCTGCGCGGCACCTTCAACGCCGTGGCGGTCAAGGCGCCCGGGTTCGGTGACCGCCGCAAGGCCATGCTCCAGGACATCGCCATCCTCACCGGTGCGCAGGTCATCAGCGAGGAGGTCGGCCTCAAGCTCGACTCCGCGCAGCTCACCTCGCTCGGTCGCGCCCGCCGCGTCACCGTCACCAAGGACGACACCACCGTCGTCGAAGGCGCCGGCTCGCAGGACGCCATCAAGGGTCGCATCGAGCAGATCAAGGCGGAGATCGAGAAGAGCACCTCGGACTGGGACAAGGAGAAGCTCCAGGAGCGCCTGGCCAAGCTGGCCGGCGGTGTCGCCGTCATCAAGGTCGGCGCTGCCACCGAGACCGAGCTCAAGGAGAAGAAGCACCGCATGGAGGACGCCGTGTCCGCCACCCGCGCCGCGGTCGAGGAGGGCATCGTGCCCGGCGGCGGCGTGGTGCTCGTCAACTGCGTCTCCGCGCTCGACGGCGTCAAGGCCGAGGGCGACGTCAAGACCGGCGTCAACATCCTCCGCCGCGCGCTCGAGGAGCCGCTGCGCCAGATCGCCGACAACGCCGGCGAGGAGGGCTCGGTGGTCGTCGAGAAGGTGAAGGGCCTGCCCAAGGGCCAGGGCTACAACGCGGCCACCGGCGAGTACGTCGACATGGTCGCGGCGGGGATCATCGACCCCACCAAGGTGACCCGCTCGGCGCTGCAGAACGCGGCCTCGATCGCCGCCCTGCTGCTGACCACCGAGGCGCTGATCACCGACATCCCGGAGAAGAAGGGTGCGGCCGCGCCGCCCATGCCGGAGTACTAGGTCAGACCTCGGAAACGGCCGGGACACGCGTCCCGGCCGTTTCTTTAAGGGGGCGGGCAGATCCCGCCCCCTCACGCGATCGGAATGAATCCGACCGCGTACACCCCCACCCTCGGCGCAGCTCGTGCGCCGCTGCGGCATCCGCCGCGGACTACCGAGACCAAGCATCTTCGCGGGGGTACATGCTCGATACAGTGAGGCGACGATGCAGCAGCCGCCTGCGACCACTCCCACTCCCACGGGAAGCACGACCCCAGGCGGTGACGCCACGCCCCCACGCCGGGCCGTCGCCTCGCACATCTCCGACCTCGCCCGGCTGGTCATCGCGGCGGTCATCGTCGGAGCCGTCATCCTCACTGTCTTCTGCGCGCAGAACACGCAGGCAACGTCGGTCAAGTTCCTGGTGTGGTCCTGGCCGGGCGCTCCCCTGTTCGTGGTGGTCCTGGCGTCCGTGGCGCTCGGCATCGCGATCGGCGGCCTCTTCGTGTGGCTGCGCCTGGTTCGCTACTCGGTCGAACAGCGCATCCCGGGGCGCCGTCAGCAGCGCCGGTAGGTGGTCAGCCGGCGCAGGTGGTGGCCCGGTACGAGCCGCTGCCCACGGATGCGTCGAGGCGGCCCTTGACGGTGATGTCGGCGGCCCGCTGCGGCTGAGGGCAGCCGCGGGCAGCACGATGAACACGCTGCGCGCACCGGCCTGCACGTAGCCCTGGCACGCGTGGGAGTCGCACGAGTACGGCTCCCACGTGCCGTGGAGCGTCGCCGTGCCGTCGGCGGCGACGGACTCGATCGGCGACGCCAGCAGCCCACGGATGCCCACCACCGCGGCGACGACCACCACCACGGCGGCGAGAGGAAGATCACAAGCCCGCGCCGGGACATGCGGCGGGTGGTCCGCTCCGGGGCCACCGGTGTCGTTGCCATGTGCCGGAGTACGGTAGCGAACCACCGACGTGGAGTGCCCCAATGAACATGAGCGAGCAACAGCGTTACGGCGCGCTGACCGGCGCTGAGCAGTCCCGGCTCGATTCCGCCGCCGTCGCCATGGGCGTCGACATCATCCAGCTGATGGAGGTGGCGGGTTTCCAGGTGGCGCGGCTGGCCTGGACCATGGCCGGTTCTCGCGCCCGGCGCGTGCACGTTGTGGCCGGTCATGGCAACAACGGAGGCGACGGCCTGGTGGCGCGCTCGATTCCTCGCCGCCTGGGGATGCAACGTCACCGCCGCTGTGCACGCGGCGCCGGACCGGCTGAGTGCTGTCGTCGACCACCAGCGTCACGCCGCAGCAGGTGCCGGCGTCGCCGTGACTGTGTCGGCGGACCCCCGGGACGCGCTCGCGTCTGAGCGCGATGCGCTGCTCATCGACGCGCTGCTCGGCACCGGGCTCACCGGGCCTGCCCGCGAAGGTCACGCCGCCGTCATCGCCGGGATGCGCGGCACCATCCTCAGCGTCGACGTGCCCAGCGGCATGGACGCCGACAGCGGCAGCGCGGCGGGTGCCGCGGTGCGTGCCACCGCGACCTGCACGCTGACCGCGTGCAAGCGAGGCTTCTGGGCAGCGGGCGCCACGCGCTGGACGGGCGAGGTGCACGTCGCCGACATCGGGATGCCCCGCCAGGCATGGCTTCGATGCGGGCTGGTCGCACCGGCGGCGGTGCGCGGCGGACGGCTGCGACGCGTACCCTTGACCGGTGCCGGCGACTGATCCACGGCGGGCCTGCCAACCTTGACCGAACTACCACTCGCCTGTATGCTCGCGCGTAGCGGTGCTCACTCGCACGACAACGTCATGATCAACGTCGCAGCAGACATCGCACCTGATGCGAGTGAACTCGCAGGCTTGGCCTGCGGGCACCTCGATGATCTCGTGACGTACGTCACTCACCTGAGCGGCAGCGCTGACGACGCCCTCGAGTTCGTCGCAGGCGGGCTCGCACACGCGGCGAAGTACCCACCGACGAGGCTTCGCGTCGACGGCCGCGCCGCCCTGTACCGCGCCGCCACCCGCGCCTGCCGGCAGGGACACCGCTTCCCACCGCGGGGTCACGGTCCATCGCGCTTCCTGCGCCGCCCTCGACCGGCGTTCCAGGCGCGAGTAGACGGTGACGCCGCCACGCGGATGAACACAGTGAAGCGTGCGCTCGCGACTCTTCCGTTCGAACGTCGGGCGGCCCTGCTGCTGCACGACCTCGCCGGCCTCGACTACCGCGAGATGTCACGCGCGCTCGAATGCTCCCCGGAGGCGGCGGGGCGGCTGCTGGCGGCGGCGCGGAGGGACTTCGGCACCATCTACAGCGAGATCGCTCTGTGAAGTGCAGCCTGCTCACCCTCAGCACCTTCATCGACGGTGAGCTGGCGCCACAGAGAAGTGCGGAGGTGGACGCCCACCTCGTCGGTTGCCCGCGGTGTCACGCCGGGGCCGCGACGCTGCGCGAGGAGAAGGCGCGGGTCGGCCAGCTGGCGCGGGTCACGGTCGACCCCGGGTCGGCTCAGCTGATGCTGGAGCAGGTCGGCATCATCGTCGACCCCGTCGTCGACCGGTCCCCGTTGATGCCGCCGCCGCCCTCGGTGCCCGAGGATGCCCGGCGGCCTTGGAAGGGCGCCACCAGCAGCCCGGCGCTGCCCTGGACACCGCGCCGCCCCGAGCCTGTCCCAACGCCGCGCGAGGTGGCGGCCGCCTCCACGGTCGCGCCGGACATCCAGCCGGACCTGCCACTGGAGGGTGTGCGATCCACGCCCGCGTGGGACGCCGCGATCGCGGACCGACCCGAGGCAGCGCCGATGCCACAGGAGGGTCCAGCGGTGGTCGCGGACACCGCGCCGGCCAGCCCGCCTGCCCCGGCCGTCGAATTGGCGGAGGCCGACGAGGACTGGATGAATGCCGCCGTCGTGCCGGAGTCGTGGGAGGCCGAGCTGCCCCCGCCGGTGGACGACGCGACCTCCCCCGGCGAGCCCTGGGCCGGGGCCGGCGCTCCCGCACAGCCGATGGGGGCGCCAGTGCCCATGCCTCCCGCCGGCGCGTCGCTCCCGCCTCCGCCGACACGCCTGGCCGCGGCCGCCGGCCCGGCAGCGTTGTGGGCGCGCGTCCGTGACGCCGTGACCGTCCGGCTCGCGCTCTCTCGCGGCGGCGACGTGCTGGAGGAACTCCGCGCAGATCGTCAGTGGCGGTCCACCGCGCCGCGGTGCGCAACTGCCCACGGCGCCGGTGCCGTCGATGCCCCCACCTGCTCCCGGCGCCGCGCCGTCGCACCCGCCCGCCCCGCCCCAGGCGCCGGTCGAGGTGGAGCTCAACGGGGTTGCGGACCATGCCCGGTCACATCCTCCGACGATCGACCCCCGACCCGGCCGCCCCGAGGCTGGTGACGCGGTGGCGGAGCAGCCCGTGCGACAGCTACCAGAGCTGACCGATGACCCCGCCATCGCCGCAGCCGGCGAAGCCGCCGGGTGGAACGCCTTTGCCGCCTCCTCGTACCCCGAGGTTGAGGCTGCTCCCGCCGACCCCGACATCGCCAGCCGTCCGCGGCCGCTGGGCCGGCACAGCCGCGCCGTCGCGCGCGAGAACGTGCCGTTCTCCGCCCAGGTCACGCGTGTGCTCGGCAGGCTGGTCGCGTCGGTCAGGGCCGGCGCCGTGAGCGCATCGGCGCGCACCAGGAAGAGCGCGGGCGCGATCACGCGGACGGGGCCGGACAATCGGATCTTCGCGGTGATCGCCGGGATCGGTCTCATCTTCGTCGGAGCCCTGCTGATCGGCCACGCCGTGTCGCACCCGGCCACGCCCACCGCGACCAGGCCACCGACCACCGCCCCATCGGCGGCCAGCCAGCCCCATCAATCCACCCCTGCCCAGTCGTCCAGCGCCGCCGCCGGCGTGGCCCCGGCACAGGTGCAGACTTTCGGGGCCGGGGACACCGGGTTCCAGGTGGAGCGGCTGCGCTACGGCGCCCAGACCAACTACATGCGCGTCGTCTTCGACCTCGGGCCGGTCAGCGGCAGCCCCGGGGGCACGCCGAAAGCGACGGTGACCTTCAGCAACCCGACCACCGTGCTGGTGACCTTCGCGGGCACGGTGCCGGCAGGATCAACGGGCACTCCGACGCCCGGCAAGGTCATCTCGTCGGTGACGCTGGTCAGCACCAGCGGTGGCAAGACGATCTACCGCCTCGGCCTCACCCGCCCCGCCACGGCAACGGCGTTCTACCTGACCTCACCGACCCGCTTCGTGCTCGACATCCACTGACGAGCAGCCCGGCTTAGGCGGTGGCTCCGCCGTCGACGACGATCACGCTGCCGGTGACGAAGGACGCCGCCTCGCTCGCCAGGAAGACCGCCGCGCCGGCGATCTCATCCGGCTCCGCGTGGCGCTTCAGCGCCGTGCCGCGAATGATCCGCTCGTGGATCTGCGGGGTCTCGATCAGCAGCTTGGCGAAGTCGGTGTCGACCAGCCCGGGCGCAATCGCGTTGACACGGATTCCCGACCGGCCCAGCTCGTGTGACAGGGTACGGGTGAGGTTGATGAGGGCGGCCTTGCTGGCGTTGTAGGCGCCGATCATCGGCTCCGGGTTGATCCCACCCACCGACGCCATGTTGATGATGCTGCCCCCATGCTCACCCATTCGGCGCGCACCGCCGCGCTGATCAGCCGCAGAGGGCCCTGCACATTGACCTCGAAGACCCGGTCGACCGCGAAGTCCTCGGCGTCGACCGACATGCCGAACTGCGGGTTGGTGGCCGCGTTGTTGACGAGGATGTCGAGAGGCGCCGAAACCGTCCATGACCGATCCGACGATGGTGCCGGCGTCCTCGGCGTGGCCGACGTTCCCGGCCACGGGGATCGCGTTCCCGCCGGCCGCGGTGATCTCCGCGACCACCTTCTCGCAGGCGTCGAGGTGGCGCGAGCACACCGCGACCTGTGCGCCGGCGCCGGCCATGGCGAGTGCGATGGCGCGACCGATGCCCCTGCTGCCGCCGTGACCAGCGCGGTGCGCCCCACCAGCGAGAAGCGCTCCAGGGCGGCCGCCATCAGTTGAGCGAGACCGGCACGATGTTGTGGTCGCGGCGCGCCAACATCTGGTCCAGGAAGACGAACTCGCGGCGCAGGACCTGCAGACACTTGCGCAGACGTCCCGACACCCGATTCCTCCTCGAGCAGCTCCTGCCGCCGGTTGACCTCGACGTTGAGCGACGCGGCGATGAGGTAGGAGAGCAGCTCCGGGTCGTCAGGGAGCGCCTCGTGCGCCTCGTCGCCGGTCTCATCCGCGAGGTTGCGGAGCGCCGCCGTGTACTCGCTGAAGGCCTGCGACGCGCGCCGGGCAAGGTCGGGGATGGCGGCCTCGTCACCGCGGGTGTCCTCGAGGTAGCGGACGGTGCCGACCAGGTAGGCGCGATCGAGGGCCAGGCTCTCGACCCGGAACCGCGATGCGCCGGCGACAACGAGGTTGAATCGGCCGTCGTCGAGAGCCTCGAGCTCGTGGATCTGGGCGAGCGTGCCGACCGAGAACGGAAACGCGGCGCGGCCCACCTCGACGCCCTCGCGGATGCCGATGATCCCGAAGCTCGTGCCCTGCTCCTGACAGTCGCGGATCATCTCGCGATAACGCTCTTCGAAAATGTGCAGGCCCGCGGGCATGTGCGGGAAGAGCACTGTGTTGAGCGGAAACAGCGGCAGGCGAACCGGCATGGCGGCCAGTGTACCGCCGAGCTCACTGACGCTCGGACAGGCGGCGCACCCGCCTACGCGGCTTTGCAGTTCTTGCTGTGCTTGAGGATGCGCTCGCGCTTGGGCTCGCCGGGTTTGCGCTGATGCCGGAACGCGATCTCCACGCTGATCTCGTTCTGACGCATCAGGTTGTGGCAGATCGGGCAGCGCTGCGAGGTGACGATGTCCTTCTGGGAGTTGACTTCCTTGGACTCCTTGATGGTGTTGGCCACGACCTGTCTCCACGAGAACGATGACGAACGGTCGACGGATTGTACCGCCGACCTCGTGGATGCCCGCAGTCGGCCAGCCAGCCTGCCGCCGGTGCGGTCAGCCGCGCCGGATGCGCCCGAGCAGCATCCACGTGGCGCCGCCGAAGACGAGCACGCAGACCAGGAGGCCGGCGGGCAGGCCGATCACGTAGACCAGGCTGGGCGGCGCGGTCAGAAGCATCACCGCGAGTGTACCCAGCGCCTCCCCGCGGTGGCGACGGTCAGCGCGCGGGATCGTTACACTGCGACACCAGATGTCACAGCGTCACTCCGATGGAGCCCTGCTCGACGCGGCGCGCGCCTGCGTGGCGGAGCGCGGCATCGCCCGGACCACCGTGGCCGACGTGGCCCGCCGCGCCGGCGCCAGCCGCATGACCGTCTACCGCACCTTCCCCGACGCGGCCACGCTGTGGTCGAGCCTGCTCACCCGCGAGGTCGCCATGATCGTGGCGGACGCTCAGACCGCGGCCGCCGGCCTGCCGACGGCCCGGGAGCGGCTGATCGAGGCGACCGCGCGCGCCGTGGGTTCGCTGCGCAGCGACGCGGTGATCCGGCGCGTCATCGAGCTCGACGGCGAGCGCCTCCTTCCATACCTGACCACGCGCCGAGGCCACGCCCAGGAGATGGCGATCGCCGCGATCCGCGAGCACCTCGTGGCCGGCCGCAGGGACGGCTCGATCCGCGAGGTGCGGGGCGACGCGGTGGCGCGCCTGCTCGAGCTGGTGGTGCGCAGCCTGGTGGCGGCTGCTCCAGGGCTGGTGGACGACGCGCTCACGCCCGCCATCGACGCCGAGCTGCGCGTGATGATGGACGCATGGCTGCGACCCGCGGAGCCGTCGCCGTGACCTTCGCCGGTTCGCTCAACGCCGCCCAGCGCGCCACCGACCTGCAGCGCCTGGCCGGCACCGAGCTCGATGTTCTGGTCATCGGTGGCGGAATCACTGGTACCGGTGTCGCCCTCGATGCGGCGTTGCGAGGGATGCGAACCGGGTTGATCGAGCGTCGTGACCTCGCCAACGGCACCAGCCGGTGGAGCTCGAAGCTGGTCCACGGCGGCCTGCGCTACCTGCGCCACATGCAGCTCGCCGTCGCGTGGGAGTCCGCGCGAGAGCGGCACATCCTCATGACCACGACGGCGCCCCACCTGGTGCGCGCCCTGCCGTTCATCGCAGCTCTCAACGACAGCCTTCCACCGCTCGGTGGCGCGCTCACGGAGATCGGGGTGCGTGCCGGTGACGTGCTGCGGCTGGCATCGGGAACGCGCAGGCGGCAGCTGCCCGGGCCGCGACGCATCAGCGCGCTCGAGGCTCAGCGCCTGTTCGGCGGGCTGCGCCCCGACCGCCTGCGTGGCGCCCTGCTGTTCTGGGACGGCCAGCTCGAGGACGACGCCCGCCTGGTGATCACCGTGGCGCGCACCGCGGCAGCCAGTGGCGCGGCCATCGTCACCCACTGCACCGCGCTCTCGGCGCTGGCCGGGCGCGTGGCCGTCCGCGACGAGCTCACCGGGGCCACCTTCGAGGTGCGCGCTCGGACGGTCGTCAACGCCGGCGGGGTGTGGGCCGACACCATCGACCACTCGGTGCGCCTGCGCCCCAGCAAGGGCGCCCACCTCGTCGTCGACGCCGGAACCCTGGGCGACCCTCGCGCAGCGCTGATCGTGCCGGTCCCCGGGGAGAGTGCGCGGTGGGTGGGCGCCACCCCGACCGGGGACGGCCGGGTGATCGTCGGAGTGACCGACGACGCCTTCACCGGGGCGATCGAGGACGAGCCGGCCGTGGACGGGGCGGAGGAGGAGTTCCTGCTCGCCACCCTCTCGCGCGCGCTGCGCCGTCCGCTGACCGACGCCGACGTCCTGGGACGCTACGCAGGCTTCCGCCCGCTGCTGGACACGGGAGCCGGCTCCACCGCCGACCTGTCTCGCCGGCACACGATCCTGGAGTCGCCGGACGGCACGCTCCTCACGGTGGTCGGCGGCAAGCTGACCACCTACAGGCGGATGGCAGAGGACGCGGTCGACCGCATCGTCGCCCGGCACGGCGGCGGGCGCAGCGGCACCGCGGCGCATCCGCTGGTCGGCGCCGGTCCGACCGACGCGGTCCCCGGAAGCGCATCCACCCGCCTGGTGCGCCGCTACGGGAGTGAGGCGGCGGCGGTGGCCCGTCTCGCCGGCAACGACCCCGGGCTGTTGCGGCCGGTGTTCGCGGGCAGCTCCGTCCTCGGGGTGGAGCTCCTCTTCGGGGTGCTCCACGAGGGCGCGATGGACATCGACGATCTCCTCGACCGCCGCGTCCGGCTCGGCCTGGTGCCCGCCGAGCGCCGTCGCGCCGAGGCGCTCGCCCTGCGGCTCCTCGAGGGCGTGGCGGCGTGAGCGATCGCCAGCCGCCGCCGCTCCGCTGGTGGGGCTGGGGCGACCGCGACACCACCATCCCTCCCGGCCTGGCCACGCTCCTCCGTGACGAGCTCGGCGTCTCCACCGCCCCGTCCGGGTCGCCCCACCCGCAGCTGCCCGAGCTGCAGCCGAGCGCGCTCGACGGCGACGCGCTCCTCGACGAGCTGCGCGAGGTCTGCGGCGTCGACGCGGTGGCAACCGACCACGACAGCCGCCTCAGGCACGCCGCCGGCCGCAGCTACCTCGACCTGCTGACCCTGCGAAGCGGTCGGATCGAGGCGGCTCCCGACGCGGTCGTCGCGCCGCCCGGCGAGCAGGAGGTCGCCGCGGTCCTCCGCGCCTGTGCGCTCGCCTCGTGCGCCGTCGTGCCGTTCGGGGGAGGGACCTCGGTGGTGGGCGGCGTGAGCGCGCTGCGGGGCGCTCATCGTGCCGTCATCGCGCTCGACCTGCGCCGCTTGTGCGCGGGCGTCGAGGTCGACCCGGTGTCGATGACGGCAGTGCTGCAGGCGGGGATGACCGGTCCGCAGGCGGAGGCGTTCCTCGCCGGGCACGGCCTCACGCTCGGGCACTTCCCCCAGTCGTTCGAGTACGCCACCATCGGCGGGTTTGCGGCGACCCGCAGCGCGGGGCAGGCGTCGACAGGCTATGGACGGTTCGACGAGCTCGTCCTGGGAATCCGCCTGGCGGCACCGGCCGGCGAGATCGTGGTCAACGACCACCCCGCCAGCGCCGCCGGGCCGTCCCTCCGTGAGCTGGTGCTCGGCTCGGAGGGCCGGCTGGGGGTGATCACCGAGGTCACCGTGAAGGTCCGCCGCAAGCCGTCTGAGCCGCGCTACGAGGCATGGTCGTTCGCGCACTTCGACGAGGGCCTGGCCGCCATGCGCGACCTCGTCCAGGGCCGCGCCGCGCCGGATGTCGCGCGGCTCAGCGACCCTGAGGAGACACGCGTTGGCATGGCCATGGCCGCGCACGGGGGCGCGGTCGAGCGCATCGGCCGCGGCTACCTGCGCCTGCGCGGTCACCTGGGAGGGTGCGTGCTGATCACCGGCTGGGACAGCGACGCACTGCTGGGCGGCGCTCGCCAGGCGGAGGCGCGCGCCGTCATCCGCCGGCACCGCGGCATCCCGCTGGGCGCCTCCCCTGGGCGGGCGTGGCTGCGCCAGCGCTACCACGGCCCCTACCTGCGCGACGCCCTCCTCGACGCCGGGATCCTGGTCGAGACGCTGGAGACGGCGGTCTCCTGGTCCAGGCTCAGGCAGCTCCACGACGCCGTCATCGAGG
This sequence comes from Candidatus Dormiibacterota bacterium, assembly GCA_963717185.1. Taxonomy (GTDB): domain Bacteria; phylum Chloroflexota; class Dormibacteria; order Aeolococcales; family Aeolococcaceae; genus Aeolococcus. Next base: position 11,271 of record CAVQVY010000041.1, on the reverse strand, counting down.
CGCTGCGGTCAGCGCTGGCAGGCGACGGCGCGCCGCTGGTCGGCTGCCACGTGTCGCACGTCTACCCGTCGGGGGCCTCGCTGTACTTCACCGTGCTGGCCGCGGCCGGGCCCGACCCGAGAGCCCGGTGGATCGCCGCCAAGCGCGCGGCGTGTGAGGCGATCCTCGCCGGCGGAGGCACCATCACCCATCACCACGCCGTCGGCACCGACCATCGCCCCTACATGGACCGGGAGGTGGGGGCCGGGGCGCTCGGCGCCCTCCGTGCGCTGGCCGAGCGGCTCGATCCCGGCGGCATCATGAACCCCGGCAAGCTGCTTCCCGACTGAGCCTCAGGCTGTGAGGCGTCGGCGATCCTTGTTGATCTCGTCCTAGTCCTGTCACCTTCGCTCCACGGACGCCGAATAGGCTGCGAACGTGACTGCTGTCGTGGCCCGGCGAGTACCGCAGCGGGGCCGCCTGCTCTGGGTCGTCTACGGCGTGCTCGCCGCCGTCCTCGTCGCCTACCTCGTCTCGCTGGTCGTCAGGCAGGACAACTCGTCAGAGCTGGTCGACGGCTGGTTGGTGGCCGCGTTCGAGCTCGTCGGCAGCGGCCTGTGCTTCCTTCGCGCCGCGCTCAGCCCCGGCCGCCGCCCCGTCCCTGTCGCGCTGGGGCTCGGCACCCTCTCGTGGGCGCTGGGCGACGTGTTCCTCACAGCCGAGTCGGCGGGCGGCGCCTCCCCGCCCGTGCCGTCTCTGGCGGATGCCTTCTACCTCGGCTTCTACCCGCTCCTGTACGTGGGGCTGGTGCTGCTGGTGCGCCGCCACATGCCCAACCTCACCTCGGCGATGTGGCTCGACGGCATCGTCGCCGGTCTCGGCGCCGCCGGCGTGTGCGCGTGCTTTGCGTTCAGCACGATCGTGAGGTCCACAGGTGGCGAGCCCCTCATGGTGGCCACCAACCTCGCCTACCCGATCGGGGACCTGCTCCTCCTGGCGCTGGTGGTGGGGGGCAGTGCGATCCTTCCCGGGCGGCGCAACACGCAGTGGATCCTGCTGGCCATCGCCTGCGCGGTGAACGCGGCCGGCGACACCGCCAACCTGCTCCGGCCCGCCGATGGAGCGTGGGGGTTCCCGACCCTCTTCGACGCCATCGCGTGGCCGACGGCGATCCTGCTCATCTCACTGTCGCTGTGGCTGCCCGGCCGTCGCACCGCCCTCGGGTTGGCTCACAAGCCGCCGGGGATGGCGCTGCCGGCGCTCGGCGCCGTGTCGGGCCTGGCAATCCTGCTGTTCGGTTCGTTCCACCAGGTGAGCTCGGTCGCCCTCGGACTCGCCACCGCCACGCTGGTGGTCGTGGGCTTCCGCTTCTGGCTGTCGGTCGGCCACCTCCGGACGCTCACCCACAAGCGCCACCGCCAGGCTGTCACCGACGACCTGACCGGTCTGGGCAACCGCCGCCAGCTCTTCTACATGCTCAACGACTTCTTCGCCGACGCCGCCGACCCCAGCACCCCGGCTCGCCACCTCGGTCTCCTCTTCATCGACCTCGACCACTTCAAGGAGATCAACGACTCCTTCGGCCATGCCGCCGGCGATGAGCTGCTGCGCCAGCTCGGGCCACGGCTGATGGATTCGCTGCGCAGCACCGACGTGCTCGTCCGCGTGGGTGGCGACGAGCTCGGCGTGGTCATCATGGATGGCGACGTGGGCTACGCCACGGCCGTCGCCAAGCGCCTCATCGGCAAGCTCGAGGAGCCCTTCATCCTCGACGCGGTGAGCGTGCGCATCAGCGCCAGCATCGGCATCGCCAGCGCTCCGACCGACGCCGGTGACAGCACCAGCCTGCTGAGGTGCGCGGACCTGGCCATGTACCGCGCCAAGCTGAGCGCATCCGCGTACGAGGTGTACCGCAAGGACATCGATGACGAAGGCAACCGCCTGCGCCTGGTCGAGGAGCTACGCGTCGCAGCGCAGCAGGGCGGCTTCGTGCTCCACCACCAACCCCAGGTCAGCCTCGGCACCGGCGAGGTCACTGCGGTCGAGGCACTGCTGCGCTGGCCGCACCCCCGGCTCGGGCTGGTGCCGCCACTCGACTTCCTCCCCCTGGCCGAAGAGGCCGGTCTCATGCCCTTGATCACCGCGTGGGTGGTGGAGGAGGCACTCGGTCAATGTGCGACCTGGCGAGAGTCGGGCCGCGACGTCCCGGTGTCGGTGAACGTGTCGGTCACCGACCTCCTCGACCGCAACTTCGTCGGCTCTCTCCGGAGCGCGCTCGCTCGCCACCGTCTGCCCGGCTCGGCGCTGACGGTGGAGATCACCGAGACCACCATCATCTATGACTTCGACGCCTGCAAGCGGGTGATCGGCGAGCTGCGCGAGCTCGGTATCGGAGTGTCCATCGACGACTTCGGCGCGGGCTTCACCTCGCTGGCGTACCTCGGCAGCCTGGCCGTGAGCGAGCTCAAGCTCGACCGCACCTTCATCCGCGGGCTGGCCGATGAAGGGTCGCACCGCGACCTCGCGCTGGTCCGCGCCACCATCGAGCTCGGTCACGCGCTGGGCATGCGCGTGGTCGCCGAGGGGGTCGAGGACGGCACCACGCTTGCGCTCCTGCGGACCGCCGCTTGCGACCTTGCCCAGGGGTACTTCATCGGAGTCCCCGTGCCCGCCGCGGACCTGACGCTGGCGCCGATCGCGCTCTCGGGTCCGCCGCACCTGGCCGTCGCCGCGTCCGCCTGACCTGCTGACTTTCGACACGCCACTCGGTATGGTTCGCCCACAGCGATCCGGGAGGGCGGGGGCCATGGCCAACGGTTGCAGCCGCGGCGGTCGGCCGTGAGCGCTCAGCCTCCGGGAGGCACCCCCGAGGTGCCGGCTGCGCCGCCGGCAGCCACCGCGTACGTGCCGTCGCATGCCGTCCCGGATGGCGGTCTCGCCGCGTGGGACGTTCCCGATGGACTGCGACCGCCGGCGGCCACCCTCGACCCCGGACTCGATGTCCAGCTGCTGGAGCGGCAGGGGGCGTGGGCCCACGTCGTGTGCTCCAACGGCTGGGAGACGTGGGTTGACGCCGGCCGGCTCGTGCCGTTGAGCAGCGAGGCAGGGCCGCAGGCGACGCCGACCTGGGTGCCCAGCCACGTCGCTCCGTCCGGCGGGATGTCGACGTGGCTGGCGGCGTCATCCACCGCTCCCGCCGGGGAGCGCCTGGACCCCAGCCTGCCGGTGGAGGTGCTGGAACGGCACCACGGCTGGGCGCGCATCGCTTGTTCCAACGGATGGCAGGCATGGGTCGATGGGGGCTTGCTCGAGCCCTATGCCGGGAGCTCCATGGCAGCCGCGCCGGCCACAGCCGAGGACGGCGCCTCCGCTGACGGGCCGCGGCGCAGGGGCGGCCCCGGGGCGGCGCTCCAACTGCTGTTCTTCCCGCGGCGGGTTCCCGCTGGTTCTGGGCTCCTGTCCACTGTCGGCTGGCTGTCGCTTGCCGGCGCCGCGCTGGTCATCGCCGGCAGCCTCCTGCCGCTCGTCTCGGTGGCCGGGTTCGCGGTCAGCGCATGGCAGGTCCCGGCGCAGTTCCTCTTCACCGACACTCCGGACCCGAGCGACTTCAGCCTCGGGCTGCTGATGCTGATCGTGGTCCTGGTGGCTCTGCCGCTTGTCCTGCGCCGCCCGCTCCCCGCCATCGCGCTGCTTGCGATTGCTGCCCCGGCCACCAACACGGGCGTCCACATCGTGCTGCGCAAGCTGGCGTCAGCCGACTACCCCGACATCGGCGTGGGTGCGCTGCTGATCCTGGTGGGCGGATTCCTCATCACCGCAGAGGCGCTGCGCTCGATGTGGGTGTCACGCCGGGACGCCTTCCGATGACCGGGGCGGCCTGTCTCAGCGGGTGAATGTCACCGGTGTGGACTTGGATTCGTCCTGGTTGGGGAGCGTGCCAGTGGTGTTGGAGACCACCTGGCCGCCCGACCTGATCGTCAGCTGGTAGTCGGCCGGGGCGCCGCAGGCCCCGAAGTTCTCGACGAACGCCTGGTACTGACCCGGGGGAGCCGTTCCGGAGGCCCAGAAGACGTTCTCGACGTGCGTGGTCGACGCGCTGCCGCAACCGGGTATCTCGTCGTGGTCCAGCGTGCCCCCGCTCGTCGAGGTCTTGTTGTTGTAGTAGATCTCGAACCCGCTCGGGTCGATGACGTGCAGGTCGAGGTCGCTGTCGCTGGTCCAGAGGAGCGTCACCTGCACATCGCCGCTTCCGAGGGTGACGTTGGGCGGCGGCGTCAGGCCGGGGGTTGGCGACGGGAGCACGTCGGTGGGACCTGTCGAACCCGCCGGTCTGCCCACGGTCGAGCCGTCGCTGTCGTTGATGAGCACGAAGATGTTGATCACCACCGGGGCCGGTTGGACGACCACGACTGTTGTCGGGTTGAACGCGGGCCACCGCGTGCCCGTGTACGTCGGGGTGGTCGGTGTCGGCACCGGCGAGCCCAGTGGGTTCCCGCATGCGCACCGTGACCGGGGGATGCCGTACCTGTCGACCAGCACCGCCGTGCCTCGTTGCAAGACCGCCTGGTACGGGTCCGGACGGCCATTGGCGAAGCCGTTGTTGGTGACTCGGGTGTCGCTGCGAAGGACGACAGGAGTCGAGCTCGGCGACGAAGGCGGCTATCTGGTCGACGCTGATGGTGTGCCCCCCACTCCAGGTCAGCGACGGGTCGGAGTTGATCGCCGTCACCCAGGCCTGGGCCTTGGATGGGTTGGCCTGGAGGTAGCGCACCAGGAGGCTCGGGTCACAGGCACCGAGCTTGTTGGTTCCTCCATACAGTCCCGGCGTGTCGCCCGACGTCGTGCGAAGCACTGTCGCGCCCCCGGCGGATGGCGTTGCGCTCGGGCTCGGACTGGGGCTCGCGTTGGGCGAGAGGCTGGGCAGCGCCGACGGGCCGACCGTGCTCGCGACCGTCGACGTGAACGGGTTCGGCCCGGTGGTCGCCGCGGGTTGGAGGAAGACCTCGCCGGGGCCGCGTGCCACCGGCGCCTTGCTGCCACGGGTGAGAGCGAAGACGAGCCCGCCGGCACCGAGAAGGAGGATGAGGAGCGCCGCCAGGATGATGTACGTCCGCTGTCGATCCTCCTTGCGCGGGGCCGGTGTTGCCGACGGCACCCTCGACACCGATGCTGGTGGAGGTCCCGTGGCGCGCGGCGGTCCCGAGGCACGTGGAGGTCCGCTGGCCGGCGGCGGTCCCGCTCCCTGTGGAGGTCCTGCGGGCGGAGGCGGCGGAGTTCCCGGTGGTGGTCCGGGAGGATCACCAGGCGGTGGCGAGGTCATGAGGGCGTGATCATGTCAGACGATGTGGAGCACCGTGGGGCGTGTCCCGCTGTTTGCTGCGCCGGTCACGCTCACTCCCCGACACCGCCCTCTCAAGGCGGCGTGCGTGAACAGTCCGGCTCGGTAATTTGGTACCCCGTATCGGATTCGAACCGATGATCTCCGCCTTGAGAGGGCGGTGTCCTGGGCCACTAGACGAACGGGGCGGGGCCTGCGAAGTATAGGGGCGGTCGGCGCTACATCCGGTCTGGCGCCGACATGCCCATGAGACGCAGCGCGCGTGCCAGGGTCACGCGCACCGCCGCCGCAAGCTGGAGGCGCGCGGTGCTCAGCGCCGGGGCGGTCGAGTCCACGATGCGATGGTCGTGGTAGTAGCGGTGCCACGCCGCCGCGACACTGTGCGCGTAGAACGTGAGCCGGTGCGGCTCGAGGTCGCGAGCGACGCTGCGCACCACCTCGGGCAGGTCTAGCAGCAGCTGGACCAGGGCTGACTCGTCGGGCCCGAGCAGCGCGAGGTCGGGGTCGTCGAGGGACACGCCGTCGAGCTCCGCCTGACGGAACACGCCGGCGCAGCGAGCGTGCGCCATCTGCACGTAGAACACCGGGTTCTCGTTGCCCGCCTTGGCGGCGAGGTCGAGGTCGAAGTCGATGGTCGAGCCGGACGCGCGGCTGATCAGGAAGTAGCGGATGGCGTCGCCGCCGACCTGCTCGAGGATCTCCCGGAGCGTCACGTAGTGACCCGCCGCCTTCTTCATCTTGGCGCCACCGACGGTGATGAGCTGCGTGACCACGATGCTGAGGCGGGACTCCTCGATGCCGAGCACGCGCAGTGCTCCGTACATGCGCGGGAGATGTCCACCGTGGTCGGCGCCGACCACGTCGATCGCGCGGTCGAACGCGCGCGTCTCGAGCTTGTCGAGGTGGTAGGCCACGTCGCTCATGAAGTACGTCGGCATGCCGTTGCTGCGGATCAGCACCTCGTCCTTGTCGAGGCCGACCTGGGTGGCGGCGAACCACACCGCGCCGTCGCGCTCGACCACGCAGCCGGCGTCGCGGAGGCGTTGCAGCATGCTGTCGACGGCACCGGTGTCGAACAGCGCCTGCTCGTGGAACCAGCCGTCGAAGTGCACCCCAGCTGCTCCAGGTCCTGGCGGATCTCGGCCAGCTGGGCGGCGATGGCGTGCCGTCCGAGCTCATCCGCGGGCAGGTCGCGGAGCCCGACGCCGTGCTCGGCGAAGAGCAGCTCGGCGGCGTGCTCCGCGGCGGGGTAGGCGTCGTCAGGGGCGGGCTCGTCCACCCCGGCCATGCGGCGGTAGAACCACGCGCAGTTGACCGAGAAGGTGTGCATCCGGCTGCCTGCGTCGTTGACGTAGTACTCGCGCTCGACACGGTGGCCCGCCGCCGCCAGCACGTTGGCCAGGGCGTCACCGATCGCCGCTCCGCGGGTGGCCCCGAAAGTCACCGGCCCCGTCGGGTTGGCGCTGACGAACTCGACCTGCACGGACCGTCCGCCGGCGACGTCGACGTCACCCCAGCGCTCGCCCGCCGCGATGATCCCGGCCAGCTGGGCGGTCAGCCAGGCTGGTGCGAGGCGCATGTTGATGAAGCCGGGCCCCGCCACCTCGGCGGACTCGATGATCTGGCCGGCGCCGAGCTGTCCGCGCAGCAGCTCCGCGACCTGTCGCGGTGGCAGCCCGAGGGACCTGGCCAGCCGCATCGGAAGGTTGGTGGCGACGTCACCGTGGCTGGGGTCCTTGGGCTTCTCGACGACGATGTCGGTGGGCGTGTCAGACGCCGGCAGCACGCCCGCGGCCACGGCTCGGTCGAGTGCGGCGGCGAGCTCGGCGGTCACCGCGCTGGCCACCAACTGCGCCTCTGGCACCGCCGCCTCCGTCGAGATCCTCAAGGAGGCGCCAGTGTAGTGGGCGCCGGTGAATTGCTCGTCAGAGAGCACGGCAAGCGGCTCACGGGCGACAATGCGCCGCCGTGGATCTCCGCCATTGCGTCATCCCCGCCGCCGGCCTGGGGACGCGATTCCTTCCCGCCACCAAGGCTCTCCCCAAGGAGTTGCTGCCTGTTCTCGACCGTCCGGTCATCCAATGGGGGGTCGAGGAGGCGGTGGCGGCCGGGGCCGGCGAGATGGTGGTCGTCATCAGCGACGGCAAGGAGCTGATCCAGCAGCACTTCACCGTCAACCGCGAGCTCGAAGAGCTTCTCGGGGCGCGCGGCAAGCTCGAGGAGCTCGAGGCCGTGCGCGCCGCGACCACCTGGCGCGTTCACCTGGGTGCGCCAGGACGAACCGCTGGGCCTCGGCCACGCGGTGCTGTGCGCCGCGGACGCGGTCGGTGACCACCCTTCATGTGCATGCTCCCCGACGACCTCTCCCACGGACCGGACCCGGTGCTGCGCCAGCTGGTTGACACGTACCGGGAGTACCGGACGCCGGTTCTTGCGCTGATGCGCGTCTCGCCCGACCAGATCTCCCGGTACGGCTGCGCCGCCATCGCCGAGAGCCACGGCCGCGTCCACAGGGTGGAGGCGGTGGTGGAGAAGCCCAAGAGCGAGGACGCGCCGAGCGACCTCGCCATCATGGGCAGCTACGTGCTGACGCCCGACATCTTCGACGCGCTGCGCAGCACCGCGCCCGGCGCCGGCGGCGAGATCCGCTCACCGACGGATCGCCGCCCTCCTCGACTCGGAGCAGTGCACGGCGTGGAGTTCACCGGTGAGCTGCTCGACGTGGGCACCCCTGCCGGTTGGCTGGCCACCAACGCACGACTGGCGCTGGACGACCCGGCCATGGCGGCGGCGCTGCGCGCGGCCATCGAGCTGGTCACCGCATGACGATCTTCCGGCGCGAGTGGGGCGCCATCACCTTCGTGCTCACCGTGCTCGTCGGCGCGGTCGCGGTCGCGATCTCCCTTGTGGTCAGCGGGTCGCACCAGCCCCCGGTCCCGCCGCTGGCGCCCTGCCCGTCGTACACCCCGTACGTGGTCACGCCCACCCCGGCGGCCACCGCGACCCCGAGCGCGTCCGCCAGCTCCGAGCGCCAGCGCGGTCCCCGCGACCGTGGTGACACCGTCGCCGAGCCCGACCGGGTTCAACCCAGCGCTCGCCAACTGCCCGACCGCGCCGGCCCGTCCGCCCGCCACACCGACGACGTCGGTGTCCCCGGGCGCCTCGGTGTCACCGACGGCGACCCCGGTGCCCGACCCCGACGCCGGTGCCGACCCCGACGCCCACGTCGATCTTCAACACGCTCCGCCGGCCACCCCGACCCCGACCACCCCGTAGTCGGGCCGGCTCAGGCTGCGAGCAGCAGCGTCCCGTTCTCCGCGCTGATCGCGGTGCGCTGCAACTCGAGGTCCACCACCGGCGGATGGCCGACGTCGAGCACCACCGCGATGCTGTCCGCCAGGCGCAGGCCGCCCAGGCGTACGCAGTCGCGAAGGAACGTGAAGGCCAGCGGGCGCACCAGGTTCCAGATGTACTGGCGCCCGGCCTGCCCGTCGTCGTCGCCCGCCGGGCTCGCGAAGGCTGTGGTCGCGGAAGGCGAGCACGCAGACCTCGTCGGTCAGCTGCACGGGCGCGGTCCAGCTGTACGCCTCGTCGTCGCCGATCGCGGTGATGAGCGAGTCCTTGGCCGTGAAAAGGCTGAGGCGCTCGACCAGCCGCCGCATCGGCAGGGGAGGACCCTCAACGATGAACGGCACGTCGCGGAGGCGCTCGTTCCAGGCCTGGGCCGGGTAGCGGGCGCTGAAGCCCACGTCGCCCACGCCGCTGAAGGGCGAGGGGACCTTGATCACCAGCTCGTCCATGCTCACACCTCCGTTGCGACCGCGACCAGCGCGTTGGTGTCGATCTCGGCCGGATCCTCGCGGCGCTGCGGGGGGATCCAGGGCAACCCCAGCGCCGCGTACACATCCTCCTCAGTTTCACCGGCGATGCGCGCGCCGTCATCATTGCGGAACACGCCGTACTCATTGAGTGTCAGGCCCATGCGCAGGGCGCGACCGCGAAGGCGGATGTTGTGCGCCTGCGAGCCCGTGAAGTACTGCAGCGCCGCACCGAAGGACTCGGGCGCCACCGCGCGGCAGTCGACCTGGAAGCCGCCGTCGACGTGGATCGAGCTCTTGGTGCCCCCGCGCGCGAGGGCATGCTCCGCCTGCGGGAGGGCGGCGAACGCGATGAGCACCGCCGGCGCGTCGCGGGTGCCCACCAGCAGGTCGAGGTCGCCACAGCTCTCGCGTTCGCGGCGGAATGAGCCGGCGATCTCGAGACGCTCCACCGCCGGGTGGCCGGCGATCGTGTTGCGGAGGGACTCGGCCAGCGGCGCCACCTCGGCGCGTCGGCGGCGGCGGGGCTGATCGCCACCGCGGCGGGCGTGTGCGTCGAGCGCCGCCAGGATCCTCTCGGCAGTGCGAGCGCGCAGCCGTGGAAGCCCGTCGAGCGTGCCGCGCCGGGCTGCGGCCTCGAGCTCGTCGAGGGTGGTGATGCCGCCCTCGTGCCACAGCGTCGCCACTGTCCGCGGCCCCATGCCCGGCAGCGCCAGGATGTCCACGAGGGTCGGCGGGACCTCGGCCTCGAGGCTCTCAAGGTAGGACGAGCGCCCGGTGGCGATCAGCTCGCCCATCTTGTCGGCGATCGCGGCGCCGAAACCGTCGACGCTGCGCAAGTCGCCCTGCGCTGCCGCGATGTCATGCAGCGACCTGCCGAGGTTCTCCACCTGCAGTGCGGCCAGCCGGTAGGCCCGCACCTTGAACGTGTCGGGCTGACCGGGGTTCCGGTGACCGCCATCAGGTTCTACTCCGATCACGGCATCCTGCCGCCCGCCGCCCGCACCGCGGCAGGCTATCGCCGCTACACCGACGCCGACCTCGTCCGGCTCGACCTGCTTCGCACCCTCCGCGACCTGGGCATCGACCTGCCCACGAGCGACGCAAGGTGCTGCGCGGCGAGGTCGAGTCTGGCCGCAGGTCGCGGCCGAGCGCGCGCCGACACGCTCGCTAAGTCACATCCGCGCTGCTGCGGGTCCGGCATCGCGGTGCTGACCGCGGTCGCCGACCGCGGCGTGAATCCTGGAGGAGTTGGTCCACCGATGTACGCGCAGCGAGGTCGTCGAGGAGTTCCTGGACGACGTGTTCGACGGGCCGGGCTTCGCCGGCCTCCGCGCCACCATGACCCCGCACCTGCCCGAGAACCCTGACGCGAGCCAGCTGGCCGCCTGGGACGAACTCGCCGAACTGGCCGGCGACGAGGAGTTCCGCGCGGTCATGCGCGCGCTCGTCGAACGGCACGACCCCACCGTGCTGCGCCGCGGCCCGATCGCCGCGATCCGGGATGCCGATCCCGCGAGCGTTCACGAACTGGTCACAGCATTGGGTGTGACCATCCGTGACCTTGAGTTGGCCAACGATCCGCGGCGGGCCCGCTACGTCGAGTTGCTCGCGGTCGTGAACGGCTGGGCAGCGCCGGAACCGCTCAGCCCCGCTTTGGACCGGGCGATCGCCGTGCTGCGTTCTTCTCCAGCTTCTTGATCAGGGTGTTGATGAACGGCACCGAGTCCTCCTGGCCCAGCGCGGCGCGCCGCAGCGCGGCCGAGGCGACCTTGTAGGCGGTCACCTCCGCCTCGTCGTAACCGAACCGGCCCGCGCGCAGGCTCGGCAGGTACGCGACGGAGGCGGCGTCGGCGAAGTTGTAGAGGGTGAACGGGCCGGTCAGGCCCGGATGCCAGCCGGTGCCGATCGGTACCACCCGCACCGTGACCGGCGCCTCCTTGCCCGGCTTGACCAGGTGTCTGAGCTGCTCGACGAGTACGGCCGCGCCGCCGACCCGTTGCCGCAGCGCCCATTCGCCGATCAGCGCGGTGTACTCGGCGCCCTCGGCCAGCGCCGATCGCCTGCTCAGCCGCAGCTCGACCGAGGCCCGCACCTCCGCCCTGGTCAGCGCGTCGTCGTCGCCGATCACCTCGG
>CAVQVY010000040.1:0-10424 GCA_963717185.1 Candidatus Dormiibacterota bacterium | reverse complement strand
TCCTGGACGAGGTCCTCCGCGAGTGCCTCGTCGCCGACGTAGCGCAGGCACACGGCGCGGACGCGCGCGTGGTATCTCTGGAAGAGGACGTCGAAGGCTCCAACGTCCCCCGCCAGGTACGCCGTGATCAGAGCCAGGTCGTCGGAAGCCGGAGTTGAGCTTCGAGTTTGGTCCGTGACCATCCCCCTCCATACGGGGACGTTTGCCCCGATCGGAGCAAGTATATCACCGGTCCGGCGGGGTCTCCGGGACCAGTTGAGAGCCCCTGACCGACTGCAAGGTTTGGCCGAGGTTGATCGTCTAACCAATTGGATGCAAGCGGTGGTGACGTCGACGAAGGGAAGGCAGTGGCGATTCGGCTGGAGTCGAGGCGAGGGTGGGCACCGCGTGCTGGTGCGCTTCGCCGACGGCGAGATCGCCGAGGGCCGCACGCCCGACCTGGACCTCGAGCGCGCTGAGTTCGAGCTGAGCTTCGACAACCCTCGCGACAACACGCGTTCGGCCATCGTCCCGCTGGCCTCGGTGAAACGGGTCCTGCTGCAGCGCGAGGAGGTCAGCGAGCCCGTCCCCGACGACGTGCGTCGCAAGGTGGCGCTGCACTTCTGGGACGGCGAGGTCGTCAAGGGGCTGCTCCGCACCGTGCCCGAGCGGCACCGCAACGGCATGACGCTGGAGCTGCTCACCCCCGAGGCGGACCGGGCCGAGGTGTACGCCCTGCCCTACCACGCGCTCAAGGCGGTCTTCTTCCTGCGCACCTGGGACACCAGGCCGCCGCAGCTCGACACCACCGGCCGCCGCCGCCGGTGGACGCTGCCGCGCCACGAGGCACCGCTCATCGAGTTGCTCAGCGAGATCCGCGGGCTCCGCGGCCTGCGCCACCGGGGCCAGATCAGCGAGGTCGAGTACGAGCGCCGGCGCAGCCAGGTGCTCGAGCGGATCTGACCGGGCCGCTCAGCCGGGCGGTGCCTGCGCTGCGGGAGCCGCAGCCGCCTCGTCGTCGGTGAGGTTGATGCGCATGCGCAGCAGCAGCGAACCGTACGACTTGCCCAGCGGGTCGCTGCGCAGCGACCGCGCGGCGCCGCCGTCGAGCGCCTCGTGGAGGACGAAGTTGAGGGCGCGGACGTTGGGCACCTCGAAGCGCTCCACCTCTCCCCGCACGAAACGGCCGAAATGGACGCGCACGCGCTCGGGGGTGACCTCACGGAGCAGGGCCGCGTAGAGAGTCTCGTTGGGAGCGAAGAGCGCCACGTTGGCGAGGTCGCCCTTGTCACCGCTGCGCGCCCGCGCGATGTCGGCGAGCCGGACATCGCGGCTCACGACGCCGGCTCCTCCATCACCACCGTGACGCGGGACTCGACGTGTGCGCGTGGCACCAGCGTGGGCCACACCCCGAGCAGGGCGCGCGCCGGCTGCGGGGTGATGCCGCCACCGATGAAGGGCGGTCCGTTGAGCGCCAGTGGCGTCGCCAGGCGCGGAAAACGCCTCGCCTCCGCCTCGGTCGCAAACCGACCCGCGACGCGCAGTGTCACCTCGTTGGCGTCACCACTCTCCTCCATGTCGGCCGCGTCGCCGTGCAGCGAGTTGACGCCGACGTACTCGGTGACCTGCTCGAGCGGCACCACCCCGGCGCGCTCCGCGAGCCTGTCGATGAGCAGCGCGGCGTGGCGCGCCTTGGCGAGCGCGTGAGGCCACGAGTACCCGATCACCGCGGCGCCGAGCCAGCCGTCCAGGTACCCGATGATCGCCTTCAGCTGCTCGGGCCGAGCGCTTCCCCGAACGCCGCTGATCGCGACGGTGTCGTTGCCCGCGGCCTCGAGTCGCACGCTGGTGAAGTCGGCGACCACGTCGGGGTTGAGGTAGCGACGCGGGTCGAGCACCTCGTAGAGCAGCTGCTCGGCGACGGTCTCGACGCTCACCCGCCCGCCGGTCAGTGCGGGCTTGGTGAGCAACGCCGAGCCGTCCTCTCCGACCTCGCACACCGGGTAGCCGACGCGGTCCAGGTCGGGGATGTTCCACCAGTCACCGCTGAAGTTGCCCCCCGTGGCCTGCCCCGAGCACTCCATGAGGTGGCCGAGCACCACCCCCATGGCGAGCCGGTCCCAGTCGTCCCAGCGCCAGCCGAGCTCGTGCACCATCGGGGCGACGAACAGGGACGCGTCGGCGACGCGCCCGGTCACCACCACGTCGGCGCCGCGCTCCAGCGCCTCCACGATCGGTCGTGCGCCCAGGTAGGCCACGGCGAAGACCGCCCGGTCGCGGATGGTGTCGAGGTCCGCGCCGGTGTCCATGTTGCGCAGGTCCACGCCCGCAGCCCGCAGCTCGTCGAGCCGGGCGGTGATGTCGTCGCCTGCGACCGTGGCCACGCGGAGGCCGTGGACGCCGACCTCCTCGGCGACGCTGCGAACCGCGGCCGCAGCCGCGATGGGGTTCATGCCACCTGCGTTGGTGATGATGCGGATGCCCTTGGCGCTGGCCACAGGGAGGAGCCGGCGCATGAACGCGGGCAGGTCACGGGCGAACCCGCCGCCGGGGTCGCGCAGGCGGTCCTTCTGGAGGATCGCCATGGTCAGCTCCGCGAGGGCGTCGCAGCAGATGTAGGAGACCTCGCCGCGCTCGGCGACTGCGACGGCGCCGTCGGGGCTGTCCCCGTAGAAGCCCTGGCCGGCGCCGACGCGAACCGTCTTCATCGCGCCGCGAACCTACACGAACCCGGCACGGCGGACGCGGATGGCGTCAGATCCATTCCCCGCGCCGCCACCAGCGCTGTGCAGAGGAGGGCCGGCCCAGGTGCAGCGCGCCGCCCACGCCGCGGGCCACCACGTAGATGCCGAAGCTGAACGCCGTGACGAAGACGCTGGCCTTGACGGTGCTGCTCTGCAGGCTGGCGAGGAGGCCGCCGTCGCATGCCAGCAGGGCGAAGAGCACCGACAGGCAGGTGACCACCGCAGGGCGTGCTGACAGCCGCTGCGCAGCGGCGGCCGGGGTGATCGCGAGGCTCAGCACCAGGAGCGTGCCCACGATCTGCGCCGCCTCGGTGACCGTCAGCGCGAGGACGAACAGGAAGAGGAGCCCCACCAGTCTCAACCGCACCCCCCGGGCCTCGGCCACGTCGGGGTCCACCGAGGCAAAGAGCAGAGGCCGGTACAGCACAGTCATCGCCACCAGCACGCCGACCGCCACGGCGAGAAGCAGCAGAAGCTGGCCGCTGCTGACCCCGAAGATCTGACCGAACAGGATGTTGGTCGCCTCGGTGGCGAACCCGTGGTAGAGGCTGAGCAGGTACACGCCCACCCCGAGCCCGAAGGCGAGGATGACGCCGATCGCGGAGTCACGCTCGCGCTCGCGCACCCCGAGCAGGCCGATGGCGGTGGCGACGACGACCGACCCGGTGAGCGCCCCGGCCACCGGGTCGCCCACCACCAGCAGGCCGGCCGCGGCGCCGGTGAAGGAGAGCTCCGCGGTGCCGTGGACGGCGAAGGCCATCTTGCGCGTCACCACGAACGGCCCGATCAGGCCGCTGGTGATCGCCACCAGCGTGCCCGCGAGCAGCGCGTGCTGCGCGAACGGCTGACCGAGGTAGTCCCACAGACCCATCAGCCACCCTCAGGCATGTCGGGGTGGTGGTGATGGCCGCCGTGCTCGCCGTGAGCGTCATCGGGCGCGCCGATCACCACGATGCGCCCGCGCACCCTGATCACATCGACCTCGGTCCCGTAGAGGTCGGAGAGTCGCGCCCCGGTCATCACCTCGTCGGGGGTGCCGATCGCCCAGCGCCCGCCGACGAGGTACAGCACCCTGTCCACCATGGGAAGGATCGGGTTCACCTCGTGGGAGACGAACAGCACGGAGGTGCCGGCGTCGCGGCGTCGCGCATCGATGAGCGCCGTCACCGCCTGCTGGTGGTGAAGGTCGAGCGACAGCAGCGGTTCGTCGCAGAGGAGGACCCTGGGGTCGCCGAGGAGCGCCTGGGCGATCCGAAGCCGTTGCTGCTCGCCACCCGAGAGCAACCCGATGGGCGCGTCCGCGTACGCCGTCGCACCCACCTCGGCGATGGCCCGGCTGACCTCCGTCGACGCATGGCGGCTGGGCAACCCGACGCCCCAGCGGTGGCCGTCGAGGCCGAGGCGAACCAGGTCGCGCCCGCGCAACGGCAGGTCGCGGTCGAAGGACTTCTGCTGGGGGATGTAACCGACCACCACGCTGCCACGCCGTGGCGTCCTGCCGCAGACCTCGACGGTGCCACGCGACAGCTGCTGCAGGCCGAGGAGGACCTTGAGCAGGCTCGTCTTCCCCGAACCGTTGGGACCGAGCACGGCGACGAACTCACCGGCGGCGACGTCGAGGGTCAGGTCGTTCCACAGCGTGCGGTCGCCGAAGCTCAGGGCCGCACCGCGCAGGCTGATCGTCGGCGTCTCGGTGGTCACCCTCCCAGCGCCGCCAGGATCGCCTTCGCCTGGTCCAGCTGCCAAGCCTGGAAGCTCGGTTCGGACGCCGGGATGGTCTCGGACACGCCGACCACCGGGACGCCGCCGGCTGAGGCCAGGTCCCTGACCCGTTGGGTCGTCGGGCTGGTGACCTGCGAGTTGTAGAGGAGCAGCTTCACCAGCCTGCTGCTGATCGCGGTGTCCATTGCGCTGACATCCGCCGGGCTCGGGTCATTGCCGTCCTCGATGGCTTGCGCGAACGACGCCGGCGTGGCCAGGCGGAGCCCGGCATCGGCGACGAGGTACCCGGGCACCCGCTCGGTGTAGGCGATCGGGGTGCCGCTGTGCTTGGACCGGATGGTGGCGAGAGTGTCCGCGTAGGGCTGGTACGCGGTGAGGAACGCCTGCAGGTTGGCAGAGAATGCGGCGGCGTCGGCGGCGTCGGCAGACGCCAGGTGGGACTCGATGGCGCGAGCCGCGGCGGTGACGTACTTCGGGCTGTACCAGAGGTGCGGGTTGGGGTTGCCTCCGCCCACGCCCACCGTGGTGGCGACGTTGAGGACATCCCGGTTGGGGTTCGGGTCGGCGCTCATCAGCTTGTCGATGAAGTCGTCGTAGCCGGCGCCGTTCTCGATCACCAGGGTTGCGCTGCTGACGGCCGCCGCGTCGTGGGGATCGGTCTCGTAGCTGTGCGGGTCGGCGTTGGGGTCGGTGATGATCGAGGTGACCGTGACGTGTCCCCGGCCGATCTGGCCGGCGATGTCGCCCCACATGTTCTCCGCGGCGACGACCGACACCGTCCCGGGACGCGCAGCAGGCGCTGAGGAACCGCAACCCGTCAGGGCCGCACTGACGGTGGTGACGCCGGCGAGCAGCCACAGCGCGGCACGGGAGCCGGAGCGATGCAGGAGGGGCACGTTGGTGTTCTCCGGTGACGGGCGATGGATTCGCGCGTTATCGGCAATGGTTGCCGTTACCGAATGGTATCATGCACGGAGATGCGCACGCCACCGACCCACCCCGCGAACGCCGCCGTCCAGCAGCGGACCACCCGCCAGAAGCGCGCGCTGGACCAGGTGCTGGCGGCGGGCTCCGACTTCCGCAGCGCGCAGGAGCTCCACGCCGAGCTTCGCTCCGGCGGGGCGAGGGTTGGCCTGACCACCGTGTACAACAACCTGCGCGCGCTCGCCGAGCGAGGCGCCGTCGACACGGTGCGGACCGAGGCCGGCGAGACTCTCTACCGTCGCTGCCAGAGTGAGAGGCATCACCACCACCTGGTGTGCCGCGTGTGCGGGCGCACTGTGGAGATCTCCGGCCCGGCGGTGGAGCGATGGGCGGACACGGCTGCTGCTGCCGAGGGCTTCGTCGACGTCCGGCACACCGTCGAGATCGTCGGCACCTGCCGGCAGTGCGCGCGGGGGCGGTCGCGCGGCGCGCGCGTCCCACCACGCTAGGTCAGGGCAGCGACGCCGGCCTCATCGCCGCGCGCGGGTGATCCACAGGTCGGGCGACCGCAGCTCCGCCGCCGACGGCATCATCGCCGCTCCCTCCCACACGCGGTTGAGAAGAGTCACGCCACCGGCCGCTGCGACGGCGTCACAGAACCGCTCGCCCACCTCGTACTGGCGCATCTTCATGTTGATGCCGGTGATGGCCAGAACAGCGCGCTCCACGACGGTGCGCTGGGCGCGCCGGCGGGCGAACGCAGCCTCGAGCTCGTCGAAGTGGTCGAGGTGTTCGCGGCCCACGCGGTGCATGACGAAGTTGGCGTAGCCCTCGAGCACGCTCATCACCGCCTGCAGCCTGGCGATGCCCCGCAGCTGGGTGCGGATCGCGTCGGGCAGCCTCTCGATGAGCTGGCGGGTGCTGGCCGGCCTGCCGCCGCCTTCGCCGGTGGCGTGCGCGAGGCTGCTGCGGATCATCTCGTCCATCATCCCGACCAGGTGATCGCGCAGCCAGGGGTGCTCACCGAACTGCCAGGCATGGGTGAGCTCATGGAGGATGAGCCAGCGCCGCAGCGGCTCCGTCGGTGCGCCCGCGATGCGCGCGAAGCTGGCGATGTTGGGCTCCACCAGGTACAGCGCCGGCGTCTCGTCCTCGGCCGGCGGGGCGAGGCTCAACACCGGGTCGTACTGACCAAGCACGCGCTGCGACATGATCCCGAAGAGCACGCCGACGTACCGGTTCATGGCGCCGCGACCGAGCGCGGTGACCCGCGACTCGGCGAGGGTGGCGCGCAACTCCTCGATGGGAACCATCAGGCGGCGCGCGATGCCGACGTTGACGTCGACGAAGCCGTGCCGGTCGAGGACCACGAACTGCGGGAAGTGCTCCAACGGTTGCTCGCAGACCGCCACCATCAGCGGTGCCAGCCCGGCCGCGATGCGGTCGCACTCCGCGGCGATGGCCTCCGCCGAGCGGGCGTCGACCTCCTCGGCGCCCGTCCCGCCGCGTTCGTACGCCGTGTGCCTGACCGCCTCCCAGTCGACCAGGTGCGGCTCGGCGCCGTGGCGCGGTCGCAGCAGTGCGCGGGCCGACATCACCGCGCCGGCCCCGACGGCGCCGACCGTCAGCGCGCGGCGCAACGTCGGCGTGGGAACCCGGGGCATCAATCGATGATAGGTGGGGTCCTCACATCGACGACCCCGCGCGACCGTCGATGTAGACCGGCTCGGCGGGTGGGCCTTCCAGCCAGTAGGCGTCGAGCCGCTCCTGCGTCCAGCCGCGCTCGCGGAGGAAGGGCTCGTCGAGCAGCTGCCGGCCGGTCAGCTGCCGCGGCTCGGTGGTCACCATCTCCACGAGCGAGTCGCTGAGGATGTCCGGGGAACGCCACATGCTGCGGTCGCCGACGCTGTAGTTGATGGTGGCGAGGCTCTCGATCAGGGTCACCGGCCACAACGAGTTGCAGGCGACGTTGTCCTTCTCGTGCTCGGCGGCGATGCCGATCGCCAGGCGGGTCATGCCCATCTTGGTGGTCATGTAGGCGACGTAGCCGGGGTTGGCCTCGGTGCCGATCGGCGGCGAGCACATCACGATGTGACCCCAGCCGTTGCTGATCATGTGCGGCAGGGCGTGCTGCGAGCACATGAAGGCACCGCGGACGTTGACCTCCCACATCAGGTCGTAGCGCTTCAGCGGCGTCTCGAGGAACGGCTTCCACCAGAGCGCGCCGGCGTTGTTGACCAGGATGTCGAGCCGGCCGAACTCGTCCACGGTGCGCTGCACCATGGCGGCAACGTCCTCCTCCTTGCGGACGTCGAGGTGCACCGCGATGGCCTGGCCGCCGGCCGACGTGATCTCCTCGGCGACGCTGTGGATGCTGCCCGGCAGCTTCTCCGTGGAGTGCTCCGACTTCCCGGTGATCACCACCGCCGCGCCCTCGGTGGCGAGGCGCAGGGCCATGGCCCGGCCGATGCCGCGCGATGACCCGGTGACGACGGCGACGCGACCGTCCAGCGATGCCTCCCTGCTCACCCGCGGGAGCATATCGCGGCAGCCCACCGACCTCGCCGCGCAAGAACCACGCGCTGGGGCCGTTTAACAGATGTCCCAGGCCGGCTGGACGACCGCCGGAGTGGTGGGGACCGGGCGGCGATCGGGACTGCAGTCACACCGTCCGCTTCGAGCACCACCGGGGGAACCATGAGAACCAGCCGCAACCGCCGACCTGTCCTGCCGATCGTCGGCGCAGCGCTGGTCATCGCCGGCCTGGCGAGCACCGGCGTCCGCGCCACGGTGGGGATGGCCGCCTCCTCGTCCATCACCTTCTCGCGACAGGTTGTCGTCGACCAGCAGCGCCCCGGGTTCGAGCCGGACATCAAGGTCGACCCCAACAACGGCACCATCTACTCGAGCGTGCCGTTCGGTTTCTCCACGACCGAGAGCTTCGTCTGGGCCTCACACGACCACGGCAACTCCTACCAGCTGACCCCGGGCGGCCTGCCTGTCGGCAAGCCCGCCACCTGCGTCGGCGGTGGCGACACCGACCTGCTCGTCGACCCCGGCAGCGAGCTCTACTTCTCCGACCTCCAGGGCCTGACCAACCTCAGCCAGAGCGCCAGCGCCGACGGCGGCACCACCTGGTCGACCAACTGCGCCGGGGCGCCCAACAGCCCCGTCGACCGCATGTGGCTGGCCGCGACCGGCAGCCTCGGTGGCAGTGACCTCAACCTCTACCAGGACTACGACGCGGTGAGCAGCGCCTCGAGCGGCAACAACGAGCTGGTGGAGACCGTCTCGCATGACGGCACCACGTTCCAGCCGGTGATCAACGCCACCCCGGGCGTCAACTGCGCCGGTGCGGGCCTGGTCAACTGCGTCACGGACAACGAGGGCATCTCCGGCAACCAGGTCGTCGACCCGACCAGCGGCAACCTCTTCATCTCTCACACCGACCCGACCAGCTCCGGCGCCTTCGTCTCCGTCGGCAAGGTCGCGGCCGGCACGCTCCCTGGCACCACCCAGGCGACGTGGCACGAGAGCCCGATCCTCAACGGCAGCCTCTGCCCCGACCCCACCTGCCTGACCAGCGGCGGCGCGGCCGAGGCCATCACCGGTGAGAACTTCGCGTCCATCGCCCGCGACTCGGCGGGCTACCTCTACGTTGCCTTCGCATTCGCCCCCATCACGGCCGGCGTGCAGAGTGGCGCGGAGTCCATCTACGTGGTGCACTCCAACCAGCCCGCCACCATGGCCACGCCCGACAACACCAACCTGACCTGGTCGGCCCCGGTCAACATCTCCAACAACCAGCCGAGCGGCAGCTCGATCGGCACCAACGTCTTCCCGTGGATCACCGCTGGAAACGACGGCCGCGTTGACGTCGCCTGGTACCACACCGACGAGGCCAGCGAGGCCGGTGTCTTCGGCGCCGGCGGGCTCAACAGCGCGGAGTGGAGTGTTGAGCTCGGTCAGAGCGTGGACGCGCACGGACCGGCCGACTACAGCACCGCGATGGTCACCGAGCACCCGATCAAGTACGGCCAGATCTGCACCAACGGATTGGGCTGCGCCACCGGCGGCGACCGCAGCCTCGGTGACTTCCTGCAGGTCACCCCGGACAGCACCGGCGCCGCCCTGGTCTCGTACGTCGACGACACCTCGGCGGACACCGCCAGCGGCGAGAACGCCGGCACGGTCGACATCAGCCGGCAGATCACCGGTCCCAGCCTGCTGAGCGGGAACGTCCCGGGGGTGGGCACCGGTCCCGGCATCCCCGTCGACCAGGTCACCGACCCCACCGGCGACGCGTTCTTCTCAGCACTCGGTCAGCACACCGCGGCCGGCGACAACCTCGACCTCACCGGCGCGAGCCTGACGGACGGGCCGGGCAACACCCTGCTGGCCACCATCAACGTCAAGAGCCTGTCGACCCTGGCAGTCAGCCCGACCATCGGCGGCCCTGACGCCAGCTGGATCATCCGCTGGACCGACGTCACGCCCGGCCAGACCGGCAACGGCCACATCTACTACGCGGGCATGGACAACAACGGCACCGGCAACGGAACGCCGACTTTCTTCGACGGTGACACCAGCTGCATCCCACCGCCCGGCAACGCCGCCGACCACTGCAAGTACATGACCTTCCCGCAGACACACGGGCTGTCCGGGTCCAACGCGTCGTACAACGCCGCCACCGGCGTGATCAGCCTGAAGGTGCCGCTGGCCGACGTCGGTAGCCCGGCCACGGGCACCACGCTCTACAGCGTCACCGCCTTCAGCGCGACGTCGCTCAACCCGCAGTCGGCGACGACGCTGTTCAACCTCACGGACGCCGCCACCCCGTTCGACCACACCATCGGGTCGCCGGCCACCAACGTCGCTGAGACGCCTCTCACCGTCGGCCTGGTCGGCGCGGGCCTCGCGGTCCTGGGCGTCGCGCTGGTGCGCCGGCGCCGCGCCGGGGACAGGTCCACCGCCTCCGTCGACTGACCGGCGCCGGGGCCGGGCGTGGTGCCCGGCCCCGCCCCCCGGGGCCTCCGGCTGGCGCTCGGCGGAGGC
>CAVQVY010000039.1:0-35049 GCA_963717185.1 Candidatus Dormiibacterota bacterium | reverse complement strand
CGCCCGGCGAGCACGGACGCGAGCAGCGTCTTGCCCGAAGTCGGTCGCGCCGGTGACCACCGCGACGCTGCCGGCGTCGACAACCAGCCGCTCGATGTCGAGCAGAAGCCGGCATCGCCGTCAACCCGCAGGCCGGTGACCTCGAGGGCGGCGCTCATGGCGCCGGCTCCGGAAGGGCCTGCTGCTCGGTCCGCCGGGCTCAACTCGGTGGTGCTGGTGGCGAGCGCGGCGACCGCTGCTCGGTCGTGCTCGGCCATGACGATGGTCAGGCCGGCGGCGGAGGCCGCGCGCAGCAGAGAGACCGCAGCAGCGCGCGCCGCCGGGTCGAGCCCGGCGAGCGGCTCGTCGCAGAGGAGCACCGCCGGCCGCCGCAGCAGGACGCGCGCCAGGTCGAGGAGCCGCCGGCGCCCAGCGCTGAGCTCCGCGCAGAGCGTCGCGGCGGAGTCGTCGAGGCCGAGCCGGGAGCGCCAGGCGTCGGCGACCTGCCGCGCCTCGGCCCCTCCTCGGCCGCCGCCGCGCGCAGCGAGGAGCAGGGTCTCGTCGACCGTGCACGCTGGGAAACCACCGCCTGACTGGGGTTGCAGCACGATGACGCCCTCGCCGTCGAGCCGGACCTGCGCTGAGCCGGCTGCGGCCAGCGCGGCGAGCAGGCTGCTCTTGCCGGCCCCGTTCGGCCCCACCAGGCCGTGGACCTCGCCGGCTGCGGCCGTCATCGAGAAACCGCGCAGCAGGGTCAGCGGCCCGGCCCGGACGTCGAGGCCGTCGACGGCCAGGGCTGCGCCTGCGAAGTGCTCGCCCGAGAACGGCCACGGCGCCTCTACGTCAACCTCCTCTGCCTTGGGCCTGCGCGCTCCGCCGGTCGAGGGCAGCAGGCTCGCCACCACCGCGACGGCGAGCAGAGCCAGGGCGATGCGGTGGCGGAGGGAGGGCCGCGCCAGCCGAGGTCGGGGAGCACCGGTCGCCGATCGAGGCCGGTGGCGACGGCCGTGACCACCGCGCCGAGCGCGCTGCCCCGCCCCGCGAGCAGCGCGGCGAGGAGGGGCAGCGCAACCACGTCCGGTGCGAACAGGTCGGGGGTGGCGACCCCGTTGACGTGGGCGCCGAGCGCGCCGCCGGCGCCGGCGAGAGCACCGCCCAGCGCGAGCACGATCACCTCGGCGCGCAGAGGACGCAGGCCCGAGCTCGCCGACCTCGCCCGGTCGCTGCCCACCGCACGCCACCGTGCTCGACCCGGACCGGACAGCAGCAACACGGCGACCAACGTCGCCGCCAGCGTGGCCGCCAGAGCGGCGTGCAGGTCACCGGTGGCGGTCAGGTTGAGCACCCGGCCGCCCGGCAGGGAGGTTCCCAGCGGAGGCAGCGGGCCGAGGCCGGCCTGGCCGCCGCTCTGGTCGGGGAGAGCCTGGGTGAGGGCCAGCCAGGCAGAGCGACACCAGCAGGGTGGCGGCCACCAGCCGACGACGTCGAGCCGCGCGGTGACCAGCGCCAGAGCCGCGCCCGCCAGGGCACAGGCGGCGGTGGCGACCACCACTGCCAGCGGCACGTCGAACCCGCGGATGGCGAGCGCGCCTGAGATGTAGGCCCCCGCCCCGGCAAACGCGCCGATCGCGAGGTTGGGACGGCCGACGGCGAGCGAGAGGGCGGCGCCCGCGGCCGGGCCGGCGAGGGTGAGCGCGGTCGCGGTGCGGTCGAGGTCGGGGCTGCCGAGCTGCATGGGCAGGACGATCGCTGCGACCAGCAGCGCGAGCGCGAGGATGCCGAGGTCGCGCCAGCGTCTCATCGGCGCCACCCTGCGAGCAGCAGAGCCAGCGCCACCAGGTCGGCGAGGAACTCACCTCCGCTGCCGAGGAAGTACGTCCCGACCACCTGCACGGCGCCGATCACCAGGGCGCCGGCGCAGACGGTGAGCGGGGAGCGCAACCGGCCCGCGACCGCGGCTGCGATTCCCTTCAGGGCCAGGGGCACCCCGGCGGTGGCGGCGATCGGCAGCCGCCCGGCGGCGAGCAGCGCCGCGAGCGCGGCGAGGCCACCCGCGACCGCAAAGGCGACGGTGCGCACCCGGGCGGTGTCGACGCCGAGCAGCTCGGCGCTGTCGGGCGCGGCAGCGGTGGCGCGCAGCGCGGCACCGACCAGGGTGCGGCGCATCACCCAGGTGCCTCCCCGGCGAGCGCGGCTGCCGCTGCCACCGTCACCACGTCGGCCGCCCGCAGGGTGCCGCCGGCAGGGTGGAACACCCCGCCGATCGAGGGAAAGGCGTAAGCGGACCTGCTGTACACGCCGCGCAACAGCTCGCGCAGCACCACTGCGCCGGCGACGAGGACGATGGCGGCCAGCTCGACGCGGCGCGCCAGCGGTGCCACCAGGGCACGTTCGCCGGCGGCGCTGAGGCCGGCCGCCACGGCGATCCCGGCGATGCCGGCAATCCACACCGGCCACGCGCCGGCGATGCCCGCGGCCACCAGTGCGCCGGCCATGGCGACCTCGCCGATGGCCAGGTGGAGCACGCGGGTGCCGCTGTGGGCGACCAGCACCCCCATCCCGACGATCGCGTAGATGCCGGCGGTTGCCAGGGTGTCGAGCGCGAGCTGGAGCACGATGCCGCCGTTCACGTTGGACTGGCTCCCGACATGCGCGCAGACTCTCGGCATCAGGTCGCGCGAGCGTGGACCCTGGGCCCGGCCGCTGCCGGGGAGGCCTGGCGATCAGCTCGCGGAGTGGGAGGTTTCCACAGCCGCCGCCGCGGGCACCCCCGCCGCGCGTCGCCCGGTCAGCACCACCGGCCGCGCGCCGAACTGGTCTTCGCGCTCGATCCGAGCCGGCGCGACCCCGCCGCCGAACTGGGCGGGGAGGAAGAACGCGTAGAGGAAAGCGGCGAAGATGGTCTGGGCGCCGAGCACGCAGAAGACGAGCGCGGTGATGCCCGCCCTGACCTCCTGGAGGGGGCCGAAACCTTCGCTCGCCCACTTGATGGCGATGGCCACGCCACCGAGGAGGCCGAGGCCGAGCACGGCGGCGCCGCCGAGCAGCGTGCGCTCGATGGTGAGGTGGCGGTTCACGAATTCCGAGAGCCGATCGGTGACCCCGGCAGGGAGCGGCAGGCAGACGCGCACCAGTACCCCGACCTGGATCATCTGCCAGCCGATGATGGTGAGCACCGCGCCGACCAGCATGGGATGGAGAACGAGGCGCACCGGCCCGACCTGGAACGGCCCGAACGTCAGTGGGACGACCACCGCCATGCCCAGGGCGAAGGCGAGGACGCCGGGGATGAGGTACAGCCACGTGGGACTGGCCAGCAGCAGGAACTTGAGGTGGCGCCAGCCGTCGGGCCAGGTCTGGAGCTTGGACTCGCCGATGCGCGGGCGGTACTCGATGGGCAGCTCGCCGACGCGCAGCTTGGCGCGGGCGGCCTGCACGATCATCTCGGATGCGTACTCCATGCCCGGCGTGCGCAGCCCGAGGGACTCGTACGCCCGCGCGTCGATGGCGCGCATCCCGCTGTGCGCGTCCGACACGGTGATGTGGAAGAAGCGGTTGAGGATGCGGGTGAGGATCGGGTTGCCGATGTAGCGGTGCTTCCAGGGCATCGCCTTCTTGGCGATCGCGCCCATCAGCCGGCTGCCGATGACCATGTCGGCGGCGCCGTACAGCACCGGGTAGACCAGCTCGGGGATCGCCGACATCGGGTATGTGCCGTCGGCGTCTGCCATCACCAGGACCTGCCCCTGCGCGGCCGCCATCCCGGCGTGGTAGGCGTTGCCGTAGCCGCGGACCGGGGCGCTGACCACCCGCGCTCCCGCGGCCTCGGCGATCTCCACCGAGGCATCGGTCGAGCCGTTGTCGGCCACCACCACCTCACCGTCGAGGTCTGCCGCGCGCAGGGCCTCGTAGGCGTCGCGCACGACCGTGCCGACCGAACCGGCTTCGTTGAGGCAGGGGAGGACGACGCTGACCAGAGGCGCGCCCGGGTCGGCCGCGCGCCGCACCTCGAGCATCTGCTGGCGCCCGGCCACGTCGACTGTCGGGAGCGGCGGACAGCCGCGGCGGCGCGGCGCACCCACCGGCAGGAAGGACTTCACATCCCTTCTAACGAAAGACTGCCCAAAGCCTTGCAAACGCCGCGCGGGGAATCGCCTGGAGCTGCCCGGCCGGGGTCAGGCTCCGGCGAGGGTCGCGGCCACCTGTGCCATCACGCCTTCGGTCGGATCCCCGGGCTGCACCTCGTACCCGTCGGTGCGCGCACCGGTGGCGTATTGCCAGACCAGCAGCCCGACGACCCCGGCTCCGAACTGGGCCTGGAGCTTCTGTCTGATGAAGACGGCGCGCTGGGCCAGCGAGGCCGCAGTCACGGGCCCGCCGGTGCTGCCGTCGGCCGTGATCGACGCCTGCAAGCCGATCTCGCCCGCGAAGATGGGCTTGTTCAGCGAGTGACACTGGTTGATGCGGACGGCGACGCCGTGCCACTGGTCACCGGGGAGGCCACCGGGGCCGAAGTAGTCGTGGTACTCGCAGATGTCGATGCGTCCGGAGTGGAGGTTCAGGTAGTCGGCGGTGCTCGAGGTGCCGCACTGGCCACTGCCGATGGTGCCGAGGCTGACCAGGTGTCCCGGGTCGTTGCTCTTGACGACGCCGGCGACGTCGTCCGCGAAGGAGCGAAGCGCTGCGTTGGCGGCGCTGTCGTCGCAGGCGCCGCCGGGGCTGTCCAGCGCCTCTGCCTCGTTGACCAGCTGCCAGAACGCGATCGTCGGGTTGTTCTTGTAATGCGCGGCGATCGCGGCCGCGTAGTCGCGATAGGAGAGGCTGTAGCCGTAGTCGGGTCGGGTGTAGCCGGATTGATACCAGGGCAGCGACCGGTAGTGCGTCTGCCCGGCCGGCCACGGCTCGCACGCGGCCCACTGGTCGACCAGGACGGGGATCACCTTCATCCCGCGGGCAGCCGCAGCGGCGAGCACACGATCGAACTGGCCCCAGTTTCCCGGGCCCCCATACGCCTGCATGAACCACGTCCGCACCACGGTCGCCCCTGAGTTCGAGTGGATCTCGTCCAGGGATGCGGCCACGTCCGCGTCGGTGAGCGGTCCGCCGCACTGGTGGCCCGGCGAGGCTGAGGTCAGGCGGTAGTCGTCATAGCCGGTGAACTGCCAGGGGGCGCCGTTGAGCATGAGCGAGGTGCCGCTGGCGGTCACCAGCCCCGAGCCGCCCGTGGTGGCACCAGGCTGGCCACCTTTCTTGACCGGGCCTCGCACCGGGGTCTTCGACCTGCCGGACGTGCCGGCGGTCGTGCCGGCCGGCCCGGTGGGCGAGGCGCTGGCAGTCGGGGTGGCCGCGGCGGTGAAGGAGTGGGGGAGGTCGGTGCCGAGGCGCAGCGACCAGTCACCGAGGCCCTGCCCGGCGTTGCCCGCAGGGGCGAAGCCGGCGCAGCCGACCACCGCCGCGACCGCCGCCGCGGCGAGGAGCGGCCGTCGGCCGAATCTGAGCAGGCGGTCAGGGAGGGGGGAGATGCCGGGTCCTCGGCATCGGCAGTCCCACTGGGGAGAGGACAGGGCGCCGATGCGATCCCACCGTATTCGGGGTCAGGGCGCGCAGCGGTGACCGTGGGCTAACGCTCGTGCGACGAACCGCCTGCCACCTGAGGCCCCCGTCGCTGCAAGTTTTCCCCCGGGGCCGTCGTTCTTGTGGATGAACTTCCGCGGAGCCTTCTCAGGTGGCGCGCCAGCGCCCGGGGACCAGCCTGACCTCCAACGAAGTGGGGAGAGTCTTCAATGACCTCGGGATCCTCGCTTCTCGCCCGTGCCCGCGAGGCCGGCAGCCGGCAGGCGGAGTCCTTCCTGGCCTGGGCCCGCCGGCACCGTGTGCTCTGGCCGGCAGCCGGGATCGTGCTGGTCACCGCGGTGGCCTACAGCCTGACGCTGGGCAGCATGTTCGACTACCTGCGCCTGGAGACCCCGCTCGCGTACCTGCCGCTGCTGCCGTTCTTCAGCATCGGCATCGCGCTCTTCACCGCGCACCGCTACCGCAACGTCAGCGCGGGCATCCGCGACCGTCAGATCGACTTCCTGATCGGCATCCCGATGATCGTCTTCGCGATGCTGCTGATCACCATCGTGCCGGCGCTCGCCTCCACCTACTACTGGAGCAACCGGCCCGACGTCCTCTCCATGGCGCTCTTCGCGGGCGGCCTGATCACGATCTTCTACGGCATCAACTGGTTCTGGCGCCTCAAGGGCGCGCTCGTCTTCCTGGTGCTGATGTGGCCCGCCCTCTACCTGAACATCATGCCGGGGGTGATGCAGTCGTTCACCGACGCCACCAACGGCGCGCTCGCCAAGGTGGTGCACCTGCTTCCGCTCGGGGTGTCGCTCACCGGCCAGCCCGGGCTGCTCTCGGTGCACCAGGCATCGGGCGCGCCGCTGACCGTCAGCGTCGGCACCGCCTGCTCCGGAGCCAACTCCGTGCTGGGGTTCCTGCTGATCGGCGCAGCCATCCTGACCGCGGTCGGTGGTGGCGGCCCGCGCAAGCTGCTCTGGATGATCGTGGGCCTCGGGCTCACCTTCGCCGTCAACGTCCTGCGCCTGACCTCGATCCTGGCGCTGGCGTCGGCCGGGCATCCCGACCTCGCGCTCGGCGGCTACCACGCGGTCATCGGGTTGATCCTGTTCACCCTGGTGATCGCGGCAATGATGCGGCTGCTGCCGCTGTTCGGGCTCCGTCCACGCCCCGACGTCGTGGCCACCGGCAGGTCGCGGCAGCTCACGCCGGCCGTGCCGCGACCGGTGACGGTGCGGCGCCGTCGCATCGTGATCGGCACCATGACGGCGCTGGCGGTGCTGGTGGGGCTGGCCAACCAGGGCCTGGCGCCCTACGCCGCCTTCCAGGACGGCACCGGCTCGCCGAGCGTCCTGCCGTTCTCCACGACGTCGGCTCCGGGCGGCATGCAGGTGAGCTACTACCAGGACTACCCGTGGGCCAAGCAGTACTTCGGCGCCAACTCGACGTTCACGCGGTACTACGTGAGCGGCGCGCCGTCGAGCTCGAAGTCGCCGAAGACGACGACCGCGGCGCTGGTGCAGACCAACCTGGTGTATGCGGACGTGGTGCGCACGGACGACAAGGGATCGCTGGACGCGTACAACCTGCAGAACTGCTTCCTGTTCCACGACTACAACATCACCACCTCGCAGCGCATCGACGTCGGCGACGGTGTCACAGCGCTGCTGCTCAACTACGCCGCCCCCGGCAACCCGCCACAGCGCTGGGCGACCGTCTCGTGGGCGTGGCCGGTCGACTACAAGGGGCAGACGTACTTCGAGCGCGTCACGCTGACCTCGAGCCTCACCAACGGTGGTGCGGACGCGGACGTGTCCCCGAGCGGCGGCTTCCAGGGGATGCTGGTCAGCTTCCTCAACCTGCTCAACGGCAGTCATGACGATCCCAAGCTGGACGCGAAGTACAAGAACGCCGATGCGCTGCTCCGTGCCGACGCGGCAGCGCTCGTCAGCCACGCGGTCAGCCACCGCGTCTGACGATGACCACCAGGTCGGAGCGGGTTCCGGGCATCTGGGCAGCGGTTGGCGAGTGGCATCGCCTGCGTCGCGCTCGCCGGCCTCGCGCTCACACCACTTCTGCCCCACGATGCCGCCGGGCAGACCGCGCCCGGTGCGTCCTCGTCGACGCCCGGTAGCGCGGCCTCGCCGGCGCCGAGCATCTGCGCCACCCCAACCATCTCGGCGATCAACACCGAGACGTCGCCGGGGTCGGGCGTCTACACCGGGGCGCCCGCCGGACCCAAGGGCACCTGGGTGCAGATCTCCGGCACCAACCTGATCAACCCGGCCTGCCAGAGGGCGGTGTACGTCGGCACCGTTCGCCAGCCCAACGACCAGTCGACACCGGGCCCGATCACCCCGCCCAGCCCGGCTGCGTCGCCGGCACCGGCGGCGTCATCCGCGGCTGCGCCCGCAGCGTCGCCCGCGCCCTCGCCGTCTCCGTCGCCCTCGGCAAGCCCCGCGCCTCCGGGCACCGAGTCCATCTACTTCCCATCCAACGGCGACAGCGGGCCCGTCTCAGTGCAGCTCACCGATCCGAGCAGCTCGGCCGCACCGGTGGTGAGCAACAACAACCTCACCTTCCTGTCGCCGCCGGTGATCACCGGCATGTCGACGCAGACGCCCTCGGAGAGCGAGTTCATCGCACTCGCGGGCACGGGCTTCACCGCCGGCGGTCTCAACCCGACCACCGGGGTGACGTACTACCGGGGCCCCGCGGCGTCCCAGGTCGGCTGCGACGCGCAACCCGCATTGATCACCGACGACACGCACATGACCCTGTACGCACCGACGACGTACTGCGCCGGTGACGCGGTGCTCACCGTGGAGACCCAGCTCGACACGCGCTACCCGATCTCCAGCAGCAACATGAACATCGTCGAAGTGCCGACCCCGCAGCCGATCCAGGTGCGCGGTGTGGTCTCGTCGATCCTTCCCAAGCAGCCGTCGCCGGGCGCGACCCTGTTCGTGATCGGTTCGGGCTTCGGGACCTCCGGTGCGGCCACTCTCCACGGGGAGGGGGTCGCCGTGCGGTCGTGGAATGACCGCGCCGTTGCTCTCGATATCCCCGGCAACGCCACGAGCGGTCCGCTGCTGCTCAGCCGGTACGACGGAACCACCGTGCCCGCAGGATCGGTGACGCTCGTCCCGCTCACCCTCGCACCTCCCGGCGGCGAGGCGGCAGCGGCAGCCGCAGCGGCGAAGGCTGCCGTCAAGCCACCCGCCATCTTCAACCTCCCGGTCCCGCCACTCCGACCGATCTCCAGTGGTGAGACGGTGACTGGGCAGCTCAACCCCGCCCCATCGCTGTCGCCGTTCATCAACAACATCAGCTACGTCACGACGCCGGTGGGATTCAGCGCCTTCGCGATCCTCGCGGCCATCGTGCTCCTCGCGGCGTTCCTGCTCGGCTTCCTCCAGACCGGCCGGCTCTTCCTGTACGCGCGCCGGAGCCGGCGCCTGGCAGCCGTGGCGCGCGACATCGCGGTCGATCGTGTCGCGCTCGCCCTTCACCGGCGCGGCCGGGAGCTGCGACTGGGGCGCCACGTCCGCAACGTCGAGATCGTCGGACGGTCGACCCGCCTCGGCCACCTCCTGCTTCGTGCCGGGATCATCGACCGCCACGCGCTCCGCGATGGCCTTCACCAGCACCACGCTGAGGGGCGCCCGCTCGGTGAGGTGCTTGTCGCGCGGGGCGCTGCGAGCGAGGTTGCCGTCTGGAGCACCCTCGGCGACCAGTGGGGCATCACCCTGGGCGACCTCGACAGCCACTGGGTGAACATCGAGGTCGCGCAACGGCTCACCGCGATCGACTCGATCAAGCATCGGATGCTTCCCGTGCGCGCGATCGGCGACACGGTGGTCTTGGCGATGGCGGATCCGTTCGACACCCGCGCCCGCCTCCACGCCGAGCGCTGCCTCGGACTGCGGGTTGTGCCGATCCTCGCCACCCCCAGCGCGATCCGACGCCGCCAGGAACAGGTCTACTCGAAGGCGCTCCTCGACGAGAGCGTCGAGGCCTTGCGGCTGGCTCAACCCGAGGCTTCGGCGCATCTCCTGCTGACCAGGCGGCAGCGCATCGCCGCGGCAGCGGGCATCGTCGGCGGGCTGATCCTGGCGATCATCTTCGGCGGTCCTTTCTTCATCGGCGTGGCCGGATTCGTCGTGGCCCTGTACGCAGTGGTCGTCGTGTTCCGGACGTACGTCATGGTGCGTGGCGGGAAGTTCCGAGGCGTGGTGGAGATCTCGCCCGAACAGCTCGAGGCGCTCACCGACCTGCCGATCTACACCATCCTCTGTCCTCTGTACCGCGAGGCTGGCGTGTTGCCGCAGCTGGTCGACGCCTGCGCGGCCTTCGACTACCCGGCCTCGCTGCTCGACGTGAAGCTGCTCCTCGAGGCCGACGACACCGAGACGCTCGAGGTGGTCAAGACCTACCCGCTGCCGGGCTACTTCGACGTCATCGTCGTCCCTGCCGAGGGTCCGCGCACCAAGCCGAAGGCGTGCAACTACGGCCTGCAGTTTGCGCGCGGTGAATACGTGGTGATCTTCGACGCCGAGGACATCCCGGAGCCGGACCAGCTGAAGAAGGCGATCGCGACCTTCAGGGCGTCGGACCCGAACGTCGGTTGCGTCCAGGCCAAGCTCAACTTCTACAACCCGCGGCAGAACGCGCTCACCACCTGGTTCGCGCTCGAATACACCTCCTGGTTCGACTTCTTCCTTCCCGGCCTGGTCGACCTGGGACTCCCCGTGCCGCTGGGCGGGAGCAGCAACCACTTCCCCACCTCGCTGCTGCGCCAGCTCAACGCGTGGGACCCGAACAATGTCACCGAGGACGCAGATCTCGGCATCAGGCTGCACCGCGCCGGCTACCGCACCGTGATCATGGCGTCGACCACCCTCGAGGAGGCCAACAGCGACTTCGTCAACTGGGTGAAGCAGCGCTCACGGTGGGGCAAGGGCTACGCGATCAGCTGGCTGGTCCAGATGCGCCACCCGGTGACGCTGTACCGGGCCGTGGGGTTCAAGAGCTTCATCGCGGTCCAGCTCACGCTCGGCGGCACATTCGGGGTATCCGTCCTGAACCTGGCGGTATGGCTGCTGACGTTGCTCTGGGCGCTGGCGCAGTTCAACTTCATCGCGTACCTGTTCCCATCGGCCATCTACTACGTGGGGATGCTCGAGCTGCTGGTGGGCAACTTCTTCTTCCTCTACATGGGTGTCTGGTCGTGCCAGCACCGCAAGTCCTGGGAGCTGACCCGCATCGCGCTGCTCGCGCCCGCGTACTGGCTGATGATGTCGCTGGCGATGCTGAAGGCCGGCCTGCAGCTGGTGACCAAGCCGACCTATTGGGAGAAGACCGTCCACGGTCTCTTCGAGCACGCGCCGGACTCGCCCGACGTCGAGCTGATTGGCAGTGCGTCCATGGGCGGGAGTGACACAGCCAGCGAAGAGACCGAGGAGTTGGTCTCGGCAACCACGGCCGGCGACAAGTCATGAAATTCATCGGTGCAGAGCGAAACGTGATGTGCGGCAGGGTCCTCGCCGCTGCCGTTTGCTGCGCTGCGCCACTCGGGGTCCGGGCCGGCGGCGACGTGCCGCCGGTCCCGGCACCCTATCGTGCAAGTGGAGGCGTGTTGCGATGAGCACCCTGACGCTTCCGCTTCCCAAGGTGCTGCGACGGGAGAGATCGAAGACCGCGGTGCGGCGCGCTCCGCGCCGCTGGCCGATCGAGAACACGTTTCTCTTCCTGTTCGCCTTCATCGTCTACATGGCATTGGCTGACTACCTGGTCATCCATCTCCACTACACGAACGCCGATGCCTACACGCGCGTAGCCGACGCGACGTACGTCCTCTACAGCCGCGACCCTCACCTCGGCGCAATCGGTTTCATCTGGCCGCCCTTGCCCGGCCTGCTGAACATTCCGATCCTGGCCGTGCAGCACTGGTTCCCGTTCCTGATCACCCGGGCGTTTGCGGGCAGCGTACAGGCCGCCCTGTTCGGCGCCGGCACAGTCGTTCTGATCAACCTCGGGCTGCGTCGCGCAGGGGTCATCCCGCCGGTGCGCTGGCTGGTCCTCCTCATGTGGATCGCCAACCCCATGACGGCGCTGTACTCCGCACAAGGGATGAGCGAAGCCCCCTTCGTCTTCTTCGCCGTCGCTTCCTTCCTGTCGTTCATCCGGTGGACCGACTCGCGGAAGCCCGGCGAGCTCGCCGCGCTGGGTGTCCTGGTCGGCCTTGGCACCGTGGTCCGGATCGAGATGATCCCCGTGGCACTCGCGGTGGGGGCAGGCGTCCTCTTCTGCTCGCTCGGGCGCAAGGTCAGCTGGCGCCAACTCGAGACGCAGATGCTCCTCTACGCGCTGCCGGCGGTGTTCGTGCTGGCGCTCTGGATCGGCTCAACGTGGGTCATCGAGCACGACCCGCTGTACATCTTCCACTCGAACTACTCGAACCAGGCGGCGGTCACCAGCGGTTTCGGGGCCAGCGCGGTGGGTGATTTCACGCAGTGGCACAACGTCTTCACCTATCTGGGCACGCAGTACCTGCAGCTGTTCCCGGCGGTGGTGGTGCTGATGGGGGCGGTGGCTGTGCGCGTGCTCGTCGCCAAGGACCGCCGTCCCGGCCTCGTGCTGCTGGCGCTGGCTCTGCCCGTTCCGGCTGTCGACATGTACCTGCTGCACTCGGGCAACCTGGCGGTCATCCTGCGATATCAGATCTATGTGATCCCGTACTCCATCGTGCTCGGGATCTACCTGCTGAAGGAGTTTCGCCGGGTCAGCCCACGGGTGGTGTCCATCGGCGCGCTTCTGCTTGCGGCCGTTATCGGGATATCCAACATCTCGAGCTTCGACCTCATGTCTGATGTGCACCGGGCCCCCGAGGAGTCGGTGGCAATCCTCGCTGCGGAGAACAACGTGTCAGCAGGCTCCGTCAACAACCAGCTGGACCCGTACAACTCGGCAGGCGTGGTGGCTCAGGCGGTCGCGCTGGCAGACAAGGACCACGGACTGGTGGCCATGGACACGTTCCGCGGGTCGGCCGTCTTCATGACGGCACCCGACCGGAGCATCTACGTGGTGACCAGCGATGAGGACTTCGAGGCCGTCGTCAATCAGCCGCAGGTCTACCACGTCGAGTACTTCCTGGTGCCCAAGCCCGAAGGCGAAAGCCTGCTCGACCACATCAACCAGCTGTACCCCACGCTCTGGTCCAACGGCGACAACTTCGCCACCAAGGTGGCCGAGATCGGAGGCCAGCTCCACTGGCGGCTCTACCGCATCGTCGGCGTCACCGGCAGAGGCTGACGCCGCCCCATAATCGGAGCAAGGATGACCCTGGCAATGAGCGCGGCGCCTGCCTCGCAGCCCACCGGCATGTCGATTCCGTGGCTGTCGGTTGTGATGCCGACCTACAACGGCGCGAAGCACCTCCGGAGCGCGCTGGAGAGCATCGCCCGTGAGCGGACTGTGGGCATCGAGGTCATCGCGGTCGATGACGGCTCTTCGGACGCCACCTTGGACATCCTGGCCGCGGCCGCGCGAACGATGCCGCTTCGCATCATCGCCACCACCGGTCGGGGCGGGTGGGTGGCCGCCACCAACGCGGGAATCCGTGAGACCCGGGGCACCTGGGTGTGCATGCTTCATCAGGACGACGTCTGGATGCCGCGCCGCCTGAAGCTCCTGGCCGACGCGATCGCCCGGGACCCGCGAGCCGGCCTGGTTGTCGGTGAATCCGCGTTCATCGACGCCGCAGGCCACGCCATCGGGCGCTGGCGTCTGCCGTGGCACGGATCGGCGCCGAGCCAAGCCGAGACGGCACGTCGCCTCTATGTGCAGAACTGGCTGGCGGTGCCGTCCGCCTGCATCCGCGCCGACCTGCTGACCGCCGTCGGTGAGCTGGATGAGGACCTGTGGTACACGGCGGATTGGGACCTGTGGCTTCGGCTGGTCCGCGAGGCCCCCGTGACCGCAGCCAGCGGCGTTCTCTCCGGCTTCCGCATTCACGGGTCGTCGCAGACCGTGGAACGGAGCAGCGACATCGAAGCCTTCACGAGGCAGATGTCCATCGTCCAGGGCCGTCACAGCTGGGCGGCCGGCGGACGACGCAGCGTGATCGTGGCGGGGGAGATGTCGACGATGGTGAACGCGGGATTGGCGTCCCTGCTGCACGGAGGTGGCTTCCCTGTCGGGGCCGTGGCACGCCAGGCACTCCGCCTGCGTGGCGCTGCGTGGCTGCGATTCGCTCGCGAACTCGCGCCTCATCGACCGGGGCATCCCCCGCGTTCGCCTTGCCGTTCGCGCTCGTGGCGCTCGTCGTGGGCACACGCCTCCGGAGGCGAGCGTCTAGGCGCGCTGCACAGCGATCAGGAGGTTGTTGCGGCGCGGTGGGATGCGAGCCTCGAGCGCAACGCGTGCGTCCGGGAAGAGCTCACGCAGGCGCGACTTCAGCTCACCGGGAGCAAACGACCGCGTGTTGGCATCCGCGGCGATGTAGCGGTCGGTGATGAACCAGACGGCGTTCATCGGGCTGCGCGATCCCTCCCATTCCTTGATGACCAGGTAGCCGCCGGGCGCTACGTGGGCATGTGCGGACATGAGAATCGCCTCTCGCTGCGCCGCGGGAACATGGTGAAGCACGTCGACGAAGAGCACCAGGTCGAAGGTGTCGCTGGCGGGCAGGTCTTCGACGAGCAGCTTGCGGAACGCGACGCGATCCCTCGGCCCGCGAAAGAGCCTCCCCGGCTCTTCGATGATGTCGAGGCCGAGGTATGTGGCCTCCGGAAATGCCACACAAAGGCGATCCGCGACGGCTCCCTCTCCGGCCCCCACCTCCAAGATGCGGGCGACACCGGGAAAAGTCGCCAAAGTGTTTCCGAGGTCGTCGAGGTTGATGAACGGCCTGCGATAAGCCTCGGCGGCCACGGTTTCGAATCGACCGAGTCGCTGGCGGACCCATTTCCCCATAGGCATAGTCATGGGACTCTACCCGGCGCTCGATCGACCGGACCGAGACTGACCTGATCCGGCTATGGCCGCTTTCTCTTGCTCCGCTTGACCAAGCTGAATAGGCTGGTGCCCACGTTCGGGTTGGCGAGGTGGGCCACTCCACTGATCCCACGGCTCACGTTCATCAGGGACTGGTAGATGAGCATGCGGAGCTGTCGCACCAGGCCGTGCTGTTCGCCGTGCTCTCGCCAGTACGTGGTCTCGTCGCCACTGAAGTGGCCGGCTTCGAGCGCGGTGTAGTAGTAGAGGGCTACAGACCGGCGCCACTTGCCCTCCGCCACCGGGACCGGGAACCCGTGGATGGATCGATCATCAGTCTGGAAGATGACGGTCCGGCCCCACGCAGGGACAATCGTTCTGACTGCCGAAGTCGCCCTCGTAGAAGTCAGGCATCCGCCGTCGCTTTCGGCCCACTCCGTGTTCAGGTAGATGAGCACGTTGATGCGGCGGTAGAGATCCACTGCACGGTAGTGGTGAAAGTCTGTGTGCGGACTGAGAATGCCTCCCGGCCCGCTCAGATGGAGCCCGCCCCCATGGAGGTACGGGTCCGGAAGAAGGTGATCGATCCCGGTTATCGCTTCCAGGGCCCTCAGGAACCGGGGCCGTGACAGCTCGTCGATGAGAGCGCCGAACGGCGGCGGGATGCGTTCGATGTCCGCGCACGCTCGCTTGTTGTGCTGGTAGCGAAGGGGCAGTTCCTCCCACCCGGGCCAGTCGATGGTGGGGAAGGTGGTCGCGTCCTCGGGCGTGAGATTGAGCAGCCCGTCGACCACGATGTGGGGAAAGGGGTGCGCACTCCTGAAGTCACGGCCGAGGTCAGCGCTGCGGCGATCGAGCTCAGTGGTGTCGAACAGTTCTGCGGTGCTGGTGCTGTCCACGGCCATCGCCATAACATAGCGCCAACCTCAGGGCTTGGCCGGACCCGGCCCGCGCGGCCGACCTGGCCAGCCCCGCCAGCGACGGATTCAGGGCATATCCGTCGTTAAGAGATGACATGAGGACCATCTCCCGGTCGCGCTCGCGTGGACGGCGGCTGCTGGCGGCCATGGCTGCAGGGGCGGCTCTGCCCCTGATCCTGGTGTGCTGGAGCGCCCGGGCCGATGTCACGGTCTCGGACCCTGGGCCGGTGACCCTCCCGGTTCCCACCCTGCCGGTTCCCAGCCTGCCGGTGACCAGCCTTCCTGTGA
Source organism: Candidatus Dormiibacterota bacterium (assembly GCA_963717185.1). GTDB lineage: Bacteria > Chloroflexota > Dormibacteria > Aeolococcales > Aeolococcaceae > Aeolococcus. The sequence goes on along the minus strand of CAVQVY010000039.1, from coordinate 19,297 downwards.
CCAGCCCGGTGGCGTCAGTGCTGGCCACCGCGAGCCCGCTGCTCTCGGGACCCACCCCGACGCCAGTGCTCGGGGTCGTGGCCACGCCCACACCAGTGCCGGTCGTGGGTATCCCGACGCCCTTCCCAACCCCCACGCCAACTCCGAGTCCCGGTTCGACGCCTACTCCCACGCCGACGCCAACGCCCACGCTGCTCCCAACCCCGGTCCCGTCCCTGTCACCCACCCCAACCGGCGTCGGGAACTGGCAGCGGCGGTCCGCTGCCCGGCGACGGGTCGGGCGGCACCGGCACTGGCCCCGGTACCGATACCGGCACGGGTAACGGCACCGTCCCCGACGGTCGGCGGCGCGGGTCCCGGTGACGGGTCGCAACCTTCCGCCGGGCAGGCGGTCGGTGGCGGCTCACCCACCACCTACACCACCACGGGAATGATGGTTGGACCATCCACCGGCGCGCCGTCGATGTTCGGGAGCGCTCTCGGCCTGCTCGTGGCGCCGTCGTCTGTCGGCGTGGAGAACCCCGCCCTGCGCCACTTCCGCCTGGTGACCCCTGCTGCTGCAGCGAACCCGCCTGCAGCGCCACCGTCGGTCGGTCTCTTCCCGAACCCGCTCGCGGGCATTCGGCTCCCCAGCGGCCTGCTTCTGTCGATCCTGATTCCATCCCTGCTCGTCGCGGTGGCGCTGATCCTGGCGCGGCGGGCCGTGGCGGTCCGCTTCCGCAAGCTGCTCGACGTCACGGCGATCCCATTCGGCGCCGCCGCGGCTCTCAGCCTGGTGCTCCTGGTGCCCAAGTTCGCCCCGTCGGCCACAGCCGACCTCACCGGGGGTCCGGCCGCGGTCACCACCCCGGCGCCCTCGGCGGTGCCGGCTTCGTCCGGGGCAAGCGCGGGCCCGGCGGTGTGGCAGCAGCTCCTCGGCATCGAGCGCACCCTGACCCAGCTCGACGCCCAGCTTCAGGCGTCGACGACCGCCGCACAGACGACGCAGGACGATGTCTCGTTGCACCCGGCCCAGGGCGCCGCCGCCACCCCGCAGACCTCCCAGCAGGCCATCGCCCTTCAACTCGAGAACGCTCTCCAGACTGAGTACAACTTCTACGTGTCGGCGGTGCAGCACCCCGACCAGCAGCAGGCTCTGCTCGCGGCCACGCAAACGGTGTCGCCGAGCATCCGCGACGCCGTCATCTACGACCTGCAGGCGGTTGAGGCACAGCTCGCGCAGGAGGCCGCGATCGCTGCCGCGCAGCAGTCAGCCCTCGCCGGCACCGGTCCCACGCCGACGACGCTGCGCGCACCGGAGCTCGGCACCATCACCCAGGGATTCGGGCCCACCACGTTCGCGATGGAGCCGCCGTTCACGTTCAACGGCGTCACCTACCCGCACTTCCACACCGGCGTCGACATCGCCGCGCCCCTTGACACGCCTGTCGCCGCTGCCGCCGACGGCGTGGTCGTCATCGCCGGCTCGAGCACCGACCTCCAGGGCAACCTGATCGGCTACGGCAACTACGTCGTCATCGCTCACGCGGGCAAGATGGTCACCCTGTACGGCCACCTCGACAAGCTCCTCGTCCACGCCGGCCAGGTGGTTCATGCCGGCGACGTGATCGGGCTCGAGGGCTCGACGGGCAACTCGACCGGGCCCCACTTGCACTTCGAGGTGCGCGTCGCGGGCCTGCTCGCCAACCCGCTGCAATACCTGGGCGCGCAGATCCACTAGCAATGACCGCAGCGTGATGGCATCCCGCCCGCGCTCGCGGGCCGCAGCGCCGCGCGTTGTCCGGCTGTGCGTCGCCCTCGGCGTGGGCCTGACGCTGCTGGCGGGCCCAGGCGCCTCCGGAGTGGCCGCCGTCGCCCATGCCGCGACGGTCGCGCGGGCGTTCGGGTCCGGACCGGTGGTCCACGCCCGCGCATCGGAGCCGGTGGTGATCAACGGCAGGGACATCCCGGGCTGGAGCAGGCTCGCGGCCACAGGAGTCGCGGCGCCCTACCCCTCGGGCGTCACCAACGCCTATGGGGGCGACAACGTTCGCTCGGCCCACAACGGTGTGATCACGGTGCCGCCCGACACGCGCACCGGGGTGGATCCGGACCAGATCGCCGCCTACCGGTTCGACGGCAGCTGCGTGGACCGAGGTCCCGGTGCAGGTCGACCAGATGTACCTCGACTTCCTCGCCAACGGCCACTCGTCGTTCAGCGTGTACTCCGGCACCGACCAGGAGCTCACCTACGCGTGGAACCCCACGGCTCACTCGGTGGGGGAGGAGTTGTGGAAGAAGGTGTTCGGCGGGATCATGGGGATCACCAACCCCGCGTACACCGATCCCAACTCGCCGTGCGACGCGCGCTACCAGCTACCGGGCGCATCAGGCCCGATCGAGCTGGCCCAGGCGATCGCCGATGGCGTCGTCTCCCCGCCCAAGTCGCCGGGCGTCGCCGCTGACGACTACACGCAGGCGATGCAGGACCCGGTCAACACCGCAGCGGGCAAGCCGGAGCTGAACGACGACGACCAGGTCGCCATGATGGCCGGCGACGCCGGTGTGATGGCACCGTCGGGGACCGCTCAGCCAGACGGGACGGTGGCGAACAACGGCCAGCAGATCACCATCGTCGACCCCACCTCGAGCACGGACGGCAGCGCGCAGACGAGCTACCTGTACCTCTTCCTCAAGCCGGGCGGATCGAGCTTCAACTCGACGAACGGCTACGTGCAGATGCCGCGCGGCGCCAACGCCAACGCGTGGATCGACCGCTACTCGTTCTCCCCGTCGAGCCCCGAGAAGCTCGGCGTGAGCAACACCAGCTACGGGCCCAACCTCTCCGGTGAGGTCTGCGCGACCGCCGCCGACAACGACGCCAGCCCGCACATCACCACACCCAACGGGCAACCGCGAGGGTCGACCGATCGACAACCGAGCGATGCCATGTCCGTGGTCACGCCGACCTACACCGTCAACGCCAGCGGGCGCTGGATGGTGCGCCAGCTCCAGGTGGCGACGGCGTCGCCCGGCACCTACGGGCCCAACCTCATCTCACGATGGAAGGGCCGTGCCTTCCAGTCCAGCCCTGATTCTTCGGTGTCCGTGGTGGGGTTCGAGGACGAACAGACCAACTGGGAGCTCAACTCGTCTCTGCTCGGCTGGAAGGTTGGGCCAGTGCGGGCGATCCGCGAGGTGTGGGGGGCGGACTCGGGCACCAACGTGACCAAGGTCGAGATCTACTACCGCGACTTCGTACACGTACCAGTACCACGTGCGCGTGCACCCGATCCCGACGGACGGCCTGTACACGTCGTGGGACTTCAACTACGGCAAGGTGACGACGTACTACAACCAGCTGCACACCAGCGGCGTCCCGATCGACGGCACCAACAGCCACAGCGTGGGCGAGGTCGACCAGCTGCCCGTGACCGGTCAGCCCGCATTCGTCAACAGTTGCGACCCCACCTACGACATCTGTTCGGCGCTCGACAACCCGGAGGAGGTCTCCGGGCCCAACGGCAGCCTTGTGTACATCGCCGATCCGCTTCCGAGCGACACCAACTTCCTCCCGGACCAGTCGCTGCTGCCGCAGTACTCGACGCTGGTCAACCCGGAGGTGGTGCCGTACTACCGTGACGACGCGTGCTTCGATGACGGCACCGGCGACGGACCGGTGCCCCGGCCGTACCCGGGCGACGCGTCGACGGACCCCAACGTGGAGAACGGGTACGTCGCCTACTGGAAGGCGCATGGCGCACCCTCGACGATCCAGTACAGCGACCTGAAGTGCCAGCCGAAGCAGCCGGGTGCTGCGGGCTACCAGGTGCCGGGCGCCAACGACTACCAGACCATGCCCTTCCAGGGCGCCATCGGCGAGATGGGCCTGCATTTCTTCTTCAGCGCCGACAGCGACAACGCCTTCACCCCGGTGCCCATCGATGAGATCGACGCCGAGCAGCAGGTCTACGCGGTGCCGTCGACCACCCCGACCGACTTCATCTCGACGTCCGCTGGCGGCTCCGACTACGGAATGAACGTCGTGGCGCCACTGCAGACGCTGGTGGCACCGTTCGGTGCCCTGCCTGCGGCGGTCCCTGAGGTGCCGCTCGGTGCGCTCCTGCCCCTCATCGCCGGCGTGGTCGCCGTGCCGGTGCTGCGTCGCCACCGGTTGCATCGAGCAGGCTGAGCGACCCACCCCCGGGTGGGCTGCAGCCGGTCAGTTGCTGGCGGCGGCGGCGTCGGGCGACTGCCGTCACCACCGTGCCCGCCAGGACCAGGAACGCAGCGATGATCCACGGGATGTCCGCCCCCGTGAACGGCGTGTCGGTCTGAGCCGCGAGGACGCCGCCCGCAGACTGCCGTCGCCGGCGCACGTGCTCGTCGCCGCCACGGCGAGGACGGTGCGTGAGCAGGGCTCCGGTGACGAGCACGATCGTGAGGATCGAGACGATGGGTGCGGCGAGGCCCCGGTGGTGGCGCCGGTAGGCGAGGAAGCCGATCGCGGCAAGGGCACTCGCGATCAGCAGGACGGGGCCGGCGGGCGACTCGGGAAGCACCGGCGTGCTTGAGCAGCCGGCCGTCGTGGCAGCCAGCGAGCGCACCGGCTCGGCCAGCAGAACGACGGTGATCGGCGCAACCAAGTTGACTTCCCTGCCCAGGCGCTGGTTCACGCAGTTGCGCGCCTGCTGTTAAAACGTACCGCGCGCACCAAACCCTACATCCGGCGAGATCGCCGAGATACCCCTCAGTCGGCCGGCCGGGTCTCGTCGGCCGCGGCAGCGGACCTGATGGCGCGGATCACCGCCTCGGGAGGCGCGTCCTTGGTGAGGTAGCTCACCGCGCCGGCGGCCAGGGCCTGGGTGATCTTCTCGCGCTCTGAGTACGAGGTCAGCATCACCACCCGGGCGTCGGAGGCCATCTCGATGAGCTTCTCGGTGGCCTCGATGCCATCCATCCCGGGCATCGAGATGTCCATGAGGACGATGTCCGGCTTCACCGCATGTGCGAGCGCGATCGCCGCGGCGCCGTCCTCGGCGGAGCCCACCACCTCGATGTCCTCCACACCGTTGAGGATGTCCGCCAGACCCTTGCGCATCAGCGGATGGTCGTCGGCGATGAGGACGCGGATCACCGTTGGGCCGGTCTCTAGCATGGCAAGGTCAGCATAAGCGAGGTCCCGCGACCGGGCTCGCTGGTCAGCGAGAGGCGGCCACTCGATGCCTCGACCGCGTTGTTGAGCAGGTGAAGGCCCACATGACCCTCCTCACGGCGGCGTGAGCGATCGGCCGCCGAGAAGCCACGGCCGTTGTCGTCGACCTGCAGGGTCACCGTGCCGTCGACGAAGCGGAGCTTGGTGATCACCTTGGTGGCCTGGCTGTGGTTCACGACATTCCGGATCGCCTCCTGGGCGACCCGGAACACCAGCGACGTCTTGTCCGGCGGAAGGTGGGTGGCGGTGCCGGCGTCGAGCTCCACCTCGATGCCGCGGGCCGGCAGCGGCTCGAGCAGCTTGCGCAGGGCGCCGTCCATGCCGGTCTCGCCGAGGTCCGGGGGCGCGATCTCGATCATCAGGGTGCGCAGGTCGGTCACCGACGAGCGGAGCGTGTCGGGCAGCCTCGAGGAGCTGCGGATCCTCTGTCTTGCCGGACCCGCGTGCCGCGAGGGAGAAGGCGAGGCCCGCCAGCGTCTGAACGACGCCATCGTGCAGGTCGCTGGCGATCCGCTTGCGTTCAGCATCGCTGGCGTCGATCGCCTGCTGGAGCAGCGCCTCGCGTTCTTTGGCGTGCGCTTCGCGCTCCTGCTCCTGGGCTTTGATCCGGCGGGCCAGGAGGACGAGGAACCCTTGGAGCAGGATGATCGGAAGAAGCGTTGTTGTGAACCCGATGCTGCCGGCAACCCCGTACAGAAGCACAGCGCCGAAGGCGGCCCACCCGTACCCGATGTTGTAAAGAAAGAGCGAGGAGATCGTGCGCCTGAAGACGTTCCAACCATTGACTGCGCCGTGGGACGCGAGGACGATCACCATGGCGAGCAAGCTGCTGTTGACAGTGCACTCGACAGCAGCCGCCACGGTGGCAGAAAAGGCGCCCCACAACACGCCGCTGGTGGAGGCGGCTCAGGGTAACGAACACAGCCCACGCGCTGAGGTCCGTTAGGTAGAAGTTCGCGCCATTGAAGACACCGCGAAACCAGCCTGGCCTCATCCGAGCTCCGTGCGCAGTGGCCTGGCTCACAGAAGCAGCCAGCGCACCGAGCGGTCCGAACGTGAAGGTCATTGCGAGATGGACGAAAACGCTCGCTGTCCACAGGCTATCGACTTCATCAGTCATGCGAACGGCGCAATAAGCCGCCGCGAACACCACTGCGGCGCCTATCCCCAGGGTCAACAGGTCACTGACGGGTTGGAAGGTCGCCCAGGCGAGCACCAGCGATGCGGCTGCCAGGAGGCCCACAAACGCGTACAACCCAGGGCTGAAGCCTACGGGCGCCGGCCGCCGCTCCTCGGGCAGCAGTCGATGCAGGCGCCGAACTCCAGCCAAGACCCCTACGTTTGCCATCGTGATCATCGTCGGCGCGGCGAGGTCCAAATGGGACCTCTGCGACACGATCGCCACATTGGCGTCGAGTTCGAGACCTGCGCGGAGTCGGGCTCCCACGAGAGAAACCCTGCAAAGACTGGTAAATATTGCGCGTCAAACAGGCAGAGCGGTTCAAGTGCGCCCATCGGAGTCGCCCTTTGCCCCCACAGTCCCACCAGGTGCTGAGCAAGGGCTCAGTTGATGGAGGGCAATTGATGGCAACCTGGGATACCCAGTGCCAACACTCGATCTGGGGCTAGGCCTCAGGAACTCATGGCCAAGGGTAGTCCGTTCGTGTAACGGATCCTTGGACATGCTCGTGACGCATCGGTGACGGTGCTCGTCACACAAGGGGATGCTCCTCTGCCACTGTTGCCCGCGTGGCGATTGGGCTAGAGCAGGGCGCTCCGAGCGAGGGGGTTAGGCCGCCGGCGCGTTTTGTGCCGGCGGCGCCGCCGCCGCGTGTCCGCGCGCCCGGTGGAGCCGTCGTCCGTTTCTTCGTGGCGGTCTTCCTGTCGGCCTACGGCGACTGGCTCACTACTGTCGCTCTGGTCGTCGTGCTGTTCCAGCTGACACGCAACCCGGCCGGGCCCGCCGCGTACATTTTGGTTCGCGTGGCGCCGCGTGCTCTGGGGCCGTGGCTGGGGGGCGGGTTGGCGGATCGCTTCTCTGCACGACCCGTCATGATCTCGGCTGCCGGCGTCCAGGCAGTGTTCACGGGACTGCTGATCCCGTCGCACAGAGCGAGCTCTGTCGCAGCACTCTTCGTCGTGGTAGCGATCGCGCAGTTCGCCGGTGCTCTCTCGCGACCCAGCCAGGGATCGATGCTCCCTCGCCTCGTACCCAACTCGTCGCTGCCGCGCGCGAACGCCGCTTACTGGCTGTTCTTCAGTAGCAGCATTTTTGTGGCCCCTGCGATCGGTGCGGTCCTCCTCACGCGCACCGGTCCCGACTTCCTCTTCGCCGTGGATGCCGCCACCTTCGCTGTCAGCGCGGTGCTTATAGCGACCTTGCCGCGCGGTCAGGGCACATACGAAGGAACACGTGGCGATGACGGGCCCCACCGCTCCAGCACGTTGGCCGGCGTGCGACTTGCGCTGCATGACCCGGTGATCCGAGGAGTAGCGGCGGCGAACTTCAGCACCGGCGTTGCCGTAACCGTAACCCAAGCGCTCCTGGTGGTAGCCGCCCACGAGCGGTACGGAGGCGATGCCGCGGTTGGCTATCTATACACGGCGGTCGGGGTTGGAGGAACCCTCGGAGGGATCATCGCGCTCCGTGCCACACCCCCTCGACCGTGGGTTAGGGCTGCAGTGTTCTTTGTGGTGGTGGCTGAACTCGTCTCACTGGCAGCTTTCAGCGCCGTGTCGACTCTGATTGCGGCATTTGCGCTGCTGGCAGTCAGCTCACTCGCCGGGAGCTCGTTTGACATCTGGGGCGGAACCGAGGTCCAACGACTCGCCCCGCCGGGCTACATGGGCCGCTTCAATTCGGTCATCTGGCTGTCGCAGTACTCGGGGATGCTTGTCGGCGCCCTGTGGGCGCTGGGCACATCCAGCGTCTTGCACTGGGACGTTGCCATCGAGCTTGCATGCGCGGCGATGCTCGTGCTCGCCGGCGCAGTATGGGTGTGGCGCAGAACCGCGAGCTCAACCCCTGTACAAGGAGAACCCTGAGGAGGCATTCGCCCCCTCAGGGCTTGGTATCAGGGCGCCGGTTGCCTGTCACCCCGATACACGGTCAGCCGTGCTCGGTCAGCGCGTAGGTGAGCAGGCCGCCGATCATGGTGACGTTCTTGTTGAAATGGATCTGCTGGTTGCGCCTCGCGGCGGGGTCCTCCTGGTTCCAGAATTGGTGACCCACGTACGTGGTCGGCACCAGCGTCGCCGCCAGCCCGACGGCGGCCAGCCGGGGCTTGATGCCGAGCGCCAGGGCGACCCCGCCGGCCACCATCAGGCCGCCGTTGATCCGCACCATCAGCTCGGGTTCCGGCAGCGGCAGCGTCTTGGCGACGAGGTCCGGACGGCCGCCCGGCTCGGTCAGGGTCTTCACGCCCGCGGCGAGAAAGATCCAGGCAAACATCGCTCGAGCGAGGAAGCGCAGCACGCCCATGGCGACCATCCTAGCCAGCCGGCACCTCGGCATCGTCGGGGCCTGTGCTCAGCCGCCAGAATGCACAGCCTTGTCAGATCTCCTGGAGGGACACGTCCATGGCCGACTCCGTCTACCGCGTCACCGAGCTCGTCGGTGTCAGCACCGAGTTCCTGGGAGGACGCGGCTCGCCGCGCCGTCGAGACCGCCTCCGGAACCCTGCGCGACCTGCGCGTGGCCGAGGTCGTGAAGCTGGACCTCACCGTCGAGGACGGCAAGGTGGCGCGCTTCCGCACCCGCGTGGCCCTGTCGTTCAAGTACGGACCTGGCGACTCCGGAAGCTAAGCGACGCGGGGAAGACCCGCATCCGCGAGCGCGCGGGCCATGGTGTCGAGGCCGAATGCCTCGACCGGCCCGCGGGCCCCGGCGGTGGGCGTGGCGCCGTCCCGCAGCCGCGTCGCCGCCCACACCAGCAGCCGCGCCGTGAGGGTGTACGCGTCGACGCCCTCGAGACGAGCGCGGGCCAGCTCCCTGCCCCCCGCGTCGCGAGCCACCGCGACCACCCGTGAGGTCATCCGAGCGCGCGCCGCAGCGTCCGGGCCGCCGCCCGACCGGCGGGTGAGCGGTTCGGTGGCGCGTTCGACCAGCGCGCTCACCCCCGGCAGCCTCTCGAGCTCCGCCTGCGCCGAGCTGAACGCCCGAACCGCCTTGGTCAGAGGACCGAACCAGCCCAGGTAGGTACCGATGGTCTGCAGGCGGGGGTAGCTGTGCGGCAGGCCGAAATGCTCCGAGCCACCGAACGACAGTCCGTCCGCAAAGCGACCGCCGAGGTCGAAGCTGCGGATGTGCGCGCCGCCCCGCTCGGTCACCAGCGCGCCGCCGCGCCAGGAGAAGCTCGGGGCGCGGGCGGCGCCCAGGAACGAGACCAGCGTGCCCCGGCTGGGCCGCCCCCGGCTCACGAAGTAACCCACGTCGACCTGCACCGCCGCCGGGCCAGCGTCCTCGAGCGCCATGGCGGCGACGACGTTGCCGGGCACGCAGTCATAGCCGAACTCGGTGAGCAGCACCACGCCTGCGCGCTCGGCTGCCGGGCCGAACTCCTCGAACACGCGGCGCGCGAACGCGGGCTCGCCGGTGGAATCGACGTAGTGCGCTCCGCGCTCGATGGCGGCGGTGACTGCCACCTCACCCCAGCGAGCGAACGGCCCGACCGTGCTCACCAGCACGTCGCCCAGTCCCACCAGGGCGGCAACCGTGTCCGGCCGGGCCACGTCCGCGACGGCGACCTCCAGGTTCCCACCGACCCGGGCCGCGAGCGCGTCCAGCTTCCCCCGGTCGCGTCCGGCCAGCACGGCCGGCACACCCTGCGTCGCCAGCTCCTCGGCGGCCAGGGCTCCCGTGTACCCCGTCGCCCCGAAGAGCACGATCCTCCCCGCCATCCCGGGAGTCTACGGACGGGGTGGTCGAAACCGTGCGCAATCGGTACGAGCGACGCAGAAATCACCGGGACCACGTCCACGGGGGGAGACCACGCATGCCTCAGAGCGTCCGCCACGGCAGCTTCCGCAGCAGGGGTCAGCGGCTCGCCTACACGGTGCACGGTGCCGGCGACCGCCCCGTGGTCCTGCTCCCGGGGCTGCTGCTCCCGGCGCGGATGAACACGCCGCTCGCCGAGCACCTCGCCGACCGCGGCCACCGGGTCATCCTGCTCGACCCTCTCGGCCAGGGTGACTCCGCCCGTCCCCGGGACATGTGGCGCTACTCGATGACCCAGTTCGCGCGGGACGTGGTCGCACTGCTCGACCACCTGAAGCTCGACCAGGCCGTGGTGGGCGGCACCTCGCTCGGCGCCAACATCACGCTCGAGGTGGCGTCGATCGCGCCGAAACGGCTGCGAGGAATGGTGCTCGAGATGCCGGTGCTCGACAACGCCCTGGTGTCGAGCGCCGTGGCATTCGCGCCGCTGCTCGTCGCCGTCACCTTCGGCGAGCCCTTCATGCGCGTGGTGTCGCGGCTGGCGCGCCTGATCCCTTCCTCGGTGGTGCCGTTCAACATCGACATCGTGCTCGACGCCGTGCGCCAGGACCCCGGGCCGAGCGGCGCGCTCCTCCAGGGGCTGTTCTTCGGGCGCACCGCGCCGCACCGCGAAGAGCGACACACCTTCACGGCCCCGGCGCTGGTCATCGGCCACCACCGCGACCCGGTGCATCCCTTCTCCGACGCCGGCATGCTCAGCAAGGAGCTTCCCAACGGCCGCCTCGTCGAGGCCAGCTCGATCCTGGAGATGCGCCTGCGCCCCGACCGCCTGTTCGGCGAGATCGACACGTTCCTCGAGCAGGTCTGGGGCCCGCGCATGCGGGTGGTGCAGCCGCGCCGCAGCCGCACCAGGGCCGCCGGCGCGCGGTCTGCGACGGCCCGCCGGCCGCAGGGCGGCCGCCGTTCCGGGACTGGTCGGGCGCGCTCCTGACCGACCGCGACCGGCGGGAGGACGCCGGTATCCTTCGCGGACGTGTCCAGCCCTGCCGCCGTCGACACCGTACCGCCGCGCGGCGAACGTCCTCGCGTGCTCAGCGGCATCCAGCCGACCTTCCAGCTGCACCTCGGCAACTACCTCGGCGCATTGCGCCACTGGGCGCGCGAGCAGGACAGGTACGACAACTACTTCTGCATCGTCGACCTCCACGCCCTGACCGTTGTCCCGGACCCGGAGCTGGTTCGCAGCAGCGTTCTCGAGCTGGCGGCGCTGTTCATCGCGTGCGGGCTCGACCCCGATCGCAGCGTCATCTTCGTGCAGTCCCACGTGAGCGCACATGCCCAGCTGGGCTGGATCCTCGAGTGCCACACGCCGCTCGGCTGGCTCGAGCGCATGACCCAGTACCGGTCGAAGGCCGGCACCGGGCGCGAGCGCGAGCGCGCCGCCGCGGGGCTGCTCACCTATCCATGCCTGATGGCCGCCGACATCCTCCTCTATGACGCCGACTACGTCCCCGTCGGCGATGACCAGCGCCAGCACGTGGAGGTGTGCCGCGACATCGCCCAGCGGGTCAACAGCCTGCGCGGGGATGTCTTCCGGCTGCCGGAACCGCTGATCCGCGACACCGGGGCGCGTGTCATGGGCCTCGACGACCCCACCGCCAAGATGAGCAAGAGCACCGCGCTGACCAAGCCGGCGCACGCGATCCTCCTGCTCGACCCGCCGGACACGGTTCGCAAGAAGATCGCCAGGGCCACCACCGACACCAACCCCGTCGTCGCCGAGCCGGTGGGCCCGGGCGTGGCCAACCTGCTCGACATCCACGCCGCGCTGCGCGGCACCACCCGCGAAGAGGCGCTGGCCGAGTTCGCCGGGCGCAACTACGGCACCCTCAAGAGCGCGGTCGCCGACGCCATCATCGACGCGCTGGCGCCGGTGCAGGCGATGTACCGCACCATCCGCGGCGACGAGCCGTGGCTGCTGGGTGTCCTGGACGACGCCGCCGAACGCGCGCGCACGGTCGCCGACGTGACCCTGCTGCGCGTGCAGCGTGCGGTGGGACTGCGGTGAGCTTCACGCTGGGGCCATGACGGCGCCGACGCGGCCCTCGCGACCACCGCTGATCGGGGTGTGCGGCACCTCGCGGGACGACCCCGCCACCAACGAGGTGGCGGAGCGCGTCGGTGCCCTGATCGCGGCGCGCGGCGGCATCGTCGTCTGCGGCGGCCTCGGCGGGGTGATGGCGGCCGCTGCGCGCGGCGCGGCGCGCTCGGGCGGCTTCAGCATCGGCCTGCTCCCCGGCGACAGCCCGAGCGAGGCCGCCGCCGAGGTGTCGATCGCCATTCCCACCGGGCTCGGCGAGATGCGCAACGCGCTCATCGTGCGCGCCTGCCCGGTGATCATCGCGATCGGGGGCGCGTACGGCACCATCAGCGAGATCGCGCTGGCGCTGCGCAAGGGCCGCCCTGTGATCGGGCTCGACACCTGGGAGATCCGCGCGCCCGGTGACCACCTGCCCGACCCCGGGATCCGCCGGGCCGGCAGCGCCGACGAGGCGGTGACCATGGCCTTCGCAGCCGTCGACGGGACCTTGGCGCGCGTCTGACCGGCGGCTCAGCGCCGCGGTGAGAGCGCGGCCTCGACCTCCGCGAGCATCGCCGCCACCTCCGGCCTGGCGAAGTGAGCTCGCGCCGGCTCCAGCCGGTCGATGAGACGGACGGCCAGCGCGTTCTTGGCGTCGCTGGGGTGGAGCCGGCCCTGGCCGTAGGCGCCGGCGAGCTCCTCATACGTGTCGAAGGTCATCGGCGCCGCCGTTGGCGGCGCTGCGCTCGACGTGCACCGGCGCGTCGCCGAGCGCGAAGACGAGCTGGTCGAACCAGTTGAGCACCGGGTTGAAGCGTGTCTCCTCGGGCGGGCAGAACGCCTTGGCGACGCGGCGCCGGATGGTGTCGGGATCGTCGTGGATGAACACCGCCGACGACGGGTCCGACTTGCTCATCTTCAGGGTGGACGGGTCGACGTCATCAGGCAGCGGCCACACCGGCGGCTTGCGCAGGCCGAGCAGCAGGTGGTGGTGCACCGCCGCGGGTTTGATGACGTGGCCGTCGCTGTCGAGGAGCCGGTTGGTGCGGATCCGCGTGGCCACGTCGCGCGCGATGACGTGCGCCTTGCGCTGCTCGGTGCCGGCGTGTGCGAGGTTGACACCCTGCGCGAAGATGTCGGCCGCCTGCATCGCCGGGTAGATGAGCTTGGCGAAGTCCACGGAGTCGCTCTGCTCGCGCCCGAGGATGCTGATGCTGCGCAGCATCCGCGCCAGCGTGGTGTTGCGGCTCACCTCGATCACCGTCGTCCAGTAGTCGCGGTTGGTCTCGTACAGCTCGGTGCCGAGCACGAAGTGCACGCGCGCGGGGTCGGCGCCCACCGCCAGCAGCGACGCGCGCATCGCCTCGGTGAAGTAGCCCGGTGGCGATGCGGCGGATCAGCTCGCGGTCGCCGCCGAGCTTGTCGTTGATCCAGGTGTGCCAGTCGGCGAGCAGGATGTGGCAGTCGATCCCCGCTGCCAGGAAGTCGGCCACCTTGCTCATCGACACCAGCCCGGTGCCGAGGTGGACCTTGCCGGAGATCTCGAAGCCGATGTAGTGGCGGATCGGCGTCGGGGTGCCGAGCAGCCGGAGCAGGTCGTCGCGGCCCATCACCTCGGCGGTGTTGCGCTCGATGAGCGCCATGCGATCGGCAGCGGACTGCGTGGTCACGAGTCGCCGAGTGTAGGTTGCGGGATGCCGCTGACCGTGCCGCCCGCGGTCGTCCGCTGCCGGCCCTGTCCGCGTACGACGGTCACCGCCCCCGGTCCCATCGCTCGTCCACGCACCGTCTCGCCACAGCGCGGCGCTGCGCTCGTCCACGCCGACGAGCGTGGTCTCAGCGCCGAGCGCCTGCTGCGCGGACGGGATCCAGCGCTCGCCGAAGGTGTCGAAGTGGGGGAGCAGCGCGCAGTCGGGGACCACGCCGAGCGCGTCCGTCGGACGGCGGGTGTCGTGCTGGGGCCAGCGATCGCGGATCAGCGTCCAGCGGCACAGGGCCATGGCCCCGGCCGACGAGCCCGCCAGCGCCGCGCCGCCGCGCCAGGCGCGGACGATCGCCTCCCATACCGGAGTGCCGGCGAGCAGCTGCACGGTGCGCCCCGGGTCGCCACCGGCCAGGTAGACGAGCCCGGCCGCTGCGCGCGGCGTCCACGGTCTCCGCCACGCGATGCGTCGCCGCGCGACCGCACGCGGAGCTCCGTCATCTCCACGCCGAGCGTCGCGAACCACCTGCGTGCGGTGGCCACGGCTTGCTCCGGGTGGGCTCGGACGGCGGCGCACACCACGTACGCGGGGCGGCCGGCGGCTGCCTCGGCGAGCACCGCGTCCTGCTCGGAGTTGCCGGTCTGGAACTCGGCGCCGCCGACCAGCGCGAGCGGACCGGTCACGTCGCGCACGTGACCGGCCGATCGGTCAGCCACCCCCGGCTCCCTACACTGACGCGCGCATGATCGACACCGAGAAGTACGCGGCTGCGACCGTGGTCTCGCGCCGCGACCTCGCCACCGACCTCTGGGTGGTGCGGATCCGCCCCGACGTGCGAGCTCCCGTTCCGTCCCGGCCAGTACGTGACCCTGGGCCTGGAGCTGGACGGCCGCATCGTCGAGCGCCCGTACTCGATCGCCTCGGACCCGGCCGAGGACGAGATCGAGCTCTTCATCGAGCGCGTCCCCGAGGGCGAGCTGTCCGCCCCGCTCCACGACGTGCCCATCGGCGAGAGCACGCTGGTGCGCAGGCGCTGCAAGGGCCTGTTCCTCAAGGACGCGCCTGTGGTCGATCAGCCCCACCTCTTCGTCGCCACCGTCACCGGGATCGCGCCCTTCGTCAGCATCCTGCGCAGTCTGCGGCGGCGCCAGCTGGCGCGGGGAGTGGACCGCCGACCAGCCCGTGCTTGCTCTCCAGGGGGCGAGCCGGTCCGAGGAGCTCGGCTACGAGGAGGAGCTCCGCGACCTCGACCAGGCGCTGCGACTGGTTCACCTACGTGCCGACCATCAGCCGGCCCTGGGACGAGCCGGAGTGGACCGGGGAGACCGGCCGTGTCGAGGACGTGATGCGCAAGCACGCCGACGCCGCCGGGCTGGTGCCGGGCTCCGGGGCCGATCTACCTCTGCGGTCACCCCGGGATGATCACCAACGGTCGCGGGATCATGCGCCGCCACGGATTCGACGACAAGGCCATCCGCGAAGAACAATACTGGCCCGATTGAGGAGGAGATGACGTGGCCAAGTGCATGGTGGTCGAGGGCGACGACTTTGTGAACTGCGACCGGCCGGCGACGCATTACGCGACCAGCAAGGTGGGCGAGTACTCGGTCTTCATCCCGATGTGCACGGACCACGCCGACCAGGCGGTCCCGTCCCTCGACGTCGTGCGGGCAATCACCGAGGCTCGTGGACCGAGGTGACTACCTGAAGCCGTAGCGGCCCTCGTGGAAGTCGCCGGTCTTCACCCACTGGTCGATGACCAGGTCGACCACCGCGTCGTTCACCTCGGACAGCCCGAGCGTGCGGGCGTTGCCCTCGACCGCCTCGAGCACCTGGCCGCGCACGAAGTCGGGGATGCGCTCGAAACGGCCCGGGCCGAATCGCGTCCAGGGCAGCGCGTCGCGGTCGCGCTCCTCGATGGCGTGGGACACGCGGCCCCAGAGCTCGTACTTCACCTCCATCTCCTTGCGGGGTGATGGTGGTGCCGAGGCCGAGCTTGCGCGCCGTCCACTCGACGCGCCAGCGGGTGAGGTCGCGGCAGAACTCGGGCACCTCCGCCAGCCGCGCCTCGGCCTCGGGCGTCCAGGTGAACACGACCTCCGTGCCGGTGCGCTCGCTGAGCGGGTGGCCGTAGCCGAGCTTCTTGCCGAGGGTGCGCACGAAGAGGTCGGTGATCTCCTCGACGCGGTCGCGCTGTGCGCGCGCCTCGACGACGCGCTCGGCCATCGCCACGGCGCGGTCCGGGTGCGATCCGGCTCACCGCCGCGCGCTCCCGGCCGGTCGCCGCGGCGGCCTGGCCCTCCGGCGTCCATGTCACACCGCGGGGTGCGCGGGCACGCGGGCAGCCGCGGAGCGTCAGCGTCGACTCGTGCGGCGACCGGGCAGCGGGGCGCTCCGGACTCGCCGGCCATCGCTCACCTCCATGCTGGTCGCAGCGCTCGACGCGATTCTACGCAGCGCGGCGCGCAGGCTGCGCACCGGGCGCGCGACCCCGCTCGCTATCATCAGCCGCGCGGTCACGGGTGGCGCGCCGGCCGGCGCCGGACCCGTCACGCGGGGCGGTCGACGTTGCATCTGCGTGGCAGGGAGCGGATGTACTCCAACATCTACGTCGCCCTCGACAACTCCGAGCACTCGGACGCCGCCAGCACGGTGGCCCTCGAGCTCGCGACGCCCTCGACGCGCGCGTCATCGGCATGCACGTGTACGCAGCGCGCATGCACGACTACCGCTTCAAGCAGATGGAGTACACGCTCCCCGAGGAGTACCAGGACGAGGCCGAGCTGCTGCGCCAGCGGCGCATCCACGACAGCCTGATCACCACCGGCCTCGAGCTGATCAGCGACAGCTACACCGACGTGCTCCGCTTCCGCTGCCTCGAGCGCGACGTGCAGTTCAGGCCCGCATGCGCGACGGCCGCAACTGGGAGGAGATCGTCGCCGACGTCGACGAGAGCGACGGACGTCGACCTCGTGCTGATGGGAGCGCTGGGCACCGGCGCGGTGAAGGAGTCCCAGCTGGGCAGCGTCACCGAGCGCGTGGCCCGCCGCATCCGCCGTGACCTGCTGATCATCCGCACCACCGGCGACGCGCGCCATGGACGGCGGCATCCTCGTCGCCATCGACGGCTCGCCGCAGTCGTTCGCCGGCCTGCGCACCGCGCTGGCCCTCGGACGCGCGCTCGACAAGCGGGTCGAGGCGGTGGCGGTCTACGACCCGTACCTCCACTACGCGGTCTTCAACGGCATCGTCGACGTGCTCTCGGAGAAGGCGTCGAAGATCTTCCGCTTCAAGGAGCAGGAGGCGCTCCACGAGGAGATCATCGACACCGGGCTCGCCAAGATCTACGAGTTCCACCTGCGCGTCGCCCGCGCCACCGCCGCGGAGGAGGGCGTGGACCTGCCCATCACGCTGCTCGACGGCAAGGCGTTCGAGCGCGTGCTGCGCCACGCCCGCGAGACCCGCCCGTGGCTGCTCGTGCTCGGCCGCATCGGTGTGCACTCCGACGCCGCCATGGACATGGGCAGCAACACCGAGCAGCTGCTGCGCCTGGCGCCGTGCAACGTCCTGGTCAGCAGCGGCAGCTTCACACCGCCGATCGACGTGCGCGCCGACGCGTCGGTGGTGTGGACGCCTGAGGCCGAGGACCGCATGGCCGCCGTCCCGGGCGGGGCGCGCGGGCTGGCCCGCACCGCGGTGCTGCGCTGGGCGATGGAGCGCGGCCACAGCGTCGTCTCGTCCGGCGATGTCGCAACGGCGCTCGACGAGCTGATGCCGTTCGCGCGCGTGCAGCGCCGCATCGCCGAGACCGCCGCCACTGTCGACGGAGCGGAGCAGGCCATGCTCGAGGAGCCCCCGCTCGAGGACGCGCGCGCCGTCTGCCGCACCTGCGGGTACGCGGCGCGCAGCGACACCCCGCAGCGCTGCCCGGTGTGCGGTGGCGACGCGCGACGCCTTCGAGCGCCTCGACAGCGACGCGCTCCGCGCCGCCGCGCGCGGGCGAGGGCGACGCCGCGCCAGGTGGCGTTCGACGGCGCCAAGCTGGGCTGGACGGTCGAGGCGCGCCGCGTGCTCCAGCAGCTGCCCGCGGGCTACCTGCGCCGCGCGCGTCAAGGCGATCGTCGAGAAGCACGCGCGGACCCGCCGTCTGCCGGCGATCACCGCCGAGGTCGCCGAGCCGTTCGTCGCGCCCGAGCTCGACGCCCTCGACGACAACGCCGGCCCGCATCGCGCGCCGCTCGGCGTGGAGGGACACACGGGTCCGGCCGTCGACCAGCGCCGCCGCCTGCCCTGGACCGACGAGGCCGACGACCGCATCGAGCGCATCCCCGCGGGCTTCCTGCGCAACCTCGCCACCGAGCAGGTCGAGCGGCTGGCGATCGCGCTCGGCGCCCCCCAGGTCGGCGTGCTGCACGTCGAGGCCGGGATCGCCGAGGCGCGGGCGCGCATGCAGCGCAACGGCGCCCCGACGGCGATGCAGCGGCGCTGCCCGGTCGGGCGCCGATCACGCGCCGACCGCGGCGGGCTGCCCCGTGCACCACGACGCCGGCGGCCGGCGCGGCCCGACCGCGCGGCGGCGGCGGTCTCAACGAGATCACCGCGCCGGTCATCGACGACCTCGGCAGACGGATCACCGCGGCGCTGCCCGAGGGCTGACGTGCTCGGCCTCCAGGTCACGACGCCCGATTTCCCCGGCATCGGCAACAACGTGTCGGTGGGGATCGTCTTCCTGGTCCACATCCTCATCGCCGAGTTCAGCCTCGGCGCGATCACCCTGGCCGTCGCTGCGGAGTGGCACCACGTCGCCACCGGCGACCCGCGCACCGCGCGCTATGCGCGCAGCCTTGCCAACGCCTACTACCTGATCTTCAGCCTCGGCGCCACCTTCGCGGTGTTCGCGGTGGTGCTGATCACCGGGCTGTGGGCCAACGAGTTCGGCCAGCTGGTCAACAAGTTCCTCTGGCTGGTGGCGCTCGCCTTCGGGCTGTTCTTCGTGCTCGACGCCGCTGCTGGTCTGGTACCGCAACAGCTTCGCCTCGATGGACCCGCGCCGCCACGCCACCCTGGGCACCGCGGTCTTCGCGCTGCAGACGCTGTTCATGGTGCTGATCGTCGGCATCGACGCGTACCTGATCAACCCGGTCGACGCCGGCCTCACCGAGCCGGTGTTCAACCCCGTGTACTGGCCGCTGCTCATCCACCGGCTGATCGGCAACGTCAGCTGGACCGCGCTGTTCTGCGCGGCCTACGCGGCGCTCAAGCTCCGGGGCGGCCGCGGCGACGCACCGGAGCGCACGTTCCAGTCCTGGGCGGCGCGGGTCAACCTGCGCGTCGGGCTGCTGGCCGGCCTGCTCATGCCGGTGGTGGGCTTCCTGCTCATCGAG